>CAZUZW010000012.1:0-68319 GCA_964624855.1 uncultured Vicinamibacteraceae bacterium
GAGTAGACATGCATTGGTTGGCGCGCTGAGCAGCGAATTGGTCGTGTTGGAAAAGCAGAGTTTCTAAAATAAGCGAAGATAAAACGAATGTGGTCTGCTCGTGCTGGCGATCGGCTCAACGATGATGAATCGATCGAGAGCAGCTACGATTTGTTTTTGAGGGGTTCACGCAAGTTTATATATAAATTGATTTTATTATTTCATTTTTTTATAATATAAGTGTTTCTTGCGGCTGTCCTCGGCAGTTGAGATGTAATGGAGAGTGCGGGGTAGAGACCTGGCTCGGCGACCCCGCCGCCAACCTTCACTCAGTTCCCATCCTCTGGGGACACAAGGTGGCGCAGCCAGCCGGATGCTCACGGCATTCGGGACCATTTGCGAGTAATTCACTCGAAAGGAGTCACTCCGATCGAGAATTGATAGGAGGATAGATATGCCTACTTCTAAAAAAGGACCGGACCTTGAGTTATTTCGGAAAGAGCTTAAAAAGCTACGCGCTACCCGAGGAAATACACGGGATGATGTGGATGATTTACCAGAGTCGCTACCGCTCAGCGGAACAAGAGCGATTTTCTTTACACCGAAAAAGAAGCTTACCGATAGCTCGCAAGCAGAGTGATTGCTGCTTCGCCGGCCCACAGCGCTAATACCCGTCGATATTAAAACGCTTACTGTGCGCGGTGGACGAACCGTCACGACAACGAGAAGATAGAACCTGTCACTTCTGTCTAGACTTGGGACTATGTAACTTGTGCTTGATGCTCTACCAGGGTTAATAGCGTTCGACGGAACGTCGGTGATATTTTTTGGCCGGGGATGAAGATGTCAAACGGTGAAATAGCGACAGGCAGTAACGGTAAAAGAGAAGTGTTTACGAAAGGAGACAGAACGTGACAGAAATTAATTACTCTGATCTATTTGTAGAAGCCTTCGATGATTTTGAGAAAAAGTTAGAAAAAGAGCGTGAGGGAAAAGCGCCACGGTCTCAGCAGAAAGATTGGGTACCCAACCCCACCCACGCGCTGAAATATCAGAAATCTGACTCAGAAGGCTAGCCACTACTTTGCCTCGGAGTTGTTAACGTTCCACGTGGAACATCTTGACCAGATAAGCTGTGAGATGTAAAATAATTGAAAGAAAGTCATTAGTTTATATGGCCTAACATTTATAGGTCATATGACTTAATTAGTTTAAGTTGTCGGGATGAATTAATGATTCTTCGGGTTAGTCCATGAAAAGAATCGTTGCGGTCGCAAACCAAAAGGGCGGTGTTGGAAAGACGACGACTGCGATTAATCTTGCGGCCTCTCTAGCGTTGGCTGATCAATCGGTCTTGCTCGTGGACCTTGACCCCCAGGCGAATCTCACTAGCGGGGTGGGACTTAAGAATGAGGCAGTGTCTGGACGAACTGTTTATCACGCTCTCACGTCTGACACTTCACCGATTTTGGATAGTTACGTGATGCCGACGGCAGTAAGTGGCCTTTCTCTTATTCCTGCTGATCGCAATCTGACTGGCGCAGAAGTTGAGTTGATTAATCTCTCTGAGCGAGAGTTCAGACTCCGGCCACTTCTTGAACAGGCGCGGTCGAAGTTTGATTTCGTCTTTATCGACACGCCCCCGTCGTTGGGTTTGTTGACACTTAATGCCTTAACAGCAGCTGATGAAGTTCTGATTCCTCTCACGTGCGAGTACTTTGCGCTTGAGGGCGTAGCGGAATTAATGGCAACTCTTGAGCGTGTTCGCGGTTCGCTTAATTCGAAACTGGGTATTGCTGGAGTGTTGTTGACGATGGCCGACAACCGAACAAATCTGGGCCGGCAAGTGGCTCGGGAGGTACGGGCTTTTTTCAAGGATCGTGTGTTTGAGACTACGATTCCACGGAATATCCGTCTTGGCGAAGCTCCAAGTCATGGATTGCCAGTGATTCTGTACGACGTGCGGTCCAAGGGGGCCGAGGCATATGTGGCTTTGGCTCGAGAGATATTACACATGGACTCGGCACGAGATTCGAGTCCTCCAGATGCTACCACAGGAAATTATGATGCCTGAAAAACGCCCAGCGCTTGGACGTGGGTTGAGCGCTCTGATTCCAGATAGTGCGCCAGTGCCGCAGCCTGATTCAGAGGACTATCCCAGTGAGGTTGACCTTGACCTCCTTCGGCCGAATGCGGACCAGCCGCGGACCGAGATGGATGGGGCGCGTCTTGATGAACTTGCTCGTTCCATTAAGGCTAGCGGAGTCATACAACCCATTCTGGTCCGGCCAGTTTCTGGCGGTGAGTACGAGATTGTTGCGGGGGAACGCCGATGGCGTGCAGCCCAGCGAGCCGGACTGATGCGGGTGCCGGTAAACATAAGAAACGTACCGGCTGATAAACGTTTAGAACTTGCTCTGGTGGAGAATATTCAGCGAGAAAACCTGAATCCTATCGAGGAAGCACGAGCCTATCAGAGACTGACTGAACAATTTAACCGTACCCAGGAAGAGGTCGCCCAAGCGGTGGGAAAGGACCGGGCCACCGTCGCCAATTACCAGCGATTACTGACACTGCCGTCAGAGGTACAGGCCGAAGTCGCCGGAGGGCGACTGAGTATGGGTCATGCTCGTGCCCTGATTGGATTGCCTGATTCGTCGACGCAGCGGCGACTTGCCCGAGACGTACGATCACGCGACCTATCGGTTCGAGAAACAGAGGCGCTGGTAAAAAAGATGCTCGCTCCGACGGCGACGACAGACCGGAAGCCCGAGAAAGATGTCCACATTAGAGAGGCGGAAAAGAACCTACGTCTCAAGCTGGGAACACGCGTGAATATAGTCCGGTCGAGGCGTGGCGGCCGGATTGAAATCCAGTTCGCTTCAGAAGAGGAACTCCAACGCTTGTACGAAGAGCTCTCACGTGGCGGGGATTCCTTGTGATTAAGGTGAAAGAGAGCACTTCAAGGCTTGCCCCTTCTCTATCGCGAGTGGTATAAATTCCTGTTTGCCCTGCCGCAAACAACCCCAGTGATCTGGTTATCCCCTCTCGAGATACCTTGGTCCTCGTGATAGGTGGTGAGTGGGGTCACCAAAATCGGAGATGATGATGAATCGAGCCGCCGCAAAGCGGTATGCACGGGCCTTACTTGAAGTGAGCCAAAAGGATGCGGATCCGCAAGTAGTGGGTCAGGATCTCTTGGGAGTTGTGACGTTGATCACATCCCATCCAAAACTCGATCAAATTTTTGTTAGTCCGGGTATTCCCACAGCTCGGAAGAAAGCATTGGTTAATGAATTGTTTCTGGGCGTAGGCGATCTTTCTCCGGTCACTAAACGCTTGCTCGTGTTGCTTTCTGAGCGTGATCGACTTTCCCTTATTCGAGAAATCAGTGAGGTCTATCAAGACGAGCTCATGGAACTGCGAAACATAGTTCGCGCCAGAGTTACGACGGCATCGGAACTGGAACTAGACAGCGTCACGTTAATTAAGAAGGCGCTGGAAGAAGCAACAGGTAAACAGGTCGAGGTGGATGTCAATGTTGACACCACCCTGTTAGGTGGCATCGTTACTCAGATTGGGAGCACCGTGTATGACGGGAGCGTTGCCGGTCATCTCGGTCGCCTCCGGCAGCGTTTGAGTACAGAAACGTAAAGTGTAAAGTGGCGACGGATTCCGATCTTACTACTTAAGCGATTAATTGATTACTTACGATTTGCGACTCTCATGGATATCAAAGCAGACGAAATTTCTAAAATTATTAAGGATCAACTAGGTGACTATTCGCTCGATGTGGATGTCACGGAGGTTGGCACGGTCGTGTCAGTTGGTGACGGAATCGCTCGGATTCATGGCATTGAGGGAGCAATGTCAACTGAAATGCTCGAGTTTCCGCATGGCGTCTATGGAATCGCACTCAACTTGGAAGAATCGAGCGTAGGAGCCGTTCTGTTGGGGGAGACCACGGAAATCAAGGAAGGCGACACGGTGAAGCGGACGGGTCGCATTATTTCGGTTCCTGTCGGCGACCAGATGCTCGGCCGTGTCGTGGACGCGTTGGGGCAGCCAATCGATGGAAAGGGTCCAATCGCGACGAGTGAAATTGCACCCATTGAAAAGATTGCGCCAGGGGTTGTGGACCGACAGCCAGTCAAGGAGCCTCTTCAGACGGGCCTTAAAGCGATTGACGCAATGGTGCCGATCGGCCGGGGCCAGAGAGAGTTAATTATTGGGGACCGGCAAACAGGTAAGACCGCCGTTGCTGTTGATGCGATCATCAATCAAAAAGGCCTTGACGTCATATGTATCTATAACGCTATCGGCCAAAAGCAGTCGACTATTGCACAGGTAGTCAGAACGCTTGAAGAGAATGGAGCGATGGAATACACGATTGTGGTGGCGGCGGCAGCATCTGATCCGGCCCCACAGCTCTATATCAGTCCGTATTCGGCGTGTGCAATTGGAGAGTACTTTCGGGATAGTGGGCGCCATGCGCTCTGCATTTACGATGACCTTTCAAAACACGCACAGGCGTATCGTGAGATTTCATTGCTACTGCGTCGACCGCCGGGTCGCGAAGCATATCCGGGGGACGTTTTTTATCTTCACTCGCGATTACTTGAACGGGCGGCAAAGCTGAACGCGGAACTAGGAGGTGGGTCGCTGACGGCGCTTCCTATTATCGAGACGCAGGCAGGTGACTTGTCGGCGTACATACCGACGAACGTCATTTCGATTACTGATGGACAAATCTTTCTCCAAGGTGACCTGTTCCACCAAGGCATCCGGCCAGCCATCGACGTCGGTAATTCGGTGTCAAGGGTCGGAGGGTCTGCACAGGTGCGCGCGATGAGACAAGTGGCTGGAACGCTGCGGATCGACCTTGCGCAATTCCGTGAGTTGGAGGCGTTTGCTCAGTTTGGCAGTGACCTCGATAAAGCAACTCAAAACCAGCTCAACAGAGGCCGGCGATTGGTTGAAATCCTCAAGCAGCCACAATACCAACCATTATCAGTCGAGCGACAAGTGCTGATTCTTTTTGCCGGTGCGAATGGATATCTCGACAACATCGAGGAATCGGATGTGTCCGACTATGAACAACAGCTTTATGAATTCTTTGAGGTTCGTCACTCCGCTATCATCGAAACGCTGAACAAGCAGAAGAAGATGGACGACGACCTCAAAACAGCGGTTACGGAAGCTGTCGAAGAATTCACTACACAATTCGTCGAAGCTCGCAAAGGAGCTGCTGCTTAAACGTCATGCCTTCGCTTATCGACCTGCGGCGGCGGATTCGCGCTGTCAAGAATACCGAGCAAATCACCAAGGCGATGAAAACCGTCTCGGCTTCAAAGCTTCGAAGGGCGCAAGAACGAATAATGGGGGCAAGGCCATTTGCCCGAGAAATGCAGCGCGTTTTGCAAGGTCTATCAACTGGAATCGATGTAGTTTCGCATCCACTATTTACGCCGCCTGACCCAGGGTCGTCTGCACCTGCACTTCTGGTCGTGATCACGGCTGACAAGGGATTGTGTGGCGGTTTCAACTCGGCGTTGCTGCGCAGGGCAACTGCCTATGTGCAAGATGCGGATAACGAGGTAGCGTTGGCTCTGGTCGGACGAAAAGGCCGTGACTTTTTCCGGCGGCGCAAGATTAATGTGCGCTACGAGGAAATCAACATCTTCAACGATTTACGGTACAGTCATGCCCAGGCGGTTGCCGAAATGGCAATACAGCAGTTCACAAGCAACCAAGTTTCCAGTGTGCAACTTTTATATAACGAGTTTAAGAGTGTCATCCAACAGGATGTAGTCGTTGAACAGCTTCTCCCGATTCCACGGCTAACACCTAGCGAAGATGAGATAGAAGTGTTGGCAGAGTACTTGTTTGAACCAAGTGCGGATCAGATCTTCCAAACCTTGTTGCCTCGACACGTAGAGGTTCAGATTTTTCGAGCCCTGCTGGAGTCTGCCGCAGCCGAGCATGCTGCGCGAATGACCGCAATGGATGCAGCTACTCGAAATGCAGGAGAAATGATCGATTCACTGACGCTTCATATGAACAAGGTTCGGCAGGCGACGATAACCCGTGAACTAATCGAAGTGGTGTCGGGAGCACAAACGCTTTGAGCGGACGGTATAACTAAGAAACTATAAAGAGCGCCAGTGGCCTTCGGCATAGCAAAGTGGAACAAGCTCCCAATTTCATTTTGACTGCTGGCGATCGGAGACTTTGAGGAAATGGCAGCAGATACAAAGGCTGGAAAGATTGTCAGCGTCATTGGTCCAGTTGTTGACGTCGAATTTGACGGCGGACATTTACCCGCTATCTACAACGCGTTGAGGATTACCGGAGGCAGCGAAGAATCCAAGATCGATGTAATCGCTGAGGTTGAACAGCACTTGGGAGAAAGTCGTGTTCGAGCTGTCGCCATGACGGCTACCGACGGAATGCAACGTGGGATGTCAGCCATCGACACGGGTGCCCCAATCTCTGTGCCGGTCGGTCCGAAGACACTTGGACGAGTGATGAACGTACTCGGTGACCCAGTGGACTTTCCAGATCAACCGGTGGAAACAGAAGAGCGGTGGGCGATCCACCGGCCAGCGCCTTCTTTGGAAGATCAGTCGACTGAAATGGAGATGTTCGAAACCGGCATCAAAGTAATCGACCTGTTGGAACCGTATCTAAGAGGCGGGAAAATCGGTCTGTTCGGTGGCGCGGGCGTTGGAAAGACAGTAATCATTCAGGAACTGATTAACAATATTGCGCTCAAACATGGCGGCGTGTCTGTGTTTGGCGGTGTTGGGGAGCGCACCCGTGAAGGGAATGACTTATGGCTTGAGATGCAGGAAAGCGGGGTCATTGACACTGACGACCCGGCCAAGTCACGGGCCGCGTTGGTCTACGGCCAAATGACTGAACCGCCAGGTGCACGCCTGCGAGTTGCGTTGAGCGCCTTAACGGTTGCCGAGTATTTTCGCGATGCCGAAAACAAAGACGTGCTGCTTTTTATTGACAACATCTTTCGCTTTACCCAAGCCGGTTCCGAAGTGTCAGCACTGTTAGGCCGGATGCCCTCGGCGGTTGGCTACCAACCCACGCTACTAACGGAGATGGGAGAACTTCAGGAGCGGATTACGTCAACGAAAAAAGGATCGATCACATCCGTCCAGGCAATTTACGTGCCAGCAGACGATTACACAGACCCAGCGCCTGCAACCACCTTCGCGCATCTTGATGCCACCACCGAACTGTCGCGTTCAATTGCCGCCCAAGGACTCTATCCAGCGGTTGACCCCTTGTCGTCAACGTCAAGGATTCTCGATCCCAGAATCATTGGAGACGAGCATTATTCGGTTGCCCGTGAAGTCAAACAGGTGCTTCAACGTTACAAGGACCTTCAAGACATCATTGCTATTCTAGGTATTGATGAACTCTCTGAGGATGACAAGCTTGCCGTGGAGCGCGCTCGAAAGATCCAGCGTTTTCTCTCGCAGCCATTTCATGTGGCTGAGCAATTTACCGGCTCTCCGGGCAAGTATGTTCCCATTAACGAGACCATCCGCGGCTTTAAAGAGATTGTCGAAGGGAAACACGACGACATTCCTGAACAGGCATTTTTGATGGTTGGAACAATAGATGAAGCGCTAGAAAACGCCCAAAAAATGTTGGAAACAGCGTAGTTAGGACAATACATGGCGCTTGCAACCCATCTGACTCTTGAGCTTGTGACACCTGATCGACCGGTGGTACGCGAGTCGGTAGACGAAATTCAGATTCCTGGTTCAGAAGGCTACCTCGGGATTCTTCCAGGGCACACTCCCTTACTCACGAGTCTTCAAGTTGGAGAATTGTGGTTTCGTCAGGGCGACGATACGTCTTACGTCTCGGTTGCATTTGGGTTCGCAGAAATTCTTCCAGACCGTGTGACCATTCTGGCCCAAATCGCGGAGCGGGCCGAAGATATAGACACTGAGCGGGCACAAGAGGCCGAGCGCCGCGCCAGAGAACGCTTAACCGAAAGCGTTGAGGACGTTGATTTGGAGCGAGCACGAGTAGCCGAACTAAAATCACTCGTCCGGTTGCGGGTGGCCTCAAAAACAGGCCCGCGTTCAGTCTAAAACAAATGCAACGCCTCTCCTGGCAACAGGGCCCGTGAGCTCATGCAGATATCTTGGGCGGCTCGGACCGACCGTGGCCTACGTCGATCCCAAAACGAAGATACATATTGCGCCAAGCCAGACTTAGGACTGTTTGTTGTTGCCGACGGCATGGGGGGTTATGCGGGCGGAGAGGTCGCATCTCGTCTGGCAGTCGAGCAAATTCAGCAGGCCATAGAGACAACTGCAGGTCTCCGCCGTGACGATTCTTGGCCGGTGCCATTTGATAATCGCTCTGGCATTGATGGCAATCGTCTGCGGGTGGGCTTCACGAGGGCTAACACTCGCATCGCTCAGGAAATTAAGGCATCTGAGAAACTGCGTGGCATGGGAACCACAGTTGTGGCTATTTTGGTCTCCGGTTGTAAAGTAACGTTGGCTCATATAGGCGATAGTCGGGCGTACTTGTATCGTGGAACCGCTCTGAGGCGGCTCACAAAGGATCATTCTTGGGTCGAAGAACAAATTCGTGCTGGGACGCTTACCGAAGCTGAGGCCCGTCGTCATCCGTGGCGAAATATGGTGACGCGAGCATTGTCGGGTAGCGACGAACTTCCGATTGATCCGACCGAACTTGAGTTTGAAGCTGGCGATCGATTACTGCTATGTTCCGATGGCCTTACTGCCGTACTAGAGGATAGTGAAATTCAGCGAGTGGTTGCTGCTCCGGTCGACCTGCAAGGCGTGTGCGACGAATTGGTCAGACAGGCCAACGCGGCAGGTGGACCAGATAACGTCACTACGGTAGTGATTGATGTGGCAGTAAAGTGAGACACAGAGTTTGTGTCGTTACTGATATTTGTGTTGAAGCACGGGAATAAATGCTATCTAGTTTTCGGCAGTTGATTCGTCATAGAGGCCTAATTCAGACTCTAGTAGTCCGCGAGCTAAAAGCGCGTTACCGGGGTTCGGTTCTTGGCTACCTGTGGTCATTCATCAATCCACTGCTGTTGCTGATTGTTTACACCATCGTATTCTCCGTGGTTCTCCCTGGTTTTCGAGGTGTTGACCTAGAACCTTATGCATTGTTCCTGTTCTGTGGCCTATTGCCGTGGACTTGGTTCAGTTCGGCTTTACTTGAGTCGGCAAATTCGCTGATAGCCGGTGGAAATCTCATTAAGAAAGTTTTGTTTCCTGCCGAAATTCTTCCGATAGTGGCTGTGCTATCGAACATGTTCCATTTCTTTTTTGCGTTACCCATCTTGGTTTTGTTTCTGGCCTTCTACGCTCGTCCCTTGAACGTTATTGAACTGGTGTGGTTTCCCGTTGTCGTGCTAATTCAACTAATACTCACCCTAGGTTTAGGATTGTTGCTCTCGGCTTTGACCGTGCACTTTCGCGATCTCCGTGACCTTTTGGGCAATCTACTCACGTTGTGGTTTTTCTCAACACCGATCATTTACCCGATGTCGATGGTGCCGGCTGGGGGCAAATTCATTATGGATTTGAACCCATTCGCCCACTTGGCGATCTCGTATCAAGAAATCCTGTTCTACGAGGGACCGTTTGGCCATTGGCGGTGGCTGTTGGCTCTTGCTGTTGCCTCGATAGCTGTTTTCATTCTTGGGTTCGCACTGTTCGATCGCCTGAGAGACTCCTTCGCGGAGGAGGTATGAACACAGCCATTGAAGTCCAGTCGGTCACGAAACTCTACCGGCGGTATTCCTACCGGCGACAGTTCGCAACTCTCAAAAGTGCGCTTATATCCGGTAGCCTGGCTCAAGACCTGAAGCCGGACGAAAGGTTCACTGCGGTTTCAGATGTGTCGCTACGCATTCCACAAGGTTCGGCTTTTGGGGTCATCGGTCGTAACGGTTCAGGCAAGAGTACGTTGCTCAAATTGATTACTGGTATTACAAAGCCGACGAGTGGAGAGGTGTTTGTCAACGGACGGATTTCCGCCTTAATTGAACTCGGCGCGGGATTTCACCCAGAGATTTCTGGTCGTGAGAACGTTTTTATTAATGGCGTTATGTTGGGATTGTCCAAACAGGAAATTTCAGAACGTTTTGATGAAATTGTTGAGTTTGCTGAACTAGAAGCATTTATTGATGCTCCGGTGAAGACTTATTCCTCGGGAATGTACATGCGATTGGGTTTTGCCGTGGCGGTGCACGTAGACCCGGACATTCTGATTGTCGATGAGGTGTTGGCTGTTGGTGATGAAGGGTTCAGTCTGAAATGTCTCGACAAGTTCGCTGAATTCAAACGGCGCGGAAAAACTATCCTACTTGTAACGCATGGTCTAGAAACAGTGCAGCAGTTCTGTGACGAGGCTGTGTGGTTAGACGGGGGTAAGGTGTGCGGACACGGTGATCCCCGGCGAGTAGTTCATATGTATTTGAGTGACATTGCGACTGATGAAGAAGCGCTCCTGTCTGCCGAGGACAAGAAAAAACTCAAAGCAACTGTAGCTGAAGAAAACAGCGATGGCCCAGCAACCACAGAAACCTCGACCCAAGAAGGGCCGCCCGCTGACATGTTTCGCGCGAGCGAAGGTCGCTGGGGATCAGGTGACGTGCGGATCGCAGAAGTAAGTCTTGAAAATCAGACTGGACGCACACATTTATTTCAGAGTGGCGACAAAATGACTGTGCGGATGCGGGTGACCACGGAGCAATCCGTCGACGATTTTGTTTTTGGCGTCAGCATTTTTAATGCCGAAGGGGTTTGTTGCTATGGCACCAACACCAATCTCGAGAAGCTCACTCCAGTCGCAATGACAGGTGACGGAGAGGTGAAGTTGGATATCGAAGCCCTCGATCTTGTCGAAGGAACTTATAAGCTTGATTTGGCGGTCCACAGTCGAGAGGGCAAACCTTATGACTATCACCGACTACTTCATACCTTCCGAGTCAAGTCTCAAATTAAGGACGTTGGGATCTACCGCCCTCGACACGAGTGGGGCTTCTCTTCAAACATTCAGTTCAAGAAATCTTCCGACGACTAATTTAGTTGCTGCATGTTAAGATAACCGGCTTCTCGGTTGGTTATAGGATCCCTGCGTGTCAACAGTTGTTCCATCTCTCACCCTCCGTTCATTACTAAGATCATCCGCGAATCAGGTTGGTCTCGAGGTTGTTCCGGAAGTGACCACGGGCCTGACACCCTCTGCTCAGGCTATGGCAATTGCCAGTGCCGCGGTAACTACGCCCGTTATGTTCGTTGTCCCAACTGACAACGAAGTTGAAGTGATGACATCGGACACAAGATTTTTTTATGCTGCGATTGGAGACCTATCTGACGTAGAACTTTCTCGAGCGGTAATGCCCTTTCCGTCTTTGGAGGTCGATCCTTACCGGGCAATCACACCGCATCTCGATGTAGCGTCAGCACGGGCCAAGGTGCTGTCGAATTTAGCCCAAGGCAGTATCCGAATCGTGATTGCCTCTGCAGCGGCTCTGCTGCCTCGCGTCGCTAGTCCGCAAAGAATCTTGCAAGCTACACGAGATATTGTTCTGGGTGATACTCTCGCGCCGAATGACTTGGGAGCTCTGCTTGCAGATGCTGGTTTCGTGCCAGAGGACCCGGTGGACGAACATGGCGAATTTTGTCTTCGTGGGGGCGTAGTTGATTTTTTTCCTGCCGGCGAGGTTTATCCAATTCGAGTTGAATTCCTAGATGATTTGGTCGAATCACTTCGACAGTTTGACCCTGGGACACAAAGGTCGGTCAAGATGGTTGACCAAGTTGCAGTGGTGCCACTTCGTGAAAACTTCGAGTCTGTCAGTGAAGACCTGAATGAGGGATGGTCAGGGGGGCTCGACAGCACTCTACTGGATTTTATTACCGAACCAACTTCAATCAGGACATTCGTAAGCCAGTTTGAAGAATGTGAGCGCCAAGCGGCGATCCTCGCCGACCGAGTCAACGAGAGTTATGTTTCGGCAACAAGCCGGGGAGAGAACCCACCGGAACCTCCGGCAATAATGCTTAGCTGGACGGAAATCAAAGCGTATTTAGAAGAAGGTAGTCGCTTCGAGACTCTCGGTCTTGATGGCGACCGGAGTGGTTTCCAACAAGCCATTGCTTGTCAGCCAACTCGAATGTTTCACGGTCGCTTTGGTGAGTGGGTGAAGACTCTTCAGCGAGATCGAGTTTCGGGTGAAACGCAGCTCGTTGTAACAGCAACACCAGGTCGCGCGGAACGGGTCACCGAAATGCTGCGGGAATATGAAGTTCCAGCAGTGTTGCTAGAGAATGCTCAAGAGGCGGAAGGTGAAACGCTTCTGGTTGTAACAGGTGAATTGTCACATGGGTTCCGACTTTCTGATGGCGGACTCCAGATATATGCTGAAAGTGATCTTTTTGACGAAGAACGTCGGATCAGAGGCCGACGCAAGTCAGCATCCAGTTCCTTCTTATCGGACCTTCGCGACCTAAAGACAGGAGACCACGTTGTTCACGTTGACCATGGCATTGGTGCATTTATCGGGTTAGCTGAGCTTGATGTCGGCGGAACTCCGCACGAGTTGATGCAGCTGCGGTATGCGTCCGGGGACAAGTTGTTTGTTCCCGTTGAACATCTTGACCTAATTCAGAAATACACCGGGGCACAGAACCCAGCGCTTGATCGCTTGGGCGGCACAAATTGGGAGCGTGCCAAGACTCGCGTCAAACGTGCGATGCGAGAAATGGCGGGTGAATTGCTCAAATTGTACGCTGCTCGGAAAGCCGTCGCTGGACATGCGTTTAGTCCCGATACGCATTGGCAGAGTGAATTTGAAGCCGCGTTTGATTACGACCTGACCTCGGACCAGGTGACGGCAGTCAATGAGATTAAACAGGATCTAGAAATGCCGTCACCAATGGACCGCTTGCTGTGCGGTGATGTGGGGTATGGAAAGACTGAGGTCGCGCTACGAGCGGCGTTTAAGGCAGTTATGGATGGTAAACAGGTGGCTCTGTTGGCTCCGACTACAGTCTTGGCGTTTCAACATTTCAAGACGATTAAGGAACGGTTTGCAGCGTTCCCGATTAGTGTCGACCTAATAAGCCGTTTTCGCAAACGAACCGATCAGAAGGCTGTTCTCGGTGATCTTTTGTCAGGAAAAGTTGATGTCATTGTCGGAACCCATCGTTTGTTGTCTAAAGATGTTCAGTTTCATGATCTTGGACTGTTGATCGTCGATGAAGAGCAGAGGTTTGGTGTTGCACATAAAGAACGGATAAAACAGTTAAAGAAAGAGGTCGACGTACTGACTTTAACTGCCACACCGATACCGCGGACGCTCAATATGTCTTTGATGGGAATCCGCGATATGTCTGTGATTGAAACACCACCAAAAGACCGCCTATCTATTCAAACCAATGTGGTTAAGTTCGATGCGAGCGTTATTGTGGACGCAATCCGAAACGAGCTTCAACGCAAAGGACAGGTGTATTTTGTACATAACCGGATTCAGTCCATCTACGGCATCGCGAATTTAATCGAACGTCTTGTTCCCGAGGCTCGCTTGATAGTGGCTCATGGTCAGTCGAGTGAGTCCGAGTTGGAGCGAGCGATGATAGGGTTTGTGGATCGGGAATATGATGTCCTGTTGTCGACAACGATTATTGAGAATGGCCTCGACATTCCCAATGTGAATACAATCATCATCAATCATGCGGAACGTTACGGATTGGCACAGCTCTACCAGCTTCGCGGTCGAGTGGGACGGTCAGACCGCCACGCCTACGCCTACCTCTTAATTCCGCCAGAAGACAGCCTTTCACAAGTGGCCCAGCAGCGCCTTGCCGCTATCAAAGAGTTTAGTGATTTGGGAAGCGGTTTTCGGGTGGCCGCGCTTGACCTTGAGATTCGAGGGGCCGGGAATTTATTGGGTGCAGAACAGAGTGGACAGATTGATGCAGTTGGGTTTGATATGTATGTGAAATTGCTAGAACGTACGGTTCTTGAGCTGAAGGGTGAAACAATTGGCGAGGAACGTCGGGCAGCCGTTTCACTTGGAATCGAGTTGCGGGTGGATGGAGAGTACGTTTCTGGATCGAATCAACGGCTGGCGCTATATCGACAGGTAGCTTTGGCACGGGACGAGCACGAATTAACGGAGTTACTCGATGAACTAGCCGACAGATACGGCCCAGTACCCCAAAAAGTACTCAGACTTGTCGAGTTCGGTCGCATCAGACTTATGGCAGACCGGTTGGGTATCGAGTCAATCGAGAGAGAAAAGCATTTGTTGGTTATCAAGTTCAGGAGCGATACGCCTCTCAATCCTGCTAGGCTGGTAGAGTTAGTCGAAGCTCGGAACGACGTGACCTTAACACCCCCGGCTGTGGTCACCATTGATTTGGAGGCAGGGGCTCGTTCAGGGAGAAAACGAGCAAGCCAATTGGTCAGTGAATCTACATCTTGGTGGACGGGTCAGGACACTTCTGGCAAAGGGTTTTCAAGGCAAAAACTGTCCAACGCCGACCATCTCAACCGTGACGACAAGGTGCTTAGACAGGTCGGAGGGTTGTTAGGTGAGTTGAGTGGTGGTGCGTGAATCACTAAAATGTAGGTAGATATATGAATTTACGACAATGGTTGTTGCTTACCGGGGGCATTACTGCGTGGTTTCTTGGAGGCTTGGCTGTTTTGCACGCTCAAACAGGTCCGTCTCCCGATACTGACCTGACAATCATCGAGCGAGTTCTCGTTAAAGTGAATGGCCAGATCATTACACAAACGGACCTAGAAACTCGCCAGATTAACGAAATCAGAAGCCGTGGGGTGCCGCCGCGCAATAATGTGGAGTTGGCGAACTTAGTCCGCGAGATTACCCCGGCAGTCATTGCTAATGCAGTGGATGAGTTGTTGTTGGTTCAGCGAGGACGTGACCTTGGATACCAACTGTCTGACGAACAGTTCGACGAGATTGTCAACAATTTAAAGACCGAAAATCAGTTCGAAAGCGACGAACAGTTTGAGGAGGCGCTACAAGAGTCAGAGGGCCTTACTATGGCCGACTTGCGACGCGTGATGGAACGCCAGATGCTGGTGGGACAGATTCAACAGGTTGAGATTCTTAGTCGCGTTTCAATTACTGATGTCGAAGCACGCGATTATTACGACACGCATATAGAAGAGTTCACCGAACCGGCAACCGCGACGCTCCGCGAGATTCTTATAGCCGTACCCGATGATGTGGATGGAATAAATGCCGGAGCTGCTGAGGAGGGACGAGTGGTAGCCCAGACTGTGGCAGCCCGTCTTCGTGGCGGAGAAGATTTTGCCACTGTTGCTGAAGAGGTCTCCGAGTCTCCGTCCAGATCAAACGGTGGTTTAATTGGGCCGCTGTTGTTGGTTGATTACAGCGAGACCATTCAACAATTGATCACATCTCTGTCCGTCGGCGAGGTAGCGGATCCGGTAAGAACACCCCAGGGCTTTCAGGTGGTTATGCTTGAGGCTCGCACTGACGACGTAGCGCGGCCGTTTGATGAAGTGCGAGATCAAATTTCGAGCAACGTTTTTAACGACCGCCGACTTGAAGAGTACACTCAATATCTCGATTCTCTTAGAGAAGAAGCCATTATTGAATGGAAGAACGAGGAACTTCGTCAGTTGTACGAAGTATACCGAGCAGAAAATGTCAATTCCCCGCCTGGAGGTCCGCAGCAGAACTAAACGGTTCAAGGATGAATCATTAGAGCGTTGACCAGCGTCTGGAGCGTTAGGGAGCGAGTTCGGCATGAGCACTTCAGATCAACATCCGATTGAACTCCAGCATGTGGCCCACTGGTATGCGGTCCGCACGAGTTCAAGGCACGAAGCGGTTGTTCACAGTCAACTCGAAACTCACGAGATCGAAGCGTTCCTGCCGACCGTCACAAAATGGAGCCGTTGGAGGGATCGCAAAAAAAAGGTCAATTGGCCGTTGTTTCCTGGATACTGTTTCGCTCATTTCAATCTGAATTTGCGGGTAAAAGTCCTCAAGTGTAAAGGCGTTGCAAACATCGTTTCTTTTGAAGGCGTTCCGGCACCCATAAGTGATATTGAAATCGCAGGGATCAGGACACTAATCGAGAGTGACCTACAGTACGATCCATGCCCGTTGATTCGAGAGGGAATGATGGTGGAGGTTGTGCATGGCCCACTCCATGGCGTGGTTGGGAGGCTTGTGCGAAAAGGGTCGCATGCGCGGTTAGTCTTGTCTGTTGACTTGATCGGTCAGGGTGTAAGCGTTGAGGTCGATGCCGCAGATGTCAGAGAATACTAACAAGCTACAAGATTAAGGGTTTGTGATGAAGATCGGAACAGTTGAGCTCGACCAACCATTCGCTTTGGCGCCGATGGCCGGCATGACCGACACAGCATTCCGTCGGTTGGTTAAGGGTTATGGTGGCTGTGGCTTAGTCGTTAGTGAGATGGTGAGCTCAGAAGGCCTTGTTCGAGGTATCGACCGAACACTGGAGTACGCGGAGTACACCGAAGAAGAGCGTCCTGTTTCTATTCAGATTTTTGGCGGAGATCCTGAGACCATGGCTAGTGCCGCACAGGTAGTGGAGGGCATGGGCGCCGATATCATTGACGTGAACATGGGTTGTCCGGTGCGGAAGATCGCTAAGCACAATGCGGGGTGCAGTTTAATGCGAGAACCGGAACATGCCGCCCGGGTGGTGAGGGCTATGACGAAATCGGTCTCTGTGCCGGTTACAGTTAAGATGCGGGCTGGCTGGGATGAATCGGCGATTAATGCGCCCTTAGTTGCAGAAATGATGCAAGACGCGGGAGCAGCCGCCGTGGCTGTGCATGGCCGCACAGCCGCGCAGTCATATCGGGGGCAGTCAGACTGGGAGCTCATAGACCAGGTGGCTGACGGAGTGGAAATTCCAGTTTTTGGCAGTGGTGATTGCGTTACACCTGAGCAAGTCGTGAGACGCATCCTTACGACTAAGGTTGCGGGAGTGTTGGTTGGCCGGGGCGCGCTCAGGAACCCGTGGATCTTTCGACAGGCTCTTGCGATTCTTAGGGGTGAGCCACGGGTTGAGATAAACGCGGTGGACCGCGGACGGTTTTTGCTTGACTATATCGAACTACTGCTGAGCGAAGATAATGGCGAAATTCCAGGATTTCGCCATACGGTGCCCACGATGCAGAAGGCGCCTCGCAAGATTTCCCAGGTCACTCGATCCCAGCGTAGCCGTCAAAGGTTTGTCGTGAACAAACTAAGAGCGCTTAATTCGTGGTTTACCAAAGGAATCCATGGCGGGTCGCAACTTAGAGTTGAGATTAACAGCGCCGAGTCGGTCAATGAACTTCGAGAGGTTGTAAACCGATTCTTCTTTGAGAGGCCGCCTCTCGAAACGAAGGCGCCACCAGGCTATGAGTGGTCAACGAATTAGTGACGTTGACTGGACGACTTGGGCGCCGGTTGATCGCGCCACCCTGGTGTTTGTCATTCGAAACGGACAAATTTTACTGATTCGAAAGAAGCGTGGCTTGGGTGCTGGCAAGATTAGCGGACCGGGAGGACGACTGGAACCCGGTGAATCGTTTGCAGCGTGTGCGGTGCGCGAAGTTCGAGAAGAACTCGGCGTTGAGGTCAGTGAAATTGTTCAAGCAGGCGAACATCGATTTCAATTCACAGATGAGCACTCAATCCATGTGCATGTCTATCGCACTCACAAAATCATCGGTGTCCCCATTGAGACTGATGAGGCCGTTCCGCTTTGGTTTGACTTGAATGAAATACCTTTTGATGAGATGTGGGAAGATGATAAACATTGGCTTCCATTGGTCGTCGATTCAAAACGTTTCTCAGGGGACTGGCTTTTCGACGGAGATCGAATAGTTGACTATCGGTTGGATTTACTGGACTAAGGTTGCCTTGGGCAGGCTTGAGCTTCTTGGTGGTCTTTTCTGACAGGCTTTTTGTTCAGCGTTCCAAGCGCTTGGCTTTCTCGACCAAAGTTGTTCGGTTAATGTTTAGAAGTTCGGCAGCCTTACGTTTGTTGCCAGCCGTGCGGTCAAGAGCGGAGTCGATCAACTTACGTTCAATCTCATGAACATACTGGCGCAGGTCTAGGCCATTTTCAGGGAGTGTAACTTCCGCGGCAGAAGTTGAAGACTCATTCGTTTGCAGCTCGCTAGGCAAATTTTGCGAGTCAATCTGATTTTGGCCTGGAGTCAGCGCGAGCGCCCGTTCGATGACATTTTCAAGTTCCCGAATGTTGCCAGGCCAGCTGTAGGCCATTAGCTTACGCATTGCTTCTTGCGAAAAAGTCACCTCTGATCGCGGAGTGTTCTCCCGTTGGCTCATTTTCCGCAAGAAACTCTGGGCCAGCAGTGGTATGTCCTCGCGGCGATCGGAGAGAGGCGGGAGGTGAATAGGAATAACGTTGAGGCGGTAGTAAAGATCTTTACGAAAACTACCGCTGCCGACCATTTCTTCGAGATTTGAGTTGGTGGCTGCGATTACTCGTACATCGACTCGAATCTGTTGATTGTCGCCGAGACGTTCAATCTCGCGTTCCTGAAGTGCCCTTAGGAGTTTTGCTTGAAGACTCGCACTCATGGTGCCGATCTCATCAAGAAACAAAGTGCCTCGGTGGGCTTGTTCTAAACGTCCCTGGCGGGTTGTGACCGCGCCCGTGAACGCGCCCCGAACGTGGCCGAAGAGCTCAGCTTCCAATAATGTTTCGGGAATTGCGCCGCAGTTGAAGGCGACAAACCGGCGGCTTCGCCGCGGACTGTTATGGTGTATGGCACGGGCTACTAATTCCTTACCCGTTCCGGTTTCTCCAGTGACAAGTACGGTGCTAGTGGTTCCAGAAATCGTCTCAAGCATTTGGAACAATTGCTGCATCGATTTGCTTCGACCAATAATTCCTTCGAATTGGTAATTCTCTTCTAGCTGGGAACGCAGATAAGCGTTCTCGGATTTAAGCCGACGTTGTTCGAGAGCCATCGTGAGGACGTGCAATAGATGGTCAAACTGGAACGGTTTTGCGATGAAGTCAGTTGCGCCACGCTTGATCGCTTCGACCGCGCTCCGCACGCTTCCAAAGCCAGTAACGACGATCCCAACCATATCTGGGTACAGAGCGCATGCGCCTTCTATGACTTGGGTGCCATCGATGCCAGGGAGACGGAGGTCGGTAATCAGTGCATCGAAGGCAAAGTCAGACACTTTTTGCAAGGCATCTTCACCAGACCCTACCTGAACTACGTGATAGCCGTGTTCCTCAAGCCGTTCTGCAGTCGCTTCGCGGAGAGCAACCTCGTCTTCGATAAGGAGTAGATGTTGTTCTTTGTCAGGCATTTAGACGATCGCCATTATTTTGACGGTGCGCGAAGTTAAGGTCAAGGAGACTTAATCTACAGGTTACTTCATCGTCGGCCGATACTCTCTTTGTAGGGAGATACTGCGGTGGACTGATTTGAAACGGTCCGTCGTTCGGTTCGCGAAACACTCTAAGGAAAGATGAAGGAAGTCATGATTGTTGATAGAAAGACCATCTCGATAATGAAGGCCTGTGAACTTGTGGGTGTTAGTCGAAGAACAATTTACAACTGGATTTCAAGCGGAAAAGTTGAATACGTGCGCACCGCTGGAGGGTCAGTTCGTATCTTTGTCGATACACTGTGGAGAAAGCCAGGAGAGGCTGGTCGCCGGGACTTGGTTGGCGAGCAGCGCCGGTCAGTTTAATGGCTGGCGAACCGGAGGTTCCGTATCCTCACGATCGGTCTGTCCTTATCGGCGAGGAGCCAGAGTTAGGGCTCTTGTTACATCGCCTCAATAACCAACTGGGCATAATTCTTGCGAATGCTGAGTTGCTAGAGACCAAGCTAATCGACCATTCTGGCCGTTCTCGAGCTAACCAGATTGTTACTGGTGCAGTTGAGGCAGTAGCTACGGCCAAAGATATACGGTCACGGATTCGGTCTTGGCCGCCAAGTCGAGTTTGAATCGACGCTTTTGAGTTCCAGCTAACAGAGCACACAAACGTCATTATTATGGCGATCTTGAAAAAATAACGTCAAAACCATGACGTTTCTGTCCTCCCGTTCTTCTCTGCCTTTCTCATACTTACATGGCAACTCCTAGTTATAAATGACTGTACACCAGTGGGTTACAGTCTTTCACATCGTTTCATACTGCTGCGTTTCATAGCTTCATATTTCTTGGCATTGCATTTGCCTTTACAAGGGAGTGTGTCCGGACCAAGCCGTAACGCTTTGGATGCCGGAGAAGCGAAGGGAGTTAAGTTCATGGGAAAGCAGTTAGAAACTAATACACACGACGACCTAATCTCCTCGAGCGTGCCATTTGTACAGGCTCTAGCTCGCCGTCTTGCTACCTCTATGCCGCATTCAATAGAGATTGGTGATTTGGTTCAGGATGGGATGATCGGCTTAATTGATGCTGCGAATCGTTTCGATGAGAAGCGAGGGATCAAATTTGAGACATTTGCAGAAAGGCGTGTTAGAGGGTCTATGCTCGACGCACTCCGAAAAGGCGCGTGGCCACGAGGTATTCGCCGGATGCGCCGCGAACTGGAGGCGGCGCGTGAATGTCTTCGTGACAAACTTGACACAGAACCCTCGCTTAGCGACCTAGCGAATCATATGGGCGTTGATGAGTCACAACTCAGTCGGGTCATCATCCGGATTAATACGATTGAGTCAACGTCACCTCTGGCGACGGCAGAAACTGTCGACGAACAGAATTTGCCTCCCGTGTTGGTTCCATCTGGACCGCCTGCTCCAGACAAGATGTGTGAAACGGTTGAGGTTCAGCGACGCGTTCGCGCTGCGATTGCGGCGCTTCCGCATAGGGAACGGAAGGTGATTACGCTCTATTATTTCGGTGATGCCACGATGAAAACGATAGGCGAAGAGATGAACGTTAACGAGTCGCGTGTGTCACAGCTACATGCTCGGGCGGTCCAAAGACTTCGGAAACTACTTGGTCCTGATTTGGCACCTGAACAATTCAGTGCGGCGCTTACGAAGGGTACTTCCGTCAATCCTGCAAAAGTAAAGCCTGCCCAGGCACTTGCTGTTGGTGGAAGAACCAATACTGCAGAACTTGGAGGCCGGCGCACCCTGAAGGCAGTTCTTTCGAATGGCGAGGAGAGACTAGTTGCGGCGGGGTAACTGGCCAACGACGTCATTCGCAAATGCAAGTAAATCGGCCAGTCGGAATGGTTTGGCTAGCCATGGGCACCCACTTTCTTCGAGAAAGCGCTCGGTCTCGGTTTCGGCAACGTCGCCGGTAACGAAGATTGTCCGGTGAGCTAAGGTTGGTTTAATTTGGGTTAACAACCGGTGTAATGTCGGTCCGTCCATGCGAGGCATCTTAAGATCGCAGATGAGTAAGTCGTAGGTTTCGACTTTGATTCGATCAAGAGCTTCCTGCCCGTCACGGGCGCAGTCTACTCGAAAGCCTGCGTCCCCGAGAGCTTCGGCAACTGCAGTTGAGAGAGCAGATTCGTCCTCGGCTACCAACACTCTTGCACCTTGGCCGGTGGCGCGCTCGTTCTGTTTGGGCCGCGATCCCTTCTGGCTTGCCGCTGTGGTTAGAGGGAACTCTAGAAAAAAGGATGCTCCCTTATTCTTCTCGGAAGCAATTCGAATGCGGCCGCCATGCTCCTGCACGATAGCATAGGCTACCGTGAGACCTAGGCCGGTACCTTGCCCGACGGACTTCGTAGTAAAAAACGGATCAAAGATCTTTGCCTGTACTTGATCCGGAACACCGGGGCCATCGTCGTTGACCTCCAAGACAACAGTTTCTTGGTCTGCGTCATGCCAGGTTCGAATGGTCATGGTTCCTCGACCATTAGCGGAGAGCATTGCCTGTTCAGCATTAACCAAGAGGTTTAGCAAAACCTGTTTGATTTGGTGTGGGTCGGCAAAGACCGCTGGCAGTCCAGCAGCCAACGCTTCAACTGTCCGAATGTTTGATACTCGCTGGTCGTAGGCTCGCAGCAACAATGTTTCGCGAACGATCTGATTCAGCTCTATGAGGGCTCTCGTTGTGTGTCGTTTTCGTGAAAAGGTCAGAAGATTTCTCACGATCTTCGCCGCTCGTTCGGATTCGCTCAAAATAGTTTGAATCCCACGTTTTGCAACGTCATCAAGGTTTCGCGAAGACAAACGTTCAGACCAAGTCAGGATGGTAGCGAGTGGATTGTTGAGTTCGTGGGCCACGCCAGAAACAGTTTGTCCGAGCGCCGCCATCTTTTCGGATTGGAGCACCTGCTGATAAATGTCGCGACCCTGTTCTTCTAGCCTCCTCCGTTCACTAACATCGCGAATCAGAGCGAACACTTGTTGTGGTTTTTTATTTGATGAGTCTAGGCATGCTGTGACTTCGATCCAGATTAGAGAATCGTCTGCTCGACGCAGACGGAGCAGATAATCAGCAACTGAGCCGTCACGACTGAGTCTCTCTATGAAAGCTGTGCGCGCGCTAGGATCGACGAAACGTTCCGATTCGAACGGGCGAATTGCTTCAGTGTCGGCTTCAGGAGGGTGACCAAACATAAGTTTCAGGTGTGGGTTCGCCACGATGGTCGTATCGCCATCAAGACTTACAGTTCCAATATAAAGACCTTCTTGAATCGACTCGAAGAGTCGATCGAGAACGGCTGGTGTCAACGGCGAGGAAGGCTCAAGGTGTTGCGCCCGTGGCGGCACATCCGATTATAGCAAGGCTAGATCGACAAATTGTTCCGATGAATGTTTACGCGGCTGGCTATTGAGATGGGGGAGCCGGTGTTGGGGTTTGGCGCGTGGCGCGCGGCAGATACTTTCCATCGACGGCAGATCGAATATCACGAACGGACCCCCCGGCGGCATTCAGTTGCATGGCATCTCTGGCTACGTCGATACAGACCAGACAAGCCATGCCATGTGGTTCCCAAGACTGAACTGAGCCGTCTTCATTTCGAGACTGGACGAAGCAATCCGCGTTGCCAGTGTGACCGGCCGAATCACAACCGCAGAAGCACGGAATGTACTCTAAGATGTCCGGGTTACGAGCAGCAAACTCATAAGCTGCAGTTACTACTTCCGGTGATCGTGGCACCATGTTAGGAATTGCTGGCAAAGCCGGTAAGGGCACATTCTCGGGATGTGCCGGCGACGCTGCTCTCGTCGGAACCACTGGCGGGGTAAATGTGGGTGGTTCCGCTTCAGTTTCGGTTGTGGTATCTACGTTTCCAGAAGGACTACCCGACCCGGCATCCTGTCCCGGGTAAAGAGCAATAAGGGCAATCACCGCCACGGCCACAACACCACCAATTAACACCCATGGCGGCCCGCTTGGACCGGGCGAAGGAGTCTCTGTTTGAGCCTTAGTAGTTTTAGCCACGCCAGTAAGTTTATATCAGAAGTTACTCGAACTGGACCAGCCATGTGATGGTAGATCAAGCTTGGTTATTGTCGGGATCGGAGCGTTTACTGGGCCCTAGGGCAAAGGCCATCGTTCCTTCAACAACCCGCGTGTTACCAACACGTGCAAAACCTTTGAGTTGTCCCATGCGGCTGCGCAGGCGTTCGACCGTGGCTTCGATCACCACGACGTCGCCGGGGTGAACGGGCTTGAGGTACCGCAATTGTTCAATGCCAAGGAAATAAATCAACTTCTCTCGATTTTCGGGTTTAGCAAGAATCAAAATCGCGCCAACTTGAGCAACAGCCTCAGTCAAAATCGTTGGCGGTAAAGCTGGTGGTTCGCCGTGGCGGCGAGCCAGGTACCGCTCGTTTAGCGAGACATTCTTGACCCCGACAATACGTTTATCTTCTTCGAATTCGGTGATCTTGTCGACTAAGAGAAACGGGTATCGATGTGGAAGAATTCGTTCAATAGCAGCATTGTCGAGCGGAAGACTGAGACGTTTGGCCACGGACCCAGTATAGCGCTAGTTTGGACTTTAATGGGTTCAGAAGAGTAACCCCGTTGAGATGTTGTCTAAGTGATGACCACGATAACCTGCCTATCTAGGTTACTCTCACTAAGTCTGACAGACCTAGAGCGTGAGCCGGTGGCGTAAGGGAGAGCGAGGAACCAAAGCTTTTTAAATGTCTAATTTCAAATGCGGCGGCGTGGGCGCATGATAAGACAATGAGGACGAGTCACCCTCGGTGGATTGGCGAGTGAGCAAGTGAAAGTAGGTATCATCGTCAATCCGATAGCTGGTGCCGCAAATGGCGGCCGAACGCGCGCGAGGGTGGCACTTGCAAAGGACGTTCTTCGTCAATGCAATGCTGATGGCGAAGTGTTTATTACCACTCACCGACAGCACGCGCGTCAGCTTTGTCTCGATTGCATAGAACGTGGAGCTGAAACGATTGTTGCTTGGGGTGGTGACGGAACCGTGAACGAAGTGGCATCTGAACTGGTGTTTCGAAAGCCAGTATTTGGTCTGGTTCCCGGGGGCTCAGGTAATGGTTTTGCTCGAGAACTAGGGCTGCCCCGAAGAGATCCAAAACAAGCACTTGTGATTGCATTGCAGGGCGGGTCGCGCTGGATAGACGTTGGCGAACTTGGCGGGCGTCTTTTCTTTAACGTCGCGGGAATAGGTCTCGATGCACACCTTGCCGGGATTTTCAATGCCTCTTTGTCCAGAGGTGTAAGGCGATACGTAGTCTCGACGGCACGAGAACTGTGGAATTACAGACCGAAGCACTATGTTATTGGGACCGGTCAATCTTTAATTAGCAAGACGGCGCTCATTGTTGCCTTGGCAAATACTCGGCAGTATGGAGCTAATGTGCAGATTGCGCCCCTCGCCCGTCCAGATGACGGTTTTTTGGAACTCGTGGTCGTTCCGTCAATGCCGTTAGTGACGATGTTGAGGTGTGCACCGCGGCTACTGAGAGGAACCATTCATCGAGTGCCTGGAGTAACGATGAGATCAATTCGTTCGCTCGACATTGCGAGCGAAACTCCACACGCGTTCCATGTGGACGGTGAGGTCTACCGCGGTGCAGACAAGCTGACTGCGAAAGTTTATCCCCGGGCTTTGCAGATAAGGTGCGCTGCTGCTCCGTAGCCTGATACGAAGTTGGAAACTAGTTGTTCGTTTCGTCTCTTGGTGAGCCATCTGAAGGGGCTATTCGCAAGATGGCGTAGGTAGGAAGACCGAATGCTTCGAATCGGCTCATGACCTCACTGGCGGGGGCCACACCAAGATCTTCAGCCTGAAACTTTATTTTGACATAGTCGTCAAGAGCCGCCTCCACAGCAGGATCCTGCAGAGTTGTTCGGTCCATTGTGAGGCAGTTCTTGCACCAAGTAGCCCAAACATCGACCAGCACGAGCTTACCGTCGGCTTCGGCGGCCGACAAACCATCGTCTAGTGAAGCGAACCAACCATCGTCGAGCATCGCTTGAACACTTGTTGTGACATCTTCCGGGTCGACCCAGCGCTGGCTAAAAAGACCGTAGGAAAGATAGCCGTAATACAACGCAGTTCCTAGGATGAAGACTCCGAAACCTTGTTTAACTCGAACCATCCAAGGGCCTGGTTTTGGAAGAAACGCCAAACCTGTTCCAGCAAGTGGCCACGGTAGCGCCATCCCTAAGCCGAGAAGAAAGGGTAAAACCAAGGCTGCGGTGGTTCCCGTAGCATACAGATTACTGGAAAAAACTATCACTTGAATTACAACGGGCGCTACACAGGCACCGGCGAGCAATGCGGCGACACACCCCATCCCGAACGCCAACACAAAGGATCCGTTCTCAGTTGATTTGCCAAGAGTCAGTCGATCTTGAAGACTCGAGAAATCGATCGAGAGCACATCGAACATGGCCAGGCTCAGTATTACAAACAGTGTGGCGATGCCGAGATTGAACCATGGAGACGCGTTGATAGTGCCAAAATTTCCGGCCGTCAAGATTACGACCAAACCCAGCACGCCGTACACAAAAGCCATAGCCAGACCGTAGGTTCCCCCCAGCGCGAATCCACGAGTCCGAGAACCTGCCTTGGTTCCAGCACCAATAATTGCGAGGTTGATTGGAATCATTGGAAGGACGCAAGGTGTTAAATTCAAGGCCAGACCACCAACTAAGATGAGTGCGATAATCGCGAGGGGACCCCGTCCTTCAAACCATCCGTCTTGGCCCCGTCCCGATTCCGCATCGTCGATGAATTGGAGGAAATCTTCAGTTCCCAGATATCCCCCAGTGGTGCTCAAGACGCTGAACGCTTCTAGGCGACTTGCGGCATTGTCAGTAGCAGCGGCTGGCGCGCGGGGCACGGAAACAGGATCGGCAGTATTTTCCTCGGAAACTGCTACAAAATTTAATCCTTCAAAGAGGTCGGCGTTAGTCGGTGTCGCAAGGCGGGCGTTGTCGATGACCGACAATTGGAACTCAAGGTTGGCGGTTGCAGGAAAATAGCAAATTGTGTCGTCACAAGCCTGATAGCGCAATTCACCGGGGATGATGTACGTGCCCGCTTCAAGCTCAGGTCCAAGAATCAGTTCGGCCGCAATAACGAACTCTTCCTCGAAGACAGCTAGTGGTTCACCCGCGACTTCGAACAGAAAAGATTCAGGCCAAGCGATGCGTGCGAGGCGTATTCCCGCCGGAGGGACCAAACTCAGCTCAGTGGGAATCAATCCTTCTTCCAAGGGTTCATTAGAGTTCACGTGGAACCCGTCATCAAGGCTGGCACGGACCGCGACCCGATAGTTGGACCCTGCATGTACTCCATCGGCTTCGCTGACAGTAGTTACGGAAATAGGACTCGGGGGCTGAGCTCCGGCTGGGGTCAAATCACCACCGATCAAAAATATCAGCAGCGGCAGCAACATTTTTTTCATAATTGCCTTCTGCATACCCACGAATCTATGACTATAACCGCCAAGTTCTCCGATGCTTGGCATTATTGGCGAATTTCTCCCAGCATCACGTCGTCCTCGTTTATGTCGACATCTCTTAACTGACCGCTCAGCGGAACACGTACTTCCGTCAACCGGTCTGTTACCGGGACGATGGTCGTTTCCCTGGCGCCTGAGCGGTAACGTAAGGTGACCGGGACGGGAACCTCAAAGAGCGATCCAATTTGCTCAAATGCAAGTATGACTTCGGTTTGGCTTTGAGATTCACCTCCCGATTCTTCTATCCGGTAACTGAAATTCAGATTTGGTAACTCAGACCCGTGGATCCACGTGTCGAAGAAATCCTCGAGCGAGCGAGCGGCTTGGGTTTCGAAGGCTCGAATTAAATCGTCGGTCCCGGCACTGCGAAATCGCATTGCGCTGTAATAATGACGCAGGCCATCGAAGAATGCGTCGTCGCCAATCAGTCGCCGAAGCATGTGAAGGACCATCGCACCTTTGTTGTATACAAGGGCTCGATAGATTTGTGCGTCGCTCTCAATGTGCCCAAGCCGAAAACCCAGGTAAACAGGGCCTTCGTCAGAATGTCTCATTGACCAACTGCGCATTTGTTCCAGAACATCGAGGAATTCTGAATCTCCGGCATCCTTTTGTACGTAGAGTGCCGCAAAATACTGAGCGAGGGATTCACTGAGCCATTGTTCGTGGTAGTTTTTCCAGCCGATCGCTTGGCCCCACCATTGATGTGCGAGTTCGTGTGCTAGAAAAAAGTGGTCGGTATTGTTGAACGCCACAGGGTCGCCACCCCAAGACAGCTGTTCGCCTGGGTTTACCGGCAGCGGCTGGTTGAGTATTGCGAAATACGCGGGGCTGTGTCCTCCTGGCAAGACGCTGTCAGTCAGAGCAAGGGTAAAAGTGGGATACGGGAGGTCTCCAATCAGCGAGCCATAAAAGTCTAAGATGTCCTTCGCTCGAGCATAATATTCGTCGACTTGGTTGCTGCTCCGGGGATTGGTTTCGACCGCGAGTGCTAGCCCATCGTACATGACGCCTGATCGAATGGCTGGCATCGTGATTGGCGAATCCAGGGTAACGTCCACGGTTGGTGTCTCATGTGGCCAAAACCGTGAAATCACAGCCGACAGGTATCTTGCCGGTTGGAGCGTGGTGAATCGGTAGGTTTTGGGACCAAGGTCCTCGTCACGAGGAGCGAGAGACAGATTATTCTGGCGGGCTTCACCACTAGCGATGACGCCATAATCCGCAGGAACGGTCAATTCCATTGTGGCAGTTGCGAAATCAGGGATTACACCTTGGGGATACCACGCCGTGGCACCGCTGTAGATATAGCGACGCTCGCCAATTCCGAATAGAGGGTCTGCTCTATAGAGTCGTCGACTGGATCCCAGCCAATTCTCATCAGCGGCCTGAGCAGGTAACAAGCCAGAATAAGCGATCGTGACACTGAATTCAGTCCCGATGGGTGCTGTATCAGGCAAACTGATTACTAGGTTATTCCGACCGCCCATCCGAAAAAAAAGCATCGGCCCAAATTCACGGGATGTAACCGATTGAACGTTAAGTTCATCTGCGAGTTGCACCGTCAAATTATTAAAGTTGAGTCCGGTGACTTCAACGGCGAGGCGAGTAGTGCCGGTAATCCAGCATCCTTCAAGCTCCGCTCTCGCACTCAGTGACTCTTGGTTCACGCCCGCTGGTTCAAATGAGGCAACGACATCGTAATCAAGGATGTCGTAGGGTACGGAGTCCTGATCGTCATAGTACTTACCCTGAACGGTTTGTTGGCTTGCCGATGGATACAACGAAATAATCTTGTACGCCGGGTCACGCTGGTAGAGGGTGATGTCTTCGGGTTGATTCTGGGCCTGCGCATATGTGAGCAATCCAAACTCTTCTGTGGACACTTCAACTTGAAAGTGCCCTACAGTCGGTGTCAACCACCATGTGCGGTCACTCAAATCGCTGAGATCTACTGTGTATGACTGTTCGGAAACAGTCGCAAAAAGTTCTTGGGCTTCATTGAACGCTTGAGAATCGACGGGAGTCTCAGTGAGACGACTCGGAGATACTCTTGAAGAGAACACGGTTGGGTTCACCCGTACGAAAGCATGAGTGAACGATGTCTGCAGTGCTTCAGATCCAGAGAAGATCTCAACCTGTCGACGTTCAGCTTCGGGAGCTGGGTCAAAAGTCATTACTCCTTCACCGACCAGTACGAGTCCTGTGATGCCGGCTTCAACTTCTGCGACAAAGACCGCACCGTTCGACATCTGAAGGGTCATGTCTTCCCCGGCAACAACGACATTTTCAGCATCGAATTGTTTCTCGGCGTTGAGTGTCAGGTGATGGAGCGTGTCGATACTATCCATGGCACGGTGACCACTGATTACCCAGGAGCGGGTATTTTCGGTTCCCATCGGCGTATCGCTAGTTGCAGGTTCCTGGGAGGATATTGCTTCGGTTACATCAAGGCTCCAGGTCTGTAGACGTGCACGATCGCCAATTTCGGTGAAAATTTCGACTAGCAATTCATGGTTGGTTTCCTCTTCTTCGGCTGGGAGTAGAAACCTTGCTATAACGGCTGTTCGATCGCCAACGTCGCGCAATTCAGTCAGTGCAAATTGACGGGCGGCTTCTCGATCCGCATCAGGTGTTAATAGACTGAGAAAACCATCCCGGTCACCTGTTTCTGCAACAGTTTGCAGTTGATTCACAAGTGAATCAAAGTCCTCAAGTGTAAGGGGCGACTGGGCGCCGCTTACAGCAGGCAGTATCAGACAAAGCAGAGAGGCGAACAGTATTTTCCACTTCATAACAACAGTCTCGGACATAGAATGCGGGAGTTTCATTGGTCCTTCTGGTGCATGCCGACAGTCCCTTAGTGTCTTACCTTAGTTGATACCCGTCAACTAGCTAAAAAATCAACGGTGAACTCCGTGATCGCGTCGCAGTAATTATCCAATTCGCTTGGGGAGGCGAGAAAAACAATCCTGAAGAATCCGTCAGTGGGGTCCGTACCGAATCCCGAACCGTAGACACACAGAATGCCTGTCTGGTGAAGCAGTCCAAGAACGAATTCTTCATCCGTCCGTCCGTCCGGCAAGTCCACCTTAGGCATCGCGTAAAAGGCCGCAGCCGGTGGTACGCAAGAGATGCCGGGAATGTTATTCAGGCGTTGCGACGTCAACTCGGCGCGGACTTTCAGCTGGGACCGGAAGTCGTTTTGGTGAGTGCGGTCTCCGGAAAGTGCTGCCGCCACCGCGTGCTGCATTGGACCGTTTGTACACAACCGCCCATCCGCGAGTTCTTTTATGGTTGCCAAAACAGCATCTAGGCGTTCAGTCTGTCCGACAGCCATCCAGCCGGTTCTCCAACCGGGTGCCATGTATGCTTTTGACGCCGACGAAAACGAGATGACTGGCGCTTCGGGGTTGATCGTCCCGATTGGTGGAATCGGTCCTGCGTACGCCAAGTCCGTATAGACCTCATCAGACAGAAGGACGAAGTTTCCTTTGTCAGCGATATCGACAAGAGCCGATCTTGTTTCTTCCGTATAGACCGCACCGGTGGGATTGTTAGGGTTAATGACCACTAATGCCCGCGTGCGTGGCGAAACTAAACTACGAAGGCGATCGATATCTGGTTGCCAACCTTGGGCAGGATCTGTCGGATAGTAGACTGCTTTCGCGCCGAGTTTCGTCAAGGTGGCCGTGTAAAATGGATATGTTGGCACCGGGATAAGAACTTCATCATCGCGGTCAACAATGACACTTAAAGCTAGTTCTATCCCTTCGGAGGTACCAGAAGTCAGGACGACTCGGTCAGCAGTCATTTCAAGGCCGCATGTTGAATATTCGTTTGCGACGGCTTCGCGTGCGCTCATGATTCCAGCGGCCGGGGTATATCCGTTTTGTCCGTCCCGCATGGCTCGTTCTACCGCCTCAACCAAATGCGGGGGTGTTTCGAATCCAAATAGAACTGGATCTCCGATATTGAGATAGTGGACTGGTCGTCCGCAGTCTTCCACTTTTTGTGCCTCGGTGACGATATTTCTGATGGCGTAGTCGAAGCCTTTGAGGCGGTGAGCCACTGGGATTGGGGTGGCCGTCTTTACTGACATGATACTGATTGTATCGGATGTGTCCGACCTGTTAGGTGCTCTGTTGAAGTACTTTTTCGCATCTTAACCATAGTAAGCTCCTCTTATGGCCACATGTACAGAGATTACGCTGAAACTGCCCAACAGTCCGAGAGAGTTAGAAAAAGTCGTCCAACGCCTAGCAGATGAGAAAATTGGAATACAAGCATTCTCGCTGGATTCCGCTGGCACCCTTCGCTTGATAGTCGATAATCCACTTAAAGCGGCTGATATCTTGACGATGCACGAGTATTTGATCGAAAAGCGGGAGGTCCTCTGTGTACAAATTCCCAATGAGTTAGGTGCTCTGCGTGCGGCGACCCGCCTTATCAGTAGCGCCGGAGTCAACGTGGAATATGCTTACGGTTCTTCCTTTGATCCCGGTCGGATCGCAACCGTTGTGGTTGCAGTTGATGACATCGACCGTGCTTCAATGACTGCCGGAGTTTAAGACCATGAGACTTTACGTCGAAACCATGGACGCCGATCTTGTGGAATTCAACCAGTCCGGAAAGGTGCGATTTGATGGCGAGGAGTGGAGTGTGCCAACGCTTCAAGAGCGTCGAGCGATTCTCTATGCGGCTCAAAATCAAATCACAGAACTTCAAGAACTCATTCAGAGTTTGGAGAAAATTTCCCCACTGTGACGCTTGCAGGTCTCAAGACTTCGTCTGCTATCTGATATCCAGGTGTGACGACTTCGATGACGTAACCATCACGGTCGCTGGTGGTGACGGGCACGACAGAGATTGCGTCGTGAACATTGGGGTCGAACGGCATTCCAGCGGCATCGATAGAGTCAACCCCATGATTTTCTAGCGTTGAAAGAAACTGCTGCCGAACCATTTTCACCCCTTCTAAAAGGCCAACTACGTTTGGGTTAATATTTGCTGCTTCGAGTGAGGCTTGAATGGCACGATCAAGGTTGTCGAGGACCTCAAGAAACGATGTCAATACCGCGCGCTTCTCGCGCTGGACGTCTTTGGTGACCTCCTTACGAAGCCGTGCACGTGTTTCTTCAAACTCTTTAGTTACTGACTTGTATCGTTCCGCATACTCGGAAAGCAATTTCTCCTTGTCAGCCAACTTAAGTTCTAGTTCCTCTAAGAATGTTGGTTTGCTAGACCGATCCTCTGCGCCGTCACCGATATTTTCACGAGCATGCCAGCGTTTATCTACAACCCGTACTGTTGTTGTTTCTAGTGCAGGGTCAGGATCTGTGGCTGCTGGTTGTCCCTGGTCGATCTGAATTTTTTGGGTTTCTTCTGCTGTTACAGTTTCGATTGGCTGTTTACTCACCCGCAGGCTCCTGGATGGTGTCGTTTTGAGAAACTGACGCTTCCGACCCACGCGTGGCAGTTTTCAGTGTTTCGTAATTAAACTCCAGACCGTCTTTTGTGGGATTCAGCGTGATATTGACAGTGCCCCCTTTCTCAAGGCGACCAAACAAGATTTCGTCGGTGAGTGGATTTCGAACTTCGGATTGAATCAGCCGGTTAAGCGGCCGGGCTCCATAAATTGGGTCATGGCCTTTTTCGGCCAGCCATTGCCGCGCGTCGGAACCGAGGCTGATTGCAACCCGTTGTTCCGCTAATTGCGCTTCAAGCTGAAGAATGAACTTCTCTACGATAGTCTGCATTACGGCCGGCGTGAGCGATCCGAAGTTGACTATGGTGTCTAAACGATTCCGAAACTCGGGACTAAACACCCGTTCAACCGCTGACTTCATCCGGGCACTCGAAGATGCATTTTGGTCCTCGTTGAAGCCGATGGAGGTTGCACTGGCTTCACGGGAACCAGCGTTTGATGTCATGACCAGAACAACATGACGAAAGTCAGCTTTTCGTCCGTTGTTGTCTGTCAGTGTGGCGTGGTCCATTACTTGCAGGAGGATGTTAAAGATATCTGAATGGGCTTTCTCAATTTCATCCAATAACACTACAGAGTACGGATGGCTTCGTACCGCATCGACTAACAATCCGCCCTGCTCGAATCCGACGTAACCAGGCGGTGCTCCAATGAGACGCGACACCGCATGTTTTTCCATGTACTCACTCATGTCATACCGGATGAATTCGTTTCCGAGATGCACTGCTAGTTGTCGGGCCAGTTCTGTTTTCCCGACACCCGTAGGGCCAGTGAACAAAAAACATCCCGCTGGACGATCTGGAAGACCAAGGCCCGCACGTGCCCGTTTTATTGATGCTGTTACAGCGGCCACAGCCTCTGGCTGACCAAATACAACCCGTTGCAGCGATTCTTCTAGGGTTCTGAGACGTTCCTTGTCTGATGAAGAGGCTTGTTTTTCAGGGATTCTTGCCATTCGAGCCACGACGCGTTCAATGGCATCAGTCGTCACAACAAGAGGCTTTCCGGCGAAACTATCGTCTTGGTTTCCATGCCGGAGAGCCAAGAAAGCGCCTGCTTCGTCTATCACGTCAATCGCACTGTCAGGTAAGCGTGAGTCACGGAGGTGTCTGCTGGCCAGTTTGGCTGCAGTCGATAGAGCCGTGTCTTCGTATTCGACGTCGTGATGTGATTCGTAGCGCAACTTGAGACCTTCGAGAATCTTGGTTGTTTCATCTACGGAAGGTTCGTTGACACTGATCTTTTGTAGGCGGCGAGCGAGGGCACGGTCCTTTTCAATCTGTTTAAACTCTTCGAAAGTAGTGGAGCCAATCACTCGTAGTTCCCCACTCGTAAGGACTGGTTTTATCAATGTTGCCAAATCCATAGTGCCACCGGTCGTAGCGCCGGCTCCGACCGCCGTATGCACTTCATCTATGAAGAGGATGGGCATTTTGTGGTCACGGAGTCCTTCAATAACAGCCTTGAACCGTTCTTCAAAATCCCCGCGGAATCTGGTGCCGGCCAAAAGTGCAGTCGTATCAAGGGAAAAAATCTCAGCGCCGTTCAGTCGATTTGGGCTGTCATCGTCGAGTAGGCGAATAGCCAAACCTTCTGCTAATGCGGTTTTTCCCACCCCTGCATCACCGACAAAGACTGGATTGTTCTTGCGCCGCCGACAAAGAATTTCCATCGTTCGCCGCAACTCGGCATCACGTCCAATCAGGGGGTCGAGCTTATTTGACTGCGCTCGGTGCGTCAGGTTTGTCGTATAGGCTTCCAGCGGCTCTTGAGTTTTTGTGGGACCTTCGTCGCCAGTGTTAGCTGTGGCGCTTTTTAACTCACTTTCTCCCGAGATTGACGGAACCTTGGAAATTCCGTGGGAGATGTAGTTGAGAACGTCCAATCTTGTGACTGCTTGTGTTTCAAGCAGCTGGGAGGCATATGCTTTGGGTTGCTGCAGAATAGCCGCTAACACATCGCCTGCTCTGACCTCGTCCTTACCGGCACTCTGAACATGAAGCACTGCTGTCTGCAAAACCCGCCTAAAACCGAGTGTCTGAGCTGGCTCTCTGCTACGCTCCTTTTTTTCGAATGTTTCGAGTGAGGATAAGAACTCGTCAAGTGTCACCCGAAGGCTTGGGAGGTCGACTCCACAAGCTGCAAGTATTCGTTCTCCTTCAGGGTCGTGTGCTAATGCATAAAGAAGATGCTCCAGCGTAAGGTGAGTGTGCTGCCGGGACGCAGCTTCCCGGTAGGCGACGTTTAGAATCAACTCAAGTGATGCACTGAACATAAGGCGAATTAACCTTCCTCAATCATAGCTTGTAGAGGAAATCCCTCGCGCTGGGCTAGTTCGCGAAGTATTTCCACTTTCGTTTCAGCAACTTCGTGGGTATAAATTCCACACGTAGCTTTTCCCTGAGTGTGCACCTGCATCATCAGACGAAAAGCCTCTGCCGGACTCTTTTGGAAAACTTCTTCAAGCACACTCAAAACGAATTCCATAGTGGTGTAATCGTCGTTTAAAAGTAACACTCGGTACATCTTGGGTGTTTTGGTCTTTTGTTGTTGGCGTTCGAGTACTTCACCGCTAGGTGTTGTACCTCCGGGTATTGTTCGGTCGGCCACGTTTCTATCTTCGGCTGACTGTAGCGGCAGGTCAAGATACCGCGCGGCCACATAGTAGAATCTGTGCAGTCATGGAAACGATTGGCAGAGGCGTTCAATTTGCGGATTTAAAGTTCCTGGGCCAACCACGAGTCATCGCGACGGCTGTTTTACGGGGACCTAATGGTCTAACTTTGGTGGATCCGGGTCCAGCAAGTTGTTTGGACACGCTGCGGCAGTCACTTGTTGATCATGGGTTTGCCTTAGCGGATGTACGGGAACTATTACTGACACACATTCATCTCGATCACGCCGGTGCGGCAGGGTCTATCGTAAAACAGAATCCGGATGTGGAAGTCTATGTTCACGAGCAGGGTGCGCCGCACATGGTGGACCCTGCTAAGCTCTTGGCCAGTGCTAGTCGTCTGTATGGAGAGGACATGGACCGGTTGTGGGGTGAATTTCTTCCTGTGCCGGAGAAAAACATTCGACTCCTAAAAGGCGGAGAGCGACTCAATGTAAACGACCGGGAACTTGATGTGGCTTACACGCCGGGACATGCGTCGCATCACGTCGGATATTTTGACCAATCGAGTGGAATTGCATTTGTCGGTGACACAGCCGGTATGCGAATTGGTGACGAATTGTTTCCGATGCCACCGACGCCACCACCAGACGTCGATATCGACAAATGGAAACAGAGCATCGATTTGATTCGGCGGCGCCAGCCGGCGACACTTTTTATTACTCATTTCGGGCCCCACGATGACGTTGCACCGCATCTTGATGCGTTCCTTGAACATTTGGATGCAATGACGGCCATCGCGCGGCATAGCCTTGAAGGTCACGAAGATCCAGATGTACGCATGGACGCGTTTACAAATAAGATGCGCGTTTATATTCAACGTCACGTTTCTCCGGCGACCGCTACTTTGTACGACTCAGCGGCACCGCTATCGATGTGTTGGCTTGGTCTCGCGCGGTACTGGAAGAAGCGCGGTGTCGGAGTCACTCCACGCGCCTAGTAGAAATTATCGACACTGTGCGGCAGAGAGAATGCCGAGAGCGAACCCGTGTCCGACCCGAGTCGTGGTTATTCGGTACTGGGCACTTGATTTCCGCTAATCCAGACTGACTCGATCTCTCGAGTGTTTCTGATGTCGTCAAGTGGATTGGCGCCAAGAACGATGAAATCTGCCCATTTTCCTGGGGAGAGGGAACCGAGATGGTCATCGACTTGCATGCACCGGGCAGCATCTCCAGTCGACGCGACAATGGTTTGAAGTGGCGTTAGACCGGCCTCCACCATCAACTCCAATTCTTTGTGTTCGAAGAATCCTTGAAACCGTCCAGCGGGCCCGGTGTCTGTGCCCATAGCGATGCCCACTCCTGCGTCGGAGAGCGACTTAAGGTTTGTTTTTGCCTGCTGGAGAGCTTCTTTATAAATTGGAGCCGTTCGGCTGTTTTGGATACGTTCCTGATACGCTGGTGAAGAAAGTTCGTTGATTACCGCTGGGTCAGCTTCTCGCAGGAAGAAAGGGTCGTCAAACCAATCGGGTTGGGACTCGTAGACAAACGTTGACACTTCTCGCATCAATGTTGGGCAGTAACATACATCGCGCTCTTTCAGTAGAGTGGTCAGCTCTTCGTCCACAGCTTCATCTCTGACGCTATGAGCAATTAGGTCAGCCCCGGCTGCCAATAGTTGTTTTGCGTCGTCAAGGTAATACAAATGTGCGGCGACCCGTAAATCCCGAGCATGGGCCGCGTCTATGACAGCGGTAAAAACATCGGGTGGCATCTTTTGGCTGCCGCCGAGGTTGTCGTCTACCCGGATCTTAATGATGTCCACGTCCGTATCCGCGATAGCGTTAACGCGCTCGGTTGCTTCTTCCGGTGAATCAGCGGTTATCACAGGACCCGCCAGGTACAACCTCGCATAGTTGAGGTCTTGTGTCGCTCGATCTCGGACGGCTACGCCCGTCGGACCACCGCCGCCAAGACTAAACACCGTGGTCACTCCGTAGCGTGCGTAGAGTGCCAACTGATTCTCAATGTGTGCCTCGGTATAAAATGCTGGGTCTGCTTCTAGACCGCGCACATTATTGACGTGACCATGGGCGTTGATCAGTCCGGGGATTATTGTCTTTCCTGAGACATCAACGAGTTGTGCGTCCACTGGGACAGTGACACTGTCGCCGCTAGCCTCAATCCGTCCGTCGCGAACAATGAGAGTCCCGTTCTCTATGACAGTATTACTGTCGCCTAGGATTAGGCGTGCCCCGGTAAAGGCTATCAAGCCTAGAGTCGGTTCGACGGATTCTGGTTCTGGGGTCGCACAAGCCCCAAGGATGAGACAGAGCGCCAATACTAGACTAACCCGCACAGTGGAATGCATTAGCCGCACCTCATTTTGAACTCGCGAGAAACACGGCCACGTCATGATAGAGACAGATTGCGCCGGAGCGCGCTTGAGATGGAGCCATATTATTGGCCGCCTTGTAACTGTTCCAAGATACTGCCAAGCCGCTCAATTTCGACACCGTACTGAGCCCAATCTCCGTCTCGCTGGGATCGCAACGCTCGATTGTAGTAGTCCTGCGCCTGTTGCGTAAGTGTTTCATCGGCTAGTGGTTCCGAGGAGATAACCGCCGCAGTCTGAGTGCCTGATTCAGATTCGGTTTCCGCGAGTATTGTTGGCGTAGTCGTCGGAAAACCGGCAGGCTCTGATCCACCGAATAGTCGCTGAAGCGCTAAGTCTAAAGTGGCCTCCATAACAATCTGATTCTGGTATGCCACGACGACTTGCTTCAACTCAGGAATTCGACCACCAGATGCACGAAGATACATAGGGCGAACATAGAGCAATGCTTCTTCAATTGGGATTACTAAAAGTGTTCCCTGAATTACCTCGGAGCCCTGTTGGTTCCAAAGCGTTATCTGTGGGGAAATCTCCTGGTCTTGGTTAATGCGAGCCACTACTTGAGACGGACCAAAAACCAGTTTTTGTTTCGGAAATTGGAAAACCATCATGTCGCCATAATTGGCGCCATCGCTTCTCGCGACCATCCACGCAGCAAGATTGTTCCGGCCTCTCGGTGTGAAGGGCAGCATCTGTATGAATTCAGCTTTCTCTTCACCGGGCAATCGCATGATGGTGTAGTACGGTTCCAACTGCTCACCATCAACAACGGGAACTTCCCATTGGTCTTCACGGTTGTAGAAAACAGAGGGGTTAGTCATGTGATAGGTCGAGTACATCGCGGTCTGTAGGGCGAAGATTCCTTCGGGATAACGTAGGTGACTTTGCAGTTCTTCCGGCATTGACTCAAGCGGTTTGAGAAACCCCGGAAAAATTTTGCCGAGGGTTACAGCAATTGGGTCATCGGGGTCTGCCAGATAGAACGTAGTTGTTCCGTTGTAGGCGTCAATCACGAGTTTTACGGAGTTGCGGATGTAGTTTAAGCCAGCTCCGACTGGTGTGGAGTAGGGGTAGTTGCCAGTGACCGTATATGCGTCTCGAATCCAAAACAGTCTTCCATCGGCAATTACCAGGTAGGGGTCTGAGTCGTACTGCAAAAAGGGCGCGATTGTCGCCACTCGGTCAGAAATGTTTCGGTGAAAGATGATCCGACTGTCGTTATTTAACTGGCCACTTACGAGGATCTCATAAGACCGAAACCGTAGGCTAAACAGCATTCTTTGGATGAGGTTGCCAAGCTCAATTCCACCGGCGCCGTCATAACGCGTCGACACGTTGTCGTCGCCCTCAGGATAATGAAACTCGTCGGTGTTCGTGTTCACGACGACATAGTCGTTCGATAGTTCACCGAAGTAGATGCTCGGTTCGTCGACTGAAAGATTGGTGTCGGATCGAGGTGGAAGATCTCGGAGAAACAAAACAGGCAAACCTTCCTGCGTGACCTCGTTGACTGGTCCCATGGCGACCCCGAATCCGTGAGTGTATTGCAGTCGCTCGTTAATCCAGGACCGGTTGGGAAGGCTACTCGAGTTTAACTCGCGACTCGAGAGCATTGTTTGTCGATATTCTCCATCCACGACGTAACGGTCGTTGTCCACAGACGCAAATTCGTAGTAGGTGCGAATTTCCTGAATCTGTCCAAATGTATCGAGGAGTGGCTGCTGGTCCCACAGGCGGACGTTGTTGATTGTTTCCGCGTTGTTTTCAATGTCTGACATCGCTAATTCAGCATCGCCGGAGACCTGTCGTTCATCAATGCCGTCTAGGTCGAACGCAACCCGCGTTGCTGCAATGTTGTGGGTAAGAAAGGGTGCTTCTTTTTGTTGTTCGTCGGGAGTGACCACGAATTGTTGAAGCAACGATGCGGCTCCACCGCCCACTACCGAAACTACCAAATAACCCGCTATGGCCGCACCGACCGGCCAAATCGTTGAGGCTAGCGCCCCGTAAGCTGCGGCCAAAGCACCAACGGCAGCAACGATCGTCAAAACGTATAACACTGGGAGCCGAACAGCTTCGTCGGCATATGAAACGCCATGTACTATCCCAGCAGGTGTGGTTAGTGTCCGAGGTATGTCGAGATAAGCACCGGCGGCGAGAAGGACAAAGATCGCTGCAATCAGCATTGACAGGTGCTGCCTTGATTTAGGACCAACTGACAAACCTTCGGGCGAGACAGCGATCTGTCCGGTCGCGACGTACCCGCCGATGGAGCCTATAAATGATAGGACCATCAGTCCGAAACCGGTGTATCTCAGGAAATCAAGAAAGGGCAATGTGAAAATGTAGAAACCGGCATCTCGCCCAAGAATCGGATCAACCTCACCAAATGCCGTGGCGTTGAAAAACTGCAAGACGACCAACCATTGGCTAGAGACGATTCCAGAAATAAAAAGAGCTAAAACTCCAGATAGCCCGGCGGCGAGAAAGCCTAAGTGGCGTGGCTGCAAAACGATCGGCTGGATGTCTCCGCCGCCTGGGAATAATACGAACGGCCGGTCTGGGCCCCGCAGCGCCAGTCTGAAATTGGCAAATAGAAAGGCAAAAGAGCAGACAAATGCAACGATGCCCAGCAGTGCTTTAGTCGTTAAACTCGTGAGAAAGATGGGTTGAAAACCCGTTTCTCCGAACCATAGCCACTCGGTATAAATTTCTGCGAATGAGGGCAAGCTTATGACCAGGAGGAGAATAAACAGCGCGCTTATGATTCGTAGTGGCATGGCGACTCAGTTTCTCACGACTTGAAAGATATATAGCGATTTTATCCGGGTAGCGGTCAAAAACCATAGACCGAGCTGAGATAAACCCCGTGTTGATAGTAACTCTTTACGGCGAATATTTGACGGTAATCGTATCCAAGTCGCGTCGATAAACGGTGAACCAGTGGAATTTCGATACCTCCACCAATCAGAAGTGTGCCGTTCGTGTCCTGCGACGTACCAGACAACGGAAATGGCACATCTGACACTGCCGAGATATCCAACTGGGTTGTTCCCAACAAGAGGTGTCCGAAAGACTGAACAGGACCGAAACGCCACGTCTTTGTTGGGCCAGCCAGAAGGGTTAGAAACCGCGAATCTATTGTGAGAAATGTTATCAATTGGGAGTGTTCTAATCGGCTGATGTGAATTTCCAGACCAAATGTTTCGGTAAAATTCCATACGCCGCCGACCAACCAACCGGCAGTCGGACGCTCGATCACGTCGGAGGTATCAAGAAAGGTCACTCCCCCAAAGATTTGTACAAGCGGCAGGTCTTGAGCGTCTACCTTCGCGGGCAGGATGACAACTGCAAGCAATAACACGATCACAAGAAAAGGCGTTTTCATAGACAAAAGTACCGTGGCCATGATTGTATCCAGCGGCTAAGAGATTATAGGTGTAGTGCGGTATCCTTCCGGAATGGCGATAAGCGTAGGCAGTAAGGCACCTGATTTTGAGTTGGCAAGCCATTTGGGTGGCCGGGTCCGATTGTCCAGTTTTAAGGACAAGAAATATGTACTGGTGGCGTTCCATCCTTTGGCGTGGACGCCGGTTTGCGCCAGTCAAATGATCAGTTACCAAGAAAACCTTAATTGGTTTGTTGAGCATGAGACCCATGTTCTTGGCATCAGCGTTGACGCCGTTCCCGCCAAGGCTGAGTGGGCAAGCCACTTGGGCGGTCTTTCTTTTGACCTTTTGAGTGATTTTCACCCACACGGCGAAGTAGCTGCGGCGTTCGGTGTTGGCCGGGAAGATGGGATTTCTGAGCGCGCCGTTTTCGTTATCGACAAGACCGGAATAATTGTGTTTTCAAAGGTATACGATATACCGCAACTGCCGGACCTTGGTGAGGTTAAGCAAGCGATTGGGCAACTGTTCAGACCATAAAATCTGGACAAATAGTCAGGCTTGCGGTAGATCAAGTCAGCAGTCAACGTCCGCATGTCCAAGAAATATCGCCAGCGCGGGTATCAGGACGAATCTCCTAACGAGATTCGTGACGACCGACCGGGTCAATCCGACGACAAGCGAGAGCGAGGGCCTCGTCGTGGGTATGGACCTCGGGAACCCCAGAAAATAAACATGCCCGGTTTTCGGGATGTTACGAAGTGTGCCCGGTGTGGCCACGGCATAGTGGGCCCTGTTGAGGTTGGGTCCAGGTGTCCAAAATGTTCCAGTGATTTGCATAGCTGCTCACAGTGCACCTGGTTTGACACTGGGAGCCCGCTCGAATGCAGTCAGCCCATCCCTAGCCGAGTGTCGCCGAAAGATGCGAGTAATACCTGCACCTATTATGAAGCGCGAGTGACGGTCGAACGTGAAACTAGTTCTACGTCGACCTCCAAGCACAGCACTGGCGGTGCCCGCCAGGCTTTTGATGATCTTTTTAAGTGACGCGGCCAGCGAAATCCGTTTTGTTTAGCGCTTGGCAACTTGTTTCTTCTGTGAGAGTTCGAGAATGGATGATTCAGTCTGGGTTGATCACGTTGAGGGCCGTTTGGCCCGCATGAAACAAAACGTCAAACTTGTGTTTTTCACTCAGACCTTCGGATGCGACACGTGTCTGCCTGCTCGGCAAGTGGTGGACCAACTTGCGAACTTATCTGACCGGATAATGGTTGAAGAGCACAATCTTGTCTTGGACAAACTACATGCCGAACGGTACGGCGTCGACAGAGCGCCTGCGATTATCGTGAGTGGTGAGACGGACCTCGGTATCCGATATTACGGCGTACCAGCCGGCCATGAGCTAGCCTCAATCCTTGAAGCGGTAGTCTTGGTCGGAACTAGGGAACTGACGTTAAAGCAAGAGAGTCTGGCGGCACTTGCAACTCTTAGCCGACCAATCGACATCAAGGTCTTTGTAACACCCACTTGAGCATTCTGTCCGCAGGCCGTGGGCCTGGCATACAAACTTGCGGCGGCGAGTTCACAAATTGTTGCGACTGCTATTGAGGTCACAGAGTTTCCCGATCTCGCCGCACGATATCAGGTGTCTGGCGTGCCCAAGACGGTCGTGAATGGCACGATTGAGCTTCTTGGCGTCCAGTCAGAGGATGTTCTAGTCGCGCAGGTTACACAGGAACCGCAGAAAGGAACGGAGGGTTGAATCACCGGCTAGCTCGTTTAGCGCTGACTTGGTTGGTAGTTTGTTTGGCCGTTCTCTGGAATCCGAACCAGGCGATAGCTGAACAGCAACCAACAATTGAGCCCGTAGAGTACCGTCTGTCATTTCCCTCTCCCGAACACCGGTGGCTTCAAGTCGACGTCACCTTTTCTCAGCTCGGTGATTTTCCGCTTCGCGCCCGGATGAGCAGTGCGTCACCGGGCCGCTATGCTCGTCACGAATTTGCAAAAAACGTCTTTGACGTCCATGCATTCGACGGAACAGGCACTGAGGTAATAGCAACTCGGCCGAACCCGCATGAGTGGGTAGTTGCTGATCACAATGGCTCAGTTCACTTGCGATATCGGTTGTTTGGTTCTCGGATCGACGGGACCTATCTGGCGATTGATTCCAGACACGCGCATATGAATATGCCCGCGACCCTCATGTGGGGACTCGGACTGGAGGACCGGCCGGTCCGTTTGGTTTTCGAGCCACCGGCGAATACGAACTGGAAGGTAGCCACCCAGCTCTATCCGACTAATGATCCGATAGCCTTTACTGCTCCCAATTTACAGTATTTGATGGACAGCCCGACTGAACTTAGTGATTTTGAACTTCACACATTTTCTGTGGCCGATCCATCTTCGCCTGAGAATCAACCAGTTTTTCGAATTGCGCTCCACCACGACAGTGGCGCCGATACTGCTCACTATATGTCGTCTGTTGAGGCAATCGTACGAGAGATGGTTCTGATATTTGGTGAATTTCCGGTATTTGAAACAAACACCTATACCTTCATCGCAGACTATCTATCCGGTGCGAGCGGCGATGCGATGGAACATCGTAATAGCACAGTGTTGACCTCCAATGGTCGACTCGACGTTCCGGAACAGGTGGAACGTCTACTGGGGTCTGCGGCCCACGAATTTTTCCACGTCTGGAATGTTGAGCGTATACGACCACAATCGCTTGAACCGTTCGATTTCACCGACGCGAATATCTCTGGGGAACTGTGGTTGGCGGAGGGCTTTACTAACTATTACGGTAAATTGGTTATGCAACGATCAGGTCTCACAACATTAGAACGCACGCTTGCCAGTTTTGGGTCGACCCTCGATTTGGTTGTTTCAAGTCCTGGTCGACGACTCAATAGCGCGGTTCAAATGAGTCAATTGGCTCCATTTACGGACGCTGCGACCGCAATCGATCCCACAAATTTTAATAACACGTTTATTTCCTATTACAGCTGGGGAGAAGCAATCGCACTGGGCCTTGACCTGTCGCTTCGTGTGCGCACTGGCGGGACTGTAACGTTGGATGATTATATGCGGGCGTTGTGGGAGCGGTTCGGTGAACCTGGCGGTTTAGTGCCGGGTTTTGTGGATAATCCGTACACCTTGGCCGATGCACGGTCAGTGCTGGCAACTGTGTCTGGGGACGATCTATTCGCTGTAGATTTTTTTGAGCAGTTCATTGAAGGTCGGGATGTCGTGAACTACGCTGACCTGTTAAAACACGCTGGTTTAATTCTGCAGCCTCAGGCCCCTGGACAGGCTTCTTTGGGTCGGGTCCACTGGGGTGCCGGAATGGCGGTTATTGCAGCGACACCGTATGGGTCTCCACTGTACAACGCGGGAATCGACCGTGGTGACGTGGTAACAACAGTTGATGATAGATCCGTGTCTTCAATACGAGACCTCGGTCGTATTCTCCAGAGCATTCATCCTGGCGAAACTGTGGCCGTAGGCTTTTTGCGGCATGGTAGTCCTGTTGAGTCCCGAGTCACCCTGGTGGAGGAGCAGGCTTTTACAATTGTTCCCATCGAATCTACTGGTCAGGTGTTGTCGGCTGCACAAGAAGCTTTTCGAAATTCTTGGTTTGGCAGTCTCGCTCGCATGAATTGATCGAAGTGCAACTTCAACAAAGCGCACCGCATCAGAAACGTCTTCCTTGTCTTAAGCAAGTCGTCGACCAGTTCCCATGAGCCATGAAACGAAGCCGACTATAAATGCGCCCAGCATTGCCCATAGAAAGGAGCGCACGCTGAAGCCAGGTACTAGAAAAGCTGCTAATGCGAAAACCAAACCGTTAACTACGGTGTAAAACAAACCCAATGTCAATACGGTGATTGGTAGGGTTAGGAGTAGGAGTACAGGTTTGACGAAGGCATTAGCGCAGCCTAATACCAGCGCCGCGATTATCAAGGCAGTTAATGAAGAGATTTCCACTCCAGGTAGCATCCAAGAGGCAGCACTAAGTGCGACCGCTGTCGACAACCAGTGTCTAAGGAAGTAGCTCACTCTGTGACGATAAAGGCTCTTCAAAAACATGTCACTACTCAGCCATATTTTCTCCGGAGTGGAGTTCCCGAGAGCACAGACAGTCTGCGATCAATCCGCGGGCGCATAGACTTCACTATTTCGACCGGTGTAGAGTGCCACTTTGAAAGTCAGGTGTAGGTAAGGGGGAAAGGTTTAGGCGATGCAAGTGATTCGACAGATTCTATTTATGGTTGCGGTCGCTGTTTTTGTCTTGGCTGGATCTGTAACAACTAGTGTGTACGGCCAATCGGTTGCAAATGCTGAAGTGGCTCGCGTTGGAGACATCATCGTTACTCTTGATGACGTTGATCAAGCGTGGAGTCAAAATGATGTTAGGTCACAGATGCGTCTATTTCAGCAACTTTATGAAACTCGTCGGCGGGTTCTAGATGTTGTAATAGGGAACCACCTTATCGATCGTGAGGCGGTGGCACGAGGTCTTTCGAGAGACGAACTGCTTGCTATCGAACTTCCGTCGCGAACTCCGCCTATTACTGACGAAGAGATCGCACTGGTCTACGAGCGCAACCGGGAAGCTTTAGGCGATCGAACTTTGGATGAGTCTCGGTCTGAAATTCAAGATGCGATCGAACGCCAACGACCTGTCCAAGCATTGCGGCAGCTTATGGCCGATCTACGGCAAGAAGCCGACGATGTTGTTCTCACACTTGATCCACCGCGACAGCAGATTGAAGTGTTTTCTGACGATCCCTCACAAGGACCGATTGATGCCCCGATAGTTCTCGTTGAATTCTCAGATTTCCAATGTCCGTACTGTCAGCGTGCGACAGGAATCCTGTCGGACTTGATAGACCGTTACGCGGATCAGATTCGATTCATTTATAAAGATTTTCCTTTGTCGAACCATCCTCAGGCATTCAAGGCCGCCGAAGCGGGAAATTGCGCGCATGAGCAGGGGATGTTCTGGCCATTGCACGACAAAATGTTTGTGAATCAGGATGCCTTGGATGTTCCTTCATTGAATTCCTACGCGTTGGAACTGGGTCTTGATCAAGAGGCGTTTTCGATTTGCCTCGAAGAGAGTCGCTACAGCGAGCAAGTGCAGCAGGACTTACAAGCAGGCCGGAGAGGTGGTGTTTCGTCAACGCCAACGGTGTTTATTAACGGTCGTCCTGTTATGGGGGCGGTGCCTCTTGAGACCCTTGAAGAAATAGTCCTGGAAGAATTAGCTGCATCCGGACGCTGAATTGTTGCTGAACGAGCTGGGTATTGAACCCCACGATAATGCTAGGTCTGATGCGGCCCGGCGGGTTGTACATGCGAAAGGGGCGAGCATCCTCGCCCCCTTTTAAAACCGCACTGGGACGGAAACGGTTAGCTACTCAATAAGGGCGGCCTCTTCGGCCAACCAAGCGTTGAACTCAGCTTCAGTTTGCACCGTCACAAATCCTCGCATCCGATAGTGACCAAGGCCACAGAGTTGGGAGCAGTTAATTTCAAAGGTTCCTTCCACGGTAGGAACCCACCACATGGGCATTTCCAAGCCAGGGATAGCGTCCTGTTTGACGCGCATTTCTGCGATTCCCAAGCTATGAATGACATCCATCGTCGATAGATAAACAATAACTGGTTTGTTGACTGGAATGTTCATCTGGTTGACAGTGGCGATGTCATCGGCGCCGTTGGGATCACTCCGGTCCAAACCAATCGCGTTGGTTGGGGTAATCAGACTAATGTCTCGTCGGCCAAACCGGCCGTCCGGGCCAGGATAATGAGAATGCCACTCGAATTGCTTCGCAATCATGTGGATGACGGTCGATTCTCCTTCAGGCGGAAGCTCGTTGACACGGTCAGCCCACGCCGGAATGGCAAAGCCCACAAGTATCACCGCTTCGATGACGACAACAGCAACATCTACGTAACTCGAGGTGTGACTCGTGACCCCTGTATAGTCGGCAGTCGGATTCGCAGAGGCCCTAAACCTGAAAAGTACCCATACAAAATAGATGCCCCACCCGACAAATAGAACAAACATCAGGTAGTGGATCACAATGATCATTGAGTCAATTTCCTGCGCGTGTGCCGATGCTTGGATCGGCAACCCCAACAGCTCACCCATTCTTGCCTTCTCCTACTTAGGCCTGCGGCCTGTTTCTATCGTCTTGTCCCAATGTTTGGCGAGAGCGTTTAACCAGGTGCAGTATAAAACCCACAAACCCGCTCAGTACGCCACCAGTAATGCCGAGGAGTGCAAAGACGGCCCAGTTCACGCCTTGACCAATTTGAGAATCCGGGTCGAGATTAAAACAAATGGGGCACCCTAAGGAGTTGGTGGGAACAAGAAACACCAGCGCCGACGCAAAAAGGACTGCACTTATGAATTGTTTCTTCATGACTATTCCATCCCGATCCGACGAGTCTTACGAATAAAAGTGACTAGATAGATACCCATGCCGAGTCCCGAAGCCAGCGACCCAACCGAAAATGCTAAATGACCCCAGCTGCCGCGATCAGACACATACATCCCGATGCCCCACAGCGTGGTCATGGCCGTTAGGGCGATGGACACGGCGATGAACAGCAGGTGTATTCCGCGGAGTGACATCATCAGTGAGCCGCCTCGCCGTGGTCGGCCGCGACAGCCGCGTCAGAATTTGGGACGACCATCTTTCTGCCGTATGTATTTGTGTGCCCAAGAAGTGGAATAAGAATCAAAACCAAAAAGAAAAAGACAGTGAGTAGAAGTGTGAAGTAAATGGTTTTACGTTCTTCCACCAAGTGCATGAAATAAGTTGCAACAAGTGAACCTTTGACTGTGGCAACGATTAGGGCAATCACCACGCCCAACGCAACTCCCACTGGTAAAAATGAGACCAACACGGTCACGACCGTCAACACCATCAGCGCTACACCGATTTTCTTATACAGCTTAATGTGCGCTTGTACGTCTTCACTCATGTGTCTCTCCTCGGTCGCGTTTCAATTACGTCAGATATAGGATTGGGAACAGGAAAATCCAGACTAAGTCGACGAAATGCCAGTACAAACCGGCCGCTTCTATGCGATTGATGAATTGTTGCTTGTTCGTGTTCCACAAGGCGCTGCCTGGACCCAAAAAGTAACCGTTCACAATGACTCCCCCGACGATATGGAGAGCGTGCAGTCCGGTCATTGTGAAATAAATCGCGAAATAGGTGCTGACGCTGGGATAGTCCCCATGCGAGAACTTGTCGAAATACTCGTAACTTTTTACCGCGAGGAAGAGTAGGGACAAGCCAATGGTCAGGCCCATGTAGCGCTTGTATCCTGGTAGGTCGTCTTGCTTCAGTGCTGCATAGCAAAGGACCATCGTGATACTAGAAGCGATCAGGACAGCTGTGTTGAACGTGCCGATCGGCGTGCTGAGGATGTCCGCCCCCAGTGGCCAGTCGGCAGCGTTGATCCGTAGGAGGATGTAAGTTGAAAACAATCCTCCAAAGAGCATGACTTCGGAAGCCAGGAACAACCAAATGCCGAGTTTTACATTGGTTAACCCAGTATCCGGACGTTCGTCAACGATGTATGGAATTTCCATCGGTTCTATACCTTCGCAGGTTCGGCCTGCGGTCCCTTCGAGTCATCAGTCTGCATGTCGTAGTCGCTACTGGACCCCGGGACGCTGTACTCATATGGGCCACGGTGCACTACCGGCGGCGTTGTGAAGTTTCCATGAGGTGGTGGCGATGGTGCCGACCACTCTAGCGTCGTAGCTTGCCAAGGATTGGCGCCCACCTTTTTACCCTTCTTGATGCTCCGGAAAAAGTTGTAGATAAAAAAGATTTGGAACAATCCGAGGGCCCATGCTCCCATCGAGATGACTTCGTTCCAGACAAGAACGTCTTGATTCATGGAGTACTGGGCTCCTCCATCTGCCATGCGGCGGTTCATGCCCGACAGCCCTTGGATAAACATTGGCATGAAGACAATGTTAATGCTCACAAAAGAGCCCCAAAAATGAATCCGTCCCAGCAGGTCATTCATCATCCGGCCCGTTGCTTTTGGGAACCAGTAATACACGCCGCCAAGTAACGCCAGCACGGTGCCTGGCGCAACCACGTAGTGGAAATGACCAATCACGTAATACGTGTCGTGCAGGTGGAGGTCCGGTGCTGCGAGGCCGAGTGGTAATCCCGTCAATCCACCGATGGCAAACATCGGTAAGAACGCCAGTGCGAACAGCATAGGCACTGTAAAGCGGATTGAGCCGCCATAGAGAGAAAGAAGAAACGCAGACAAAATCACAACAGATGGGATTGAAATGATCATCGTCGTGGTCTGGAAGAATGAACTCATCGTGGTTCCCATGCCTGTCATGAACATGTGGTGGGCCCAGACGACGAACGACATAAATCCGAGAAACACGATCGACGCGATCAGAACGCGGTAGCCCCAGATGGGTTTCCGGGTGTTGTTCGCAATGATTTCACCCACAATGCCCATTGCCGGCAAGATCAGCACGTACACTTCCGGGTGAGCTAGGAACCAGAAGAGATGTTGCCATAACAGGGGACTGCCCCCACCACTAACTTCGAGAGGACCATCCCCGACGTATAACCCACTTGGTAAGAAGAAACTTGTTCCGGCCACTCGGTCCATAAGTTGTAATACGCCAGCCGCTTCAAGCGGTGGAAACGCTAACAACAAAAGAAACGATGTGACTAATTGAGCCCAGACAAAAAACGGCAGCCGCATAAAACTAAGGCCAGGTGCCCGAAGCTGAAGTGTTGTGACAATGAAATTGACCGAGCCCAAGAGCGAGGACGTGATCAGGAAGATCATTCCGACCAGCCATAACGTTTGCCCGGTCGTTGCAATGATCGACAGTGGTGCGTAGGAGGTCCATCCTGAATTCGCTGCGCCGCCCGGGACGAAAAAACTAGCGAACATAACGACGCCACCTACGAAAAATGACCAATAGCTCAACATGTTGAGCTTGGGAAAGGCCATGTCGGGAGCACCGATTTGCAGAGGCAGCACAAAGTTCCCAAAACCACCCACCGCCAGCGGCACAACGCCGAGAAAGACCATAATCGTGCCGTGCATGGCGCCCAACTGGTTGTAAAACTCAGGCAACATGATGCCGCCAGGAGCGCGACTGTCACCCAGAAGACCGCCAATCAATGGGATGGGCTGGAATGGATACGCCAGCTGCCAGCGCATGATCATCATTAATGTGAAGCCAAATAACAGGAACAGCATTCCGGTGATAGCGTATTGAATCCCAATCACCTTATGGTCAAGTGAGAAGATATAGGTTCTCAGAAAACCTTCATCGTGATGCTCGTGCCCGTGTTCGGCGTGCTCTGTTTGTTCAGCCGTCGCCACGTGATCCAACTCGTGACTCCTTTCATCTGGACTCAGCTCACCAGCCGACGTTCTCAGTTAGTGAACTCTTGTCTTTCCGTACAGTAAAAACCCCGTCCACAACTCGACAGCACTCGCAGGATAAAAGCCGTCCGAGGCGGGCCGCGGCAGAGGAATTCTATCCGGCTGGAACAGCGCGCGCAAGGTTTGTGTCTCGCACCAGCCGTGCTTGGATTTTACTACGTCGTTTCCGGATTTTTTGTTGCTTCTTGGAGAGCCTGCCTTGCGGTGCGCGTGACGATCGTTGTTACCAAGATAGTCGCAACTAGCCCCAGAAATAGCAGAACGTAGTACTCGGTGCCACGTCCGGCGGGTGTACCGCTGGCAAGTTGGGCGATATCACCCGCTAGTTTTCCATAATAGATATAGAGAAACGTGCCTGGAATCATGCCGAGGCAGGCAATAAAGTAGTCGGAAAACCGCACATTAGTCAGCCCGAGGGCGTAGTTGAGCAGGTTAAATGGGAAGACCGGAGACAGTCGTAACAAAAAGACGATTTTTCGACCTTCACGCCCGATAGCACGGTCGATGGCAGCAAAGCTACTATGTCGGGAAAGTCGTTGTTCGATCGCAGTTCTGGCAAAGTACCGTGCGACGAGGAAGGCGAGACACGCTCCTATGGAGGCGCCAATCATGACGTAGGTCACCCCTTGGGCCAACCCAAAGATTGCACCAGCTGCCAGAGTGAGTACGGACCCGGGTACAAAAGCGACCGTAGCACCGGCGTAACCTGCGATAAAAATGATGGGCCCCAAAATACCCAGGTTAGCTACCCACTCGGCGAATTGCGGTAGGCGCCCGCCCACTTGGCGGCCAACCGAGATGAGTAGGATGACGACAACCAAGCCCATGAGAATACGAGCGATTGGAATTGGCCGGTGGTTCTGATTAGACGTATTCACGCTATTGATACCGTTAGAAGACTATACTCCGGCCGTGGCTCGAACCTACCTGGCCGTCGTGGTTGTGCAATTAGTTGTTTTAATAACACTGTGGTTGTTTTCGAGTCATTTCGGACTTGGATAGACAAACCTTTTTGAAAAGAAGGGATCCGAACAAGAAATTCGGTAATATTTTCAAGTCGTTCCCGAGTGTAGTGTTTTTACCCAAGCTGCTGTGATTTCCTAACCCGAATGCACTTTCTCGACTGGCTCATCATAATCGGCTACCTCGGCTGGATTCTTTACGATGGCATCCGCCGTTCGAAGGACACAAAGGCCATAGAGGGCTATTTTCTGGCTTCACGGTCGTTACCTTGGTGGGCTGTTGGTCTTTCCGTGATGGCGACTCAGATGAGCGCTATCACCTTGGTTGGAACTACAGGCCAAGGCTATACAGACGGCGTACGCTTTGTGCAGTTTTATTTTGGCCTGCCGGTTGCAATGATCATTTTGTCGGTCACCCTTGTTCCGTTCTTTCATCGCGCGAAAGTCTTCACCGCTTATGAGTATCTGGAAAAGCGTTTTGATGCTCGGACCCGTGCGGTTGCAAGCTTTCTCTTTTTGGTGTCACGGGGGTTGAGTGCGGGGGTGATAATAGCCGCACCGGCTGTGATTCTATCGATCGTCTTGGGATGGAGTCTCCCACTGACGATCTTGGCGATCGGGATCCCGACGACGCTCTACACGATGTTCGGCGGTGTGCAAGCCGTGACATGGGCCGACGTGAAGCAGATGGTCGTGATCATGGTGGGGGTGACGGCGGCCGTCGGCGCTCTGGTGGCCGGGTTACCGAACGACGTCGGCGTAGAGTCAGCGCTTCATGTAGCTGGGGCTACGGGTCGACTTGAGACAATTGATTTCACCTTTAATCCAAACGAAACGTATACGTTTTGGTCAGGTTTGATTGGCGGATTGTTTCTGATGCTCGGGTATTTTGGTTGCGATCAAAGCCAAGTCCAGCGTTACTTGACCGCTAGTTCTGTCGATGCGGGTCGCTACTCACTCATGATGAGTGCCTTCGCCAAGATTCCGTTGCAGATGTTGATCTTGCTAACTGGCGTATTGATGTTCACGTTTTACCTTTTCAACGAACCTCCGATGCTTTTCAATGCGGTCCATGATCGCGAAATCTCTGGAAGTGTACGAGCTGCGGAATACACGGAGCTGGATGATGAATTTAGGGAGGCCTACCGAGCTCGCCGCTACGCAGCCGGGGAAGTGGTTGAGGCAAGACAAAGTGGCGACACGGCGCGGGAGGCATCGGCCGTTCAGGCCTTTCTGAATCAGGACCGACAGGTCAGCGTTTTGAGGGGACAAGCAGAGGGTCTCGTCAGAGATGTAACTGGTGATGACTCCTACACAGACGTCAACTATGTGTTTCCTACTTTTGTTACGACCCAGTTGCCAGTCGGCTTGGTCGGATTGATGATTGCTGCGATTTTTGCAGCTGCCATGTCGAGTATCGCGGCTGAACTCAATTCCCTCTCAACTTCCACAGTAATTGATTTTTATAGGCGCCACTTCCGGAAGACTGCTTCAGATGCGCACTACCTGCGTGTATCAAAATGGGCGACAGGTTTTTGGGGATTATTTGCGTCTGTGACGGCATTGTATGCAGCGAATCTCGGCTCACTGATAGAGGTCGTCAATCGATTCGGGTCGTTCTTTTATGGTTCCCTGCTCGGGGTTTTCATCTTGGCGGTAGGGGTCCGACATGCCACACCGGCCGGTGCTTTTTGGGGATTGATCGGTGGAATGGCGGCCGTTGCGGCAGTAGGCGTTTATAGTTCCGTTTCGTTTCTATGGTTAAACCTTGTTGGAGCGGTAGCCGTGTTCATCGTGGGTAGCCTTGTTAGCCGATTCCCAGGGTCGAACAACCAATCGTGACGCTACGGTCCACCGGCTTCTGAAACAGCGCCGCTACGTTTCAAAATACTTCGTTAATTAAAATAGGCTACTATAAAGTAGGACTAAATAGGTCGGAGATACGGTGTCTCTGGCGACAACTTATTGAGCTGGAACATTTACGCCAATGCCTACATCGCAAGAAACCATCGAACAACTGGCCAATAAAGACTACAAATACGGTTTTGTCTCCGATGTTGAAGAAGAACGGATCGAGCCCGGACTGAACGAAGATGTGATTCGTCTCATCTCGCTCAAAAAGAAGGAACCTGAATGGTTACTGGATTGGCGTTTGAAGGCGTACGGTCTCTGGAAGGAGATGACTGAACCTGTTTGGCACAACGTCAAAGTCGTACCAGTTGATTATCAGAACATCACATATTACTCCGCTCCTAAGAAGCAGCCGAAGCTCAACAGTCTGGATGAGGTCGACCCGGAAGTGAAGGCCACGTTTGACAAGTTGGGAATTCCTCTGGAAGAGCAGAAAATACTTTCTGGTGTGGCCGTAGATGCGGTGTTTGACAGCGTGTCTGTAGCCACGACATTCAAGGACAAGTTGGCAGAACTCGGGATCATATTTTGCTCTTTTTCTGAGGCAGTCCAGGAACATCCGGACCTCGTGCGCCAGTATTTGGGATCGGTTGTTCCGGCGTCTGACAATTTTTATGCAGCGTTGAATTCAGCGGTGTTTAGTGATGGCTCGTTTGCATATATTCCCAAGGGTGTGCGATGCCCGATGGAGTTATCAACGTATTTTCGAATCAATGCGGCCCAGACTGGACAGTTTGAGCGGACACTTTTAGTGGCTGACGAAGGGGCGACCGTCAGTTATCTCGAAGGATGTACGGCACCTCAACGGGACGAAAATCAGCTGCACGCCGCCGTTGTGGAATTGGTGGCACTGGATTCTGCCACCATCAAATATTCGACGGTTCAGAACTGGTATCCAGGAGACAAGGACGGTAAGGGCGGCATTTATAACTTTGTGACAAAGCGCGGAAAAGCAATGCGCGACGCCAAGGTTACATGGACGCAGGTGGAAACTGGGTCGGCTATCACGTGGAAGTATCCGAGCTGTATTCTGCAAGGCGATAATTCCGTCGGCGAGTTTTATTCGGTTGCCGTGACCAATAATCGTCAACAGGCCGATACGGGCACCAAGATGATTCATCTGGGCAAGAACACTACGAGCACCATCGTGTCAAAAGGTATCTCGGCGGGATTGGGCCAGAATACGTATCGCGGATTGGTTCGGATTGGAAAGAACGCTAAGAACGCAAGGAATTTCTCTCAGTGCGACTCGTTGTTAATTGGAGACGAATGCGGTGCGCACACGTTTCCGTATCTGGAAGTGCGCAACACTTCGTCGCAGGTTGAGCACGAAGCCTCAACGTCGAAGATAGGTGAGGACCAAATCTTCTACTGTCGCCAGAGAGGGCTGTCGACTGAGGATGCAGTCAATATGATTGTTAACGGGTTCTGCAAGGAAGTGTTTCGTGAGTTGCCGATGGAGTTTGCGGTCGAAGCACAGAAGTTACTTGGAGTGAGTCTCGAAGGCAGTGTTGGATAAGAAAGACGAAGGTGAGAAACGGATGCTCGAGGTAAAAAACCTTCACGCGAGCGTTAATGGTCGCGTGATTCTGAACGGTATTGATATTACGGTCAAGGCTGGGGAAGTACATGCGATTATGGGACCAAACGGTTCCGGCAAAAGTACTTTGGCGAACGTGCTGGCTGGCCGAGAGGATTATGAGATTAATTCTGGTACGGTGAGTTATGACGGCAGCGACCTCTTGGAGATGGAGCCTGAGGAACGTGCTCGGGAAGGGGTGTTTCTAGCTTTCCAGTATCCGGTTGAGATTCCTGGTGTCAACAATGCCTATCTGTTGAAGGCCGCTCTGAACGAAGTTAGAAAGCATCGCGGTGAGACTGAGCTTGATGCTATGGATTTTATGACTCTGGTCAAAGAGCGGATGAAGGTTTTAGAGATTGATCAAGAGTTGCTCAATCGTCCGGTCAACGAGGGTTTCTCGGGCGGCGAAAAGAAGCGCAATGAGATATTTCAAATGATCGTGCTTGAGCCGAGACTCGCGATTATGGATGAAACGGATTCTGGGCTAGATATTGACGCGCTCAAAGTAGTCTCGCAGGGCGTTAATGCGCTGCGGTCGCCTGAGCGGTCGACTATCGTGGTTACTCACTATCAACGTTTGTTGAATTACATCGTTCCCGATGTTGTGCATGTTCTCTCTGGCGGCCGAATCGTGAAATCCGGGGGTAAGGAATTGGCGCTTGAGTTGGAGGAAAAAGGGTACGGATGGATTGACAATGAAACCGCAGTCCCCGCGAGCGCATAGTAATTTTCCGGAAGATCAGTACGATGACAACCCAAGTTACAGAGAACCACGCTGCCTATCGAAGTGCCTTTGATCAACTTCAACGCGAGAGTAATGGAGTTAATCCCCTTAGCGAGCTTCGCACTCGTGGGTTTTCTCGATTTTCGGCAGCGGGGTTTCCGACGACCGCGCTTGAGTCGTGGCGCTTCACGAATGTCAATCCACTTACGCGCCGCCAGTTTGTGGTCGCCGGACCCACGAGCCTAGACCCGGCTATGATCTCGCAGTTTGAACTCGAGAACGTCAAAGGGCCGAAACTTGTCTGTGTTAACGGCTGTTATTCGCCTGAATTGTCGAATATTGGTGCGCTGCCGGCCGGGGTTGAACTCAGGAGTTTGGCTGATACGCTTGCTGACGACCCCGAATTAGTGAAGTCCCAGTTGGCCAAGTTGGCTAACTTTGATGATCCGTCCAGCTCATTCACAGCGCTCAACACAGCTTTCCTGCAAGATGGCTTTGTAGTGAGAATTTTGGATGACACGATCCTTGAGGAGCCAATCCATCTATTGTTTGTTGGCACTGGAGATGGCGATGCAATGAGTCATCCAAGAACGTTGGTTGTTGCGGGAAGCAATAGCCAAGTTCGATTGGTCGAGAGTTACGTTGGTGTGGCGGACGGCGCCAGCCTAACTAACGCGGTGACCGAGGTGTTCGTCGGTGATGGCGCGGTAGTGGACCATTACAAATTGCTTCGCGAGAGCGTCGAGGCGTTTCATGTTGGTAGCATGCATTTGCGGCTTGGACGCAGTTCGACCTTTTCTTCACATGCAATTACCTTAGGTGGAGCGATCGCTCGGAATGAGGTGATCGCTGAATTACAGGGTGAGGGTGGCGAGTGCACGCTAAATGGTTTATACCTGGCAAACGCGAACCGATTAGTTGATAACCACACCACAATTCATCATGCGAAGCCTCATTGCGACAGCCATGAGCTCTATAAAGGCATTCTCGACGGGCAGGCGCGCGCGGTTTTTAATGGCAAGATCATCGTAGCCATCGACGCGCAAAAAACTGACGCGAAGCAGTCGAATAAAACTTTGTTGTTATCGGAAGACGCCCAGATCAATACCAAGCCGGAACTTGAGATCTTTGCTGACGACGTTAGGTGTACGCACGGTGCAACGATCGGACAGCTCGATGCCGAGGCGCTGTTTTATTTGCGGTCACGTGGGTTAAATCTAGAACAATCACGAGACGTCCTTATTCACGCATTCGCCAGTGATTTGCTCGGTCGGATTGCCATTGAACCGATTCGAAGACAGCTGGACGCGGTTCTTTTGCAGGAGCTTCCAGGATCGGGGCATATGCCCTTTGCGGTGGCGTAACACATGGCCACTCCAATTCAAGATTCCCCCTCAGAACTGGACGTAATTCGTGTCCGGCAGGACTTTCCTATTCTTCAACGCGCGGTACGAGGCAAACCATTGGTTTATCTCGATAGTGCCGCTACGACGCAGAAACCGAAGCAAGTTTTAGATGTCCTTGCCAACTACTACGCACAGCAGAATGCCAATATCCATCGTGGTGTGTATGTGTTAAGTGCTGAAGCAACGGCAGCCTACGATGAAGCCAGGCGAAAAGTTCAACATTTCGTTAATGCACGGTCTGCGCAAGAAGTGATTTTTACCAGGAACTCTACCGAGAGCATCAACTTGGTGGCGCACAGCTTTGGCCGCGAAAATGTTGGTCCAGGTGACGAAGTTTTAATTACGCACATGGAGCACCACGCGAACATCGTGCCTTGGCAACTTCTCTGTGAACGGTCCGGTGCCCGGCTGCGCGTTGCGCCTATTAATGATCAAGGCGAACTCTTGATGGACGAGTTTGCGCAGTGTTTGAATGCTCGGACCAAGCTAGTGGCGATTGTTCATCTATCCAATTCACTGGGAACGATAAATCCTGTGTCAGAGGTCATTCAGTTGGCCCATCAACAGGATGTTCCGGTTCTAATTGACGGGTCGCAGGCGGCCTACCACATGCCGATTGATGTGCAGGCTCTTGACTGCGACTTCTACGTGTTTACCGGTCACAAACTGTACGGCCCGACTGGTATTGGTGTTTTGTATGGTCGCGAGAGGTTACTGGATTCGATGCCACCGTTCTTGGGTGGCGGAGACATGATTCGCTCGGTTACGTTCGATAAGACAACCTATGCCGATTTGCCGGACAAGTTCGAAGCCGGTACTCCCCATATCGCTGGGGCGATTGGATTAGGTGCAGCAGTTGATTACCTCACGGCGCTCGGTTTTGACAAGATTTCGAATCATGAATCCCAACTCTTGGATTACGGAACGGCTGCCTTGTCAGCAATTCCAGGACTGCAACTGATTGGCACGGCACGCAACAAGGCAAGTATTTTGTCTTTTGTTCTCGAGGGAGCTCATCCCCACGATATAGGCACGATTGTCGACATGGAGGGCGTGTCAATACGAACTGGCCACCATTGCACGCAGCCACTGATGGATCGATTTGGTATTCCAGCTACCGCAAGAGCGTCGATCGCGATGTACAACACGCGTCAAGAGATCGACCAACTGGTTCACGCGTTGCATCGGGTTCGCGAGATGTTTTCATCATGAGTGACCTCAGAGAACTCTATCAGCAGGTCATCTTGGACCATAACAAACATCCGCGGAACTTTGGGGAGTTGGACGGTGCGGACCGGCACGCGGATGGATACAATCCGCTGTGTGGCGACCGACTGACTCTGTATATGAACTTGGAGGGTAATGTAATTACCGAAGTCAGTTTCGTAGGGTCCGGGTGCGCGATTTCTAAGGCCTCAGCGTCACTGATGACTGATGCTGTCAAAGGCAAAACTCTTGCGGAAGCTCAGCGGTTATTCGACGAATTTCATTCCATGATCACCAGTGGAGAAACGCCGTCGAACCTGGACATTTTGGGAAAACTGGCTGTTTTGGCCGGAGTGCGAGATTATCCTACCCGTATTAAATGTGCCATTCTTGCCTGGCATACCTTGCGTGCAGCATTTGAGAATTCACAGGATCTTACGAGTACCGAGTGAAGGTGAGTAAAAAGCTATGGATATCTTGAAACTAGATGAAGTGCCTCCACCGGATAAAGAGAGAAACGGTGTATCGTCGGAAGAGTCGCCGTCGTCGGAGCCCACGATTGACACCAGTGCTCTTACGGCTCCATCGGCTACGAGTTCCGAGCCTGCCGAAATAGAGTCGGACCCCGCAAAAACTCTTGAGCTTAAACCGAAGATCGTCGAGCAGTTGGCAACGGTGTTCGACCCTGAAATTCCGGTGAATATCTATGAGCTGGGTTTGATCTACGACATTATCGTGGATGTGAACGGATTAGCAGTGATTAAGATGACTCTGACGGCACCGAACTGTCCGGCGGCTGTTACTTTACCGGCTGAAGTACAGGGGAAGGTAAAGTCGATCGACGGTGTTGCGAACGCGCGGGTTGACTTGGTTTGGGAACCACCGTGGGACAAAGATCGGATGACCGATGCCGCAAAGTTGCAGCTGGGAATTTTTGACTAGAAGATCCGAACACGTCCCTACAACGGCTCAACGGTCACGTCGGAAATAACAACGGTTGATATGAGGTTCATGTTAGCCGCGATGTAGTCGGGTGAGAGGGTCTCGACTGGAACGCGACCTCCGTCGATAGCGTAGTTCTCTTGGGTTGAGAACAAGACGCCACCCACCCGTTCGAACTCGATTCCTTTCCGAAAGCGTAAGCCGCCGTCGAAGTCGTAGCCGAATTGTTCCATTCGTCCGGTTTTCGGATCAAACCAGAACATATACCCATCGTCGGCATCGTTACTGGTGCCCGGCGTGAACGTTACTTTAACTTTGTGGAGTTCGTGGCCTTCCCAGTTTTCAAGACCGAGGTCTGCGTAATTAATGTCACCACCGTTGAGCGTATAGGGTAACAAGGGGAAAAAGACGCGGGCATCTACAAAAGCTCTGGCCCGCGTCGCATTGCTGTCATCAAGAGGCACTTCGTCCCCGCCGCGCCATTCTTGGACGGCATCGTTGGTTACACGGACCCGTCGCTCGATGTCTCGTCCGATAGTACCGATAACGGCATGGTCGAACTGACCGCCTTGACGGGTTACTTCGAGCTGAAAACTTCCTGACAGCGACGAGATCGTGAGAACCATCGCTGAATTTTCATAAAGACTTCCACCGTGAAACTCAATTGACTTGGCGACAATACTTGGCATTTCCGGCGGAAATGAGAGTGCTTGCTCAGAGGTACAACCTGCCACACTGATGAGTGCCACCGCTAAGGTCAGTAGCCGGATTCGCATAAAACCTCCGTTTGCCAGCAGAAAACCGCTCACTCTCATTCTCGCACACCTTTGTGCCTCGCTTCTGGAAAAGCTGAATCTTGAGAAAACTGCACGTAGGGGGTTGCGCGGTCTGTTGTCGTAGGACAGAATGCGATGGTAAACCCGCTGGTCGGGTTTACCCCGCCGGAAGAGCAGACGGAGGTTCACATGGAGTCTTTGTGTGCGGCGTCGCGTGCGGTGGGCTACCTCTTTGGTGGCGCGGATATCCCTCTGCCACTTGTCTTGTCACTCAGTAAGTCTGATGTCGTCTACGTATGGGTTGGAAGCAAGAATTTACCCTGCGAAAGGAGTGCGCAGTCATGACGAGGAAATGCTTAGCCTTAATTCTTTGCTTAGTGCCTGCGGTGTACGGATGCGCACCGCCTCCACCAGAAATGCAGCTAATTATTGACGCAGCCGAAGCCATGGGAGGAGAAAGGCCTATATCTGAGCTGGAGAGTCTTTTGATTGAGGGCGATGGGCGACTGTATCGTCTGGGCCAGAATACCTCTCCGGCTAACCCACTGCCCTATTTTTCAATTGATTCATATGTTCGTGAAATCGATTTGGTGAACAACAACTGGCGAGTGGTTGAGCGTCGGACGTCTTCGTACTTAACCGGGAATCCGATAAACGGAAGAGAGCAGACGACTGGGAGCGATGGCGATGTCGCATACAACATTACAGAGGATGGTGCGGTGAGTCGTGCTTCGGCCAAGGTGGCCATGGAACGCCAAGTTGACCTATATGACCACCCAGCTGCGCTTATTAAGCTTGCGCTCACGGAAGGGACCGTGGTGGGCAACCTTCGTCAAGAGGATGGGCAGGACGTTGTTGATATCACGGCGCCAGGTGGGCAGACCTACACGATGTATGTTGACTCAACCACTAAGTTCCCGACCACTATCGCCACCACGGGGTATGACACCGTTCTCGGGGATGTGACGCGGGCTACCCACTTCGAGGATTATTTTGAAACCGGTGGATTCGGAGGATTTGCAGCACGTCTGACTCTTCCTCGTGGGATTGGTTCCTCAATTGACGACTTCACGATTTGGGAGCTTCGGGTCGACTCAGCGACTAATCGGGAGTTGGATGACCTTAGTGCGCCTGGGGAGGCGCAGTCTGCGCCAGTTCCAGAGTTCCGAGCTGATGTACAAGTTGAAGAGGTCGGCGATGGACTGTGGTTACTGGCCGGCCAGTCTCATCATAGTTTGCTCGTTGAGTTCGATGAATATCTTGCCTTGGTTGAGGCGCCACAGAATGACGTGCGCACGCTTGCCGTTATTGCTGCAGCTCGAGAACTACAGCCTGAGAAACCGCTTCAATACGTGGTCAACACCCACCACCATTTTGACCACGCGGGCGGTATTCGAGCTGCGATCAGCGAGGGCTTGACCGTGGTCACTCACGAGAGTAACGCGGAGTTCTATCAGGAAATTGCCCAACGCCCGCACACGATCATGCCTGACGCGTTGGCGAATAATCCCCAGGAGCTCGTTCTGGCACTGGTGGCAAACGAGGTTTACGAACTGGGTGAGGGCCGTCGCACCCTGGAGATCGCTCGCGTTCGTCCTGACGCGCATACGGATGCGATGTTAGTGGCGTATCTTCCACGCGAGAGAACTCTCGTCGAGGTAGACCTGTACGCGCCGACCTATAGGACGGCGCCGTTTGCAGCGAATTTGCTGCGAACAATCAGCGATCGCGAGTGGCGGGTCGAAAATGTGTTGCCGCTTCACGGTAGTGCCTTTGAGATTTCAGTCTTGGAAGAGGCAGCGGAGACAGAATCGACGCGACCATAGTCTTCGTCTAGACCGTAGGTCGCTGTAGACTAATCAGTCTGTGGTCGCACCGAGAGTGTCTCGAGACTGAGACTTGGGGTTGACCACAGACTGATTTAACACGGTGTCCTCCGGATGAAGAATCGTCTTCGAGTTTTTGCTCCAGCATCTGCATCGAATCTTGGCCCAGGGTTTGACGTGCTTGGCCTTGCGCTCGAAAAGCTTGGCGATATCGTCGAGGCTGAGCGTTCTGAGGCTACCGGTGTCGAAATTGTTGAAGTTACAGGCGCGCCCACGCTGAGCGCTGATTCTTCCCAGAACACTGCTGCTATTGCGGCACAGGCCGTGTTGGACCGGATTGAACCTGCTAAACGGACAGGTGTGCGACTTTGGGTGCACAAACGAATGCCGTTGGCGAGTGGCCTCGGCAGCTCGGCCGCGAGTAGCGTTGCTGGTGCGGTGGTTGTTAATGAATTATGCGCTGGGGGTCTATCGCGTCACGCGTTGGTTGATTGTGCCCTGGAGGGAGAAAAGGCAGTTTCTGGCACCGCTCATGCGGACAATGTTGCACCCAGTCTACTGGGGGGGATTGTCCTGATTCGAAGTTATGCTCCTCTGGACCTTGTGTCGTTACCGGTACCTGAAGCATTGAGAATCGTCGTGATTCATCCGCACGCGCAAGTGCAGACCTCGATGGCGCGACAACTTGTCGCTGACCGACATTTCACTATTAAACAGGCTGTGACCAATCTTGGTAACGTCGCCGCGTTTGTAGCTGCCTTGCACTCCGGAGATCTCATGTTGTTTGGCCGCAGTATTCATGATGCCTTGGTTGAGCCAATTCGTGCTCCCCTTGTAACTGGCTTCGCGGAAGTAAAAACCGCTGCTCTTGCCGCAGGTGCGTTGGGATGCTCAATCTCTGGCTCAGGTCCTTCTGTCTTTGCTTTTGCTGCTGCTGATGGTTCAGCGGAGAGGATTGCCGAGAGGATGCAACAGGCGTTTCTGAAGGCCGGAGTCACCAGCGACCCTTTCGTTGGACGTGTTAACACGACTGGGGCACGGGTACTTTCAGCCGAAGACGAATAAGAAACATCGAGTTAGGTTCGAGTAATCCGCGACAAACCTTGATGGAAGCTTGTGTTTTTGTCGCCGGAGTTTCTTGGTCTTACGAAAGATCACTCCGTAAAGACTGTCGACTGCCAATGATCGACAACAGCGAGTCTATTGACTGTCGAAATGGGTCGAAGCATCAGAAATCGAGACCCGTCTTCACTGACATCGTAGGCTGGCACATTTCCACCGGGGTCGTTCACAAACAGTCCCGCGAACTGATGTTGGGCCCGCGATGGCACTCCGGTGTCTCGATTGATCGCCACCGACAAGAGGTTGTGTCCCCGGCGGTAAAATAATTCAGCGCCGTTTCCCGACCAAACAGGTTCGACCCCGCCTGCCAATGAGATCCGTGTATTGGATTCACCTACAACAGACCGGAGATATATCTGGTTTCCACCGTCCGCGTCCGAAACGTACGCCAACCATGTACCATTTGGTGAAATGGCAGGACTTCTCTCGTTGGCAGTCGTTCCCAGAAGGAGTTGTTCTTCGCCACTCTGAGGATTCCAGACCCAGATGTCGCGCCTGCGATCTTGTCCCCGCTCGTGAAAGAAAAGGTGTGTGTCGTCAGGTGACCACGAACCTGGTGTTCGACCGTCGCCTGATAACAGTGGTTCAACTCTACTGTAGTTTCCACGTGCGACACGGTAAACACTTTGGGGACCGCCTCTGTTCGATGCAAAGGTGATCCATTGGTTATCGTTCGACCAGATAGGTGAGTGGTTGTCACCGGCTGCTTGGGTAACCTGTCGGCGTTGGTCGGCAGCGATGTCATAAACCCATAGGTCACGAGTAAAGGTCCCACTCCGAACAGTCATCGTAATTGCTGACTCGTCGGAAGCGACACGTGGTGTGTGATGTGCAGCTGCCACACCATCGATGTCAGATACTGTTCCATTTCTGTCTACCCAGACCAGAAGATTGTCGTCAGATGCGCTAGAGTGCTCAGCGGTATAGATTAAGCGTCCGTTTCGGGCTGCCGAGAGGTTTGACCAGCCGAGGAGGTCGAATCCGACTGCAGTACTCTGCACGCCGGTGGCCACCAACCGCGTCGGGCCTGCTACTTCTTGGTTTATGACGTCGATCGGTGTTGCGAAGAGTTCGCCTCGGCGGGCGAATACCAAATGACCAGAATCCACGTAGACCGCTGCCCCGTCCGTCGGCATAATCAGTTCGCGGTCTGACGAATTAAAGTTCATCCACGCAAGTCGCGGGTCCCGGTCAAAGCGTCCCACGGTGAAGATGATCGACTGGTGTCCAGGAAGGAGGACGGGCCAACCGTGCGAGACTTCACCAGATTCCTTGTCCAGTTCACTGACTTGAGCGACGGCCGGATTCGGTGGGTTCCCGGTGGGGTCGGCAGATACACGCTGAAGGCCACGACCGCCGAGGGGAGCAAAGATAATGTGATTATCTGTTCCCCAGGCTGCCCCTGCGGTTTCGCCGTCGACTGCGGTGATCGAGACTGGTGAACCGCCGTCAAGTGCTACCCACCGAAGAAAGCCCGAAGCAAAAAATCCGACCCGAGAACCGTCCGGAGAAAAGAAGGGTTGAGTTGCATGCTCAGTGCCAGGAATTGGTTCGACTGAAAATGTACTGAATGACCGGAGGAATAAACTGCTATGGCCATTGGTAATTGCGGAGTAAACAAGTTGTGAGCCATCCGGAGCAATTGTTACCTCGGTCAGGGTGTGGCTATCTGGTAGCCTGACGTTCAAGGCCTGCATGGGAGGTGGGCTCTCTGGTGGTTGCCGTGTAATCAACCAAGTTGCCGCACCGCTGACGATGGCGATAGTGATGGCAAGTATCGTACCGCGGAGGACCCGTTTTTCCTGGGCTGGTTCTGACGCTGCCATGGTTATCTGTTGTGGCGACGGTTTTGGTCTCCGCCATTCGATTGATACCGGTTGTGTGCGGTTGATAGTGCCTCAGCGATACTCGTTGCCAAGTGAGTAGGCCAGACCACCTTGGCGAGAGGACCGAAGCCCAAAATCCAACTTCGAAGGGTCGCATCTATACAGACGTCTAAGATGAGAATGATTGAGCTATCGGCCTGAGGTTCGATTGTTTGAGAGGAGTGCCACACTCGTTCTTGGATATAAGGTGCTGCCTGAGAGGAAAACTGGATTTTGACCTGTTCTGGTTCACCGTCATGGATACCTATTGAGTGGGGAAATGTAGTTTCTCCAATATCTTCAACCACTTGGAATTTTTCGTCGAGTACCGTTAGGTGTTTTATCCGGTCGATGGCGAACGTCCGCATTTGCCGATACGCGGAAACGTAAGCAAACAAATAGAGTCCACCTTGTGCGTAAACTAGCCGGTAGGGGTCAACGCGGTAGGACTTTTCGCGACCGCTTGAGAATGAGTGATATCGCATTACCAACCGCTGTTGATGGAGTACGGCGTCCAGCAGTTGGCCAATTGTGCGACGCTGTTCCAAACTGCCGCCGGCGGGCGTCGGAATTGACTTCGCGTCGATCGCGGCAGGCAAGCGGTCAAGAAAAGCCTGCATTCTTGGCCCAAGTGCTTCCTCGAGTTTGGCAAACGCTTGGCGCAAATCGTCTTGGAACGGTGTTCCAGTCAGACATTCCATGACAGTTCGACTGAAATACAACGCCGAGAGTTCCCCGAGTGTGAAGCTTGTATCTTCCAGTCCATTGAACGGACGACTACGTAGTTTCCAACGTTTCTGCCCCTCGTACATTTCATCATAGAGAGCAAACCCTGCTTCTTGAAGGGCGTCGAGATCTCGACGAATTGTTCGGGTTGTGACTCCCGCGAGTTCGGCCATGTTGCGAATCGTAACTCCTCGCGATGCCTCTATTTCACGGAGGAGACGCCACTGACGGATCACTTCGCCACTGCGAGCCATTCTGAGTTTTTTTATCCTAACTTTCTGAAACCGCCGTTTCGACAACTCAATAATAAATGAAGCTGACTGTGACCTACCTTGTCACACCCTTCGCCTACAGTGACAGAAGATCAAAGGAGAGAAGAATGCTTCGATTTCAGCCATCAGTCGTCCGGCAGTTTAATTTTGATTCTCGCCAGCCGACGGAAAAGTTTGTCAAGACAGTCGAATCTAAACACGTTAGGGCACAGTTGAGAGACCTCTGCGCCGTTTGTTGTGAAAAACCTGCACGCTTGGCGTTAAGTCGTCAACAGGGTCAGAGTCCCGCAAAATTGTGTTTACGGTGTCACCATACGGTAATGCGGCATCAGAAGATGCTGAGCGCCAATTTATCTTCTGCGGAGCGGTCGTTTTCAGTGCGCGAGCTATCCTCAGTCCGACGGGCTCGGTTCAGCGGGGACCCCGGTCTTATCATTCCAAGGGGCCAACACCCCCCGGAGGAGGTGCGTCGCGCTAAACTTACGGCTAGCCGCCGCCGCGCTCAAGCTGCGGCCCGCCATGAGCTGGATCTACTCGATCGTACCGCCTGAGGGCTATCCATATCAGGGCATTACGATGTTCTCAAGATAATTCCGCTGGCGAGCACCGCCCCACAGTTACGCGGGTCTCTGTCCGCTACGGAGTCATACGCAGGAATAAGTTCTTGTGGTCTGAGACGCCTTAGCTCAAGCGAATTTGGGTTAAACCTTGTCTCGCCCGAAAGAATGTCAGACTAGAATAGGAACAGAAAGGGCTATGGCCTCTCGGTTTGAGCCTACCGTGCCACTGGCTCTGGAAGGGATCTATGTTCTGGCTCTGGATTCTACTGATCGTTCTCAGCGGGGTCGTAGTTTATGACCTCTGTCAACGCCGCCACGCAATTTTGCGTAATTTTCCCATCATCGGGCATTTCCGCTACTTTTTTGAATCTGTTGGACCCGAGTTTCGACAGTATATCGTAGCGGACAATGATGAAGAGCGCCCCTTTAGCCGCGACCAAAGACGGTGGGTCTATGCGTCGTCAAAACGTGACAATGTCTACTTTGGATTTGGTTCCGACAATGAGATGGAACGATCTCCAAACTATCTAATCGTCAAGCACCAAACTTTTCCGCTTAATGCTCCAGATCCGACTGGTGCTGATTACGACCCACAACACCGAATTCCTTGTGCGAAGGTAATTGGCGAAAGCCGAGGCCGCACGAACGCATTTAGGCCACCGTCTGTCATTAACATCTCAGGGATGAGTTTCGGTTCCTTAAGCGGTCCTGCGGTCGAGGCCTTAAACGAGGGTGCTGCGATTGCAGAGTGCTTACAAAACACTGGAGAAGGGGCGGGCTCGCAGCACCACTTGTGTGGGGGGGATCTCGTCTGGCAGATCGGCACGGGATACTTTGGTTGCCGAGACGAGACGGGGAATTTCAGTATGGCGCGCTTAAAAGATGGAGTTGCGCGTTACCCGACGGTATAAGCCATTGAAATAAAGCTTAGTCAGGGCGCAAAACCAGGAGTCGGAGGGTTTCTCCCGAGTCGGAAAATTTCACCGGAGATCGCAGCCGCGCGTGGAATACCGCTGGCCCGTGACTGTGTAAGCCCAGGATCCCACCGCGAATTTCACGACGCTGACAGTTTGCTCGATTTTGTGGAGGCCATGGCTGATGAAACTGGTCTTCCCGTCGGAATTAAATCGGCCGTTGGCGAATTGGCATTCTGGAATGATCTTGCAGACAAGATGACTAATACTGGCCGTGGCGTTGACTTTGTTGCAATCGATGGGGGAGCAGGCGGTACCGGGGCTGGTCCGCTTGGTTTCACCGACCATGTGGCACTTCCATTCAAAGTAGGTTTCAATCGGGGCTACCAGATTTTTCACAGGGCAGGGATTGCTGAAAACGTTGTGTTCATTGGGTCAGGCAAACTCGGGTTTCCTCAAGATGCCCTTCTCGCGTTTGGACTTGGTTGTGACATGATCAACGTTGGCCGGGAGGCAATGATCGCAATTGGCTGTATTCAGGCGCAACAATGTCATACCAATCGTTGTCCTACGGGTGTGGCGACGCAGAATAAATGGCTGTCTGGCGGTTTGGACCCAAGTCTGAAATCGGTTCGTGTTGCCAATTACATAGTCGCGTTACGTAAGGATTTACTCTCGCTTACGCGCGCGTGTGGTGTAGCCCATCCTGGTCAGGTCAAGGCTGATCAACTTGAATTTCTTGACGACCGATTCGGTGCGAAGACGGTCGCTGAAATTTTTGACCGGCGTAAAACATGACGGGAACCAGCCGCCGTTTCGTTTTTGCCGTGTCTAGACAACAGAAATTCAAACGTCGTCAACCACGTGTGCGGTCTCGGTCACGAAGTAACCGATGGATGGCGGCGCTGGTCTCGGTTGGCGCGGTAGGTTTGGTCCGGTGGGCTGTTTTTTTCGGCGGGAACATGGGCGCAAGCATGGTCCAACCCAGGGCATTGTCGGTTGATTTGCTCCGAGTCGAGATTCTCCGTGAAATTGTTCATGATACGCCGGCGTATACCCAGGGTCTCCTCTGGCGAGATGGGTGGCTATACGAAAGTACGGGCCAATACGCTCCATCGCGCCTCCGGCGGAGCGATCCCCAGAACGGCCCAGGAGTACAGGAAATATATACACCGCCGGCTTTCTTAGTCGAAGTG
>CAZUZW010000013.1:0-18557 GCA_964624855.1 uncultured Vicinamibacteraceae bacterium
TCATTGCTGACGGTTAGAGCCAGTGATAAGATCGAAAACGAATGCGGATTTATCTCGATCACAACTCGACAACACCCGTCCATCCGGCAGTTGTAACAGCTGTAAGAACTAGTTTGGAACAGCAGTTTGGGAACGCCTCAAGCGTTCACGCTTTCGGTCAAGACGCAAAAACAGTGGTCGATAACGCACGGACTAGTGTTGCAGAGTTGATCGGTGCTAATCCACAAGAGATTGTCTTCACGAGCGGCGGAACTGAGTCAGACAATCTTGCGATCCGCGGTGTCGCCGAGAGTGCGGCTCCAACCAAACGCTTACAGCTCATAACAAGCAGTATTGAGCATGAAGCGGTGTTACAAACCTTTAAAGCCCTTAGCAAAAGGGGCTGGGAAACTACGCTAATTCCCGTAGGCCAAGGTGGCATAGTTGATCCTGACGCACTCGAAGCAGTGATCACTGATAACACTGCTCTTGTCTCAATTATGCACGCCAACAATGAAATCGGGACAATTCAACCACTAGCTGCTCTTGCTGACATTACTCACCGGCACGGGGCTCTCTTTCACACCGACGCTGTTCAGTCCGTGGGAAAATTGAACATAGCCGTCGCCGATCTCGACATTGACCTGCTTTCGTTATCTGCCCATAAATTTTATGGGCCAAAGGGAGTGGGAGCACTTTGGCTACGACGCGGCTCTCGGCTCATCTCGACAGTGACTGGTGGAAAACAAGAGCGAAACCGCCGAGCTGGGACTGAAAATGTCCCTGGCATTGCGGGCCTTGGAATTGCATCTCGTCTTGCGCTCCAAAATACAGCTAGCGATGCTGAGCATCTCTCAACGCTCCGGGACAAACTTGAAACGGGAGTCCTTCAAACAGTTCCTGGAACTGTCGTTAACGGGGATCCGTCAAAACGAATATCAAATACGACAAATATTAGCTTCGACCGGGTCGAGGCCGAATCGCTGTTAATCGCCCTTGACTTGGAAGGAGTAGCAGTGTCGACGGGTTCAGCGTGCTCATCAGGCACCCTAGAACCATCGCACGTGCTCCGTGCCATGGGATTTTCCGCTCACCGTGCCCAAAATTCAATTAGGTTCAGCCTCGGTTCTGATAACACGAGCGAAGAGATTGATCATGTTATAGATATTCTTCCGAAGTTAGTTCAAAAACTGCGGAGCGTTTCGCGACCATCCAGTAGTCCGAAGAAACAAACCGCACCTATAGGAAGATAACTAGAAATAAGGACCCCCTGAAACATGCGAATTGTTACGGCCATGTCCGGTGGCGTTGATTCATCGGTTGCAGCAGCTCTTCTTAGTGAACAAGGACACGAAGTTATCGGTCTCTCTATGCAATTGTATGACCAAAGAGAAGGGGGAGCAGACTTTGGTAGTTGTTGTTCGATCGATGATCTTGAAGACGCTCGTCGCGTGGCTTCTCTACTGCGAATACCTCATTACATCGTAAACTTCGAGAAACAATTTGACGCCCAAGTAATCTCGCCATTTGTCCGTGAATACACAATGGCAAGAACACCGATCCCTTGTGTGCAGTGTAACGGCGGCCTCAAGTTTACGAACTTGCTCGAACGCGCAAAGGGTTTCGACGCAAGCTACGTGTCTACCGGGCATTACGCAAGAGTAAGCTACGGACGGGATGGACTATATAAGCTTCACCGAGGTTTAGACGGAGACAAAGATCAGTCGTACTTCCTTTTTACGCTGACTCAGTCCCAACTCGCCCATGCAAACTTTCCCCTGGGCCAACTCAGGAAATCGGAAGTGCGGAAATACGCCGAAGCCCTTGGCCTTCCCGTTGCAGCCAAACCAGACAGCCACGAGATCTGCTTTGTTCCTGATGGCGACTACGCCGCTTTCGTTGAGCGCCGGACTAGCGACAACATTGAACCTGGACCAATTACCGACACGGATGGACAAGTGCTCGGTCAACACGCTGGCATCCACCGGTACACAGTCGGACAACGAAAAGGACTAGGAATAAGTAACCCAGAACCACTTTATGTTGTAGCGCTTAACGCGAACAGCCGAACTGTCACTGTCGGCCCCAGATCTGCCATTGAAAAAACATCACTTCATGCGTCAGCAATCAACTGGATCTCTGGCACTCCACCGAATGATTTGGTCCGAGTCACAGCGCAAATTAGACATCATCAGTCTGAAGCAACAGCCACACTTCATGTTAAAGACGCATCTACTGCGTCACTTGAATTCGATGCGCCTCAACCTGGGATTTCTCCTGGCCAAGCCGCGGTGTTCTATGACGGCGATGTTGTACTTGGAGGAGGATGGATCGATTAGTCAGCGGATATCACGATGAAAAAAACATTCATCAGGATGGATTATGCGCTCCAGAACATAATTTTCGACTACTGTGTTTCTGAAACATCTTCCTGATCTTCAGAGAGGTTTTCCAAATAACGCTCGGCGTCAATCGCTGCCATGCAACCCGAACCTGCAGCCGTGATCGCCTGCCTATATGTATGGTCTTGCACATCACCTGCAGCAAATACACCCGGAACACTGGTCCGGCTGCCTCCCTTCGGAACAATGTACCCGTTAGTGTCTAACGCCAATTTGTCGACAAAGAGACCCGTGTTCGGCGTGTGTCCAATCGCCACAAATAAGCCTTCTACGTCAAGAGTTTTGATTTCACCATTTGCAATGTTCCGAATAGTCACACCAGTGACCACACCCTGAGCCACATCTCTAACCTCTTCGACGACACTGTTCCATTCAAATGACACCTTTGGATTCGCTAGAGCCTTCTCTTGCATAATTTGAGATGCTCGAAGTTCAGCACGGCGGTGAATTACGCTTACATGTGAAGCAAATTTCGTAAGAAAGATTGCCTCCTCCATTGCGGTATCACCTCCACCGACCACGGCAATCGGTTTATCTCGAAAGAAATAACCGTCACAGGTGGCACAAGTCGACACGCCGTGTCCCATCAATTTTCGTTCTGACGAAAGACCGAGTAATCGCGCTGAGGCTCCAGTTGAAATTATCAAAGAACGCGCATGGTGCGTCTCATCGATTGTGGAAACCGAAAACGCTGCCCCCGACAAATCAACACTCGTCACATCACCTCGAACAAAATCGGTGCCAAACCGCTCCGCCTGAGCTCTCATCGTAGCCATCAGTTCGGGGCCCATAATGCCGTCTTTGAAGCCGGGGTAATTCTCCACCGCCGTGGTCATCATTAATTGACCACCAGACTCAAGTCCCTCAATCAATAGCGGTTTCAAATTCGCACGTGCGGCATACAGTCCCGCAGTCAGTCCCGCGGGACCAGAACCTATGATGATCACCTGACGCATTCGTCTTACCTACCCTCCAACTTCGTTTTTCCTTCTAAACACTCTCTCTTGAACATTTTCTCATTACGTCAATGATTTCCGCCAAACCTATCAACACCGGTTAACAAAATCATGAGCATCATTCTCGGGCCAAGAATTGCAACCGAATGTTGCACTCGTCACTAGCTAAGGCAAGAAAACTCAAACTCGCTTGAGGCGCTATTTTTCTTTCCGAGCCAATGAAATAACTTACGCAGCACACGTGCGACGCTTTCCAGCCCCTGCCAGCCGTTCCGAACGAAAACGACAATTTAAACCCACAACGGAACTCACTAGACGCCTCTAACGGATGAATCAATAATTCGCTAGTTTAGCTTAAGTGCTTGAGGAGAAATCAGCGAATCACCGTTTTCAGATGCCCAATCAGCCAGGCGACCGATTTCTGAAAATCTTCCCGAATTAGACCGAGCACCCAAAACCACCACCGACAAAGGACCTAAATCTGAATCCTTCACGACTGCAGCCAAGCAATATCCTGAGGCATCGATATACCCCGTCTTTCCGCCGATCACAGTTAGTCGCCCTCTCAGGAGCCGGTTAGTATTTCGAACCGTTACAGCTCGACGATTCGTGCGAAAACCATAAGAGTTCTTCTGCATTATTGTCACAATCGTTGAGTTCTCGGTCGCGTGAGAGATCAGCCTTGCAACATCGTACGGTGTTGACAAATTCTGCTTATTAAGGCCGGACGGATCGGCAAAGCTCGTACTTCGAAGACCAAGCTCTCTGGCCTTCAAATTCATCTGCTCAACAAACCCCTCAGTGCCCCAAGGAGACACCCTAGCTAAGACTCTAGCAGCCGCATTATCTGATGCGACAAGCGCTAGATGCAGAAGATCGCCAAGTTCAATACGCTCCCCGCGTCGCAAGTAAGTCGTATTGGCACGCCGAACATCACGTCGAGAAACGACTACGTCTCGCGTTAGATCAGGTGTTTCGCCAAGAAATACCAAGGCTGTCATCACCTTCGTAATACTTGCAATCGGACGTCTAGCGTAGCCGTCCGATTCCCAGAGCACCTCGTGTGTAACGGGGTTGTATATCATCGCCGCCCGAGCCCTGAGCCGCGGCGGACGAACACCTTCAAAGCTTAGTGTGTCTGGAGGATCGTTAATAGGATCAGGCGCGACGGGTTCGACAACAACTGGGTAAGGTTCTGCAAGACCGATATTCGGAGCGCCGCCCTGTGCACTAAAACACAGCAAGCAAAATATCACCCCGGCAAACTGGAAAACGGGTTTGACGGCTTGGGTCTGCCTTAAAACGGCTGGAATAGTTTTCCCCTTAAATCGATTGTCGTCTACGTCAGATCTTCAACTATTGTTTACAAAAGAGTCAAGGCGAGTCTCTCGCAGTCTATGAACCTATTATTAACAATAGATCCGGGTATACATTCCATCACGGGAAAAACAAAAGAAACGGTTCGTGTTACCGTGCGGCCGCCACACCTTCAAAAGTGTAGCTCTCTCGGGCGCGAACTTGAGCACCTTCACGCCGCACCCTGATCCGCAATCGCCTGGTCCGAGCTTCGCCAGCCTCAGGTCGATTCGTGTTGAAACCCACCACGTAGTAGTCGCTAGTTTCCGCATCTATTTCACGCAAACCCGACACAAAATTATTCCGATTGACGATAGCGATACCACCCGTAAGTTCAGCCAAGCTCCGAAGGCTCGTTTGTGTGCGAAAGACGTGACTATTCCACTCTTGAGTCGGAAGGTTGTACTCAATATCCGAGCCGGCCATCAGCCCCCTCGGGTCCAGAGTATGAAACGTCGTGTTTGACCGATTCGCCGCCCGAGCTAACTCTGCGATTTCGTTGTGAAGTTCTGAATCAGCAAATACCGCACCTTGACGTTCTACGTCGGCGAACGGCTGATCTTCATATTGGTTGGTATATTGTTGAGCGACGTCTAGACCATATTGTTCGCCGAACGGATTAAAGTCGTATCCCGCACTAATATAAATAAAGACCTTCCGACGGTTGTTAATCCGCGACAGATTCTTCAGAGTTTCAAAAGCCGTCTTATAGGCAACATGCGCACGCCAGCGTATCTCGCTCAGTGTTCGCCGCTGTTGCATCATGATCATGTCGCGGGGATTAAATCCACTGCCCGTGATCCGCTCTGCCGCAGCAAATAGCATATTGCGGTCGTAAGTCAGGTCAATCGAAAGATTCGATGTTCCCGTAGCAATGATGCCAAATAGGTCGCCTTCGTGAACTAAGTTCTCAGCGATTGTTTCCATTAACTGCCGAACTTTCGGAGTCAACTGCGCTGCCATGTGCAAATCGTCAATGAACAACACAAAAATCCTGCCGGCGGTGTCGTCAACTTTTCTTACCCGAGGAAGAATGATCCCTTCCTGGACAGGCGCTGCTGTCTCAACCAGCACATCAAACACGCGGCCGCCATCGACTCGGACCAGAGACGCTACTTCCTGCTCTATGCCCTCCTCCTCAACAATGAAATCCTCCGGCACAAGGTCGGACATAAAAACGCCATTTTCATCGCGGACAATTACGTCCGTCGTTACCAGTGTCACGCCTGACCTAAAGATCGGCGGCTCTGTGGCCAGCTGGCCTGCAAGTGGCGCAGGAGAAGGCGACTGGGTTTGAGCATGTCCAAGCAGACCTATGCCAGTCAGAATGGCACCCATGGCCAGCCAATGACCGGCAGTCCTACTGAGCTGCAGAAAAGTGCGAGGCATCTTGCCCTTTATTATAACCAACTCTTCTTCTGTTACACCCTCAAATCATCGACCCGTGGTATCACCCATTTTTCACATTGCTGCCCGCCTGATACCTACTGGGTCGAGACGGCCGGCGCCCAAGTTTGCCCCTAATAGCTTCGGCGTTAGTTTCAAATTGTTCGATACCCGTTACAGCAGCTTCAATGGTTTCCCATCGATCTGGATTTAACTGCTCAGCCTGCTTTCGAATCGAACCAAGGTCCCTTTGACTGGTCGCTTTTTCATTAATTCTGGCTTGGGTCTCGGCATAGCGCGCCCGAAGCCTAGACAAGCTGTCATATCCCATCAACGCAACCACAGGGTGTTCACTGTCGCCTTCCTCAGGCATCTCCAACGCCCCATCTTGCCCCTCACCACCGCTCTCGTCACTCAGATGTGCTGCTGCTTCGAGTAATTGCGGGTCCACAGCTTCATCTTGTTCATTCAACGTGTCTTCATCTGTCAAGTCCTTCGGCGCCTTGACCTTTTCCACATCGGACAATCGCACTTCTGGCTCTTGGCGCCGAACGGCCTCATTTGACCGAGGCTGCGGTTTTGAACGTTTACGTACTCCATTCGCCGATTTTCTAGAACTTTCAGAACTCAAAGAACCTTTCACCTTTAACATCTTTTTCCAGTCAAAGGTAACAGCCGGATTGTGCTCCTCGACAGCTCGAATAGCTTCCGCATCGAGTGGATGGCGACCAACTTGTATATTTGGTGGCGTACGAAACAAATAAAGCATCTGCGGGCGTGACTTTCCCCTCACCCCTCCGGAGTGCAGGACGTAGGTGTTTTCGAAACCCTTTTTATCGCGAGAAAATCGAAGATAGGGCACTACTTCTTACGCCTAGTACTCTTCACAGGAGACGCCTTTTTTACGTTTTTAGTCTTTGTTAGACGTCTTGCCTTTGAGACAACCTTCTTGGAACGAGATTTTACCTTCGACCGTTTTGCTGGACTTTTCTTGGTTAAACGTTTCTTGGCAGGACTCTTCTTGACCGCTCGTTTCTTTGTTGAACTCTTCTTGGACGCCTTAGCGAGAGTCGTCTTTTTTCCCTTGGTGATTTTTGATTTCTTCTTAGTGACCTTGCGAGGCTTCACTTTTACTGACTTTACTGCCTTCTTCGTCGACACCGTTTTTTTCGCTGCTTTAGCAAGACGAGTCGCTCGTGGAGACCTATAAGCCATCGAAAATTTCGCCTGCGAACCGAAAGCGTAGTAGGCCCAAATCTCTGTTACGTTAATCTTCGCATTCTGGCAGAGACGAAGTGCAACATCAGTAAACCCTGCTGGTACATATAAATAAAAGACTCCTCGAGCTTTCGCGAAATGACTCCACTCTGACATCGCCTCAAGATGGTTTACCGACTCTGCAGTTTCGACCTCAACTACACCATACAGGCGACGGCTACCGGCCGTACGTGTCAACACCAAGTCCGGATAACAGATGCGATGCCCCACCCTAATCGAAACCGCTTCTTCAGAGCCAACATTGACGGCCACCTCGAATTCTCGCCGCCACCTGGACTGCTTTTGAAGCTGGCGTATCACTCGATCATGTTCTAACTGCTCACGAATCGGGCGGAATATAATTGGCGCCACTATTTCTCCTGTATGACCCGTATAACCCAGCTACATTCTCGACGAAAGCTCGCCATCCTAGCATGAATTCAAGACGGCTCCCAACCTACGTAGTACCATATCAATGTGAATGACCGTTTTCTTCGTGCGTGCCGCCGTGAAACTGTTGACGTAACTCCTGTTTGGTTCATGCGTCAAGCTGGCCGTTATATGCCTGAATATCGAGCGATTCGGGAAAAATATACCCTGCTTGAGATCTGCCGGGAACCGGAGCTCGCCGTTCAGGTAACCCTACAACCTATTGAACGAATTGAACTTGACGCCGCGATTCTTTTCTCTGACCTTCTACTACCACTGGAACCGATGGGTATCCCATTCGATTTTGTTAAAGGAGAAGGCCCAAGAATTGAAAAACCAATTCGCACCAATGAAGATGTTGAAAACCTCCGCCGATTCGAACCTCGAGATGAACTTGAGCACGTGCTGACAACAATTCGGCTGCTGACCAAAGCCTTGGAAGACCGAGTTCCGCTGATCGGCTTTGCTGGAGCACCTTTCACGCTCGCTTCATACGCTATCGAAGGTGGTCCATCCAAGAACTACTCCAAAACAAAGGCTCTTATGTATGGGGAAAAAGATACGTGGCACAAACTCTGCGATACGTTCGCAGTAATCATTTCAGACTATCTCGAAGCACAGGTAGAAGCGGGCGTACAAGCGGTACAATTGTTTGATTCATGGGTTGGTGCGTTGAGTCCTGATGATTACCGAGAATTTGCCATGCCCCACACAAAGCGTATTCTCGACAGTGCAGGTTCAACAGGCGTCCCCGTGATCCATTTCGGCACCAGTACCTCAACCCTACTAGAAACAATGGCAGAAGCAGGAGCCGACGTGATCGGAGCGGACTGGCGAATACCACTCGATTTAGCCTGGCAAAAAATAGGTCCAGACAAAGCCATCCAAGGCAACCTTGATCCCACGTTGCTCTTGGGTCCCACTGACAGACTCTTCGCCGGCGCAGAGGACGTGCTAAGACGAGCCGGGGGAAGGCCCGGTCATATCTTTAACTTAGGTCACGGTATCCTGCCCGAAACACCGGTTGAGAACGTGCAAGCACTCGCTCGTTTTGTTCATGGGTAAAAATGCTCGCGTTGCCATCATTGGAGGAGGAATTACCGGCCTATCCGCAGCCTACGAACTCCATCGTCGTGGCATACCATTTGTTCTTTTCGAACGCGCAAACCGCCTTGGCGGGGTGATTCACACCGAATTCACTGAAGGATTCACAATCGACGGAGGACCCGATTCGTTATTGACTCAAAAACCAGCTGCCGTTGAGCTTTGCTCTGAATTGGGCCTTCAGGATCGTTTAATTTCAACTCTTCCACCCAGAACCGCATATATCTATCGCGCCGGCCGACTCTATCCCCTTCCTAGGGCATCTGTACTGGGCATTCCAACCCACCTAAAATCTTTTGCCGCGATGCCGATCCTGTCAGCATCAGGCAAGATCCGGATGGCCATGGACTTGATAAAACCAAGAACATCTCGTGACCGCGATGAATCAATTGGATCGTTTTTTCGTCGACGATTCGGCGATGAATCCGTCGCCTATATTGCCGAACCGCTTCTGGCTGGAATTCACGCAGGAGATGTTGACCGACTATCAATGCGGGCGATCTTTCCAACACTCGTTGATGCTGAGCGAAGCTATGGAAGCGTCATTAAGGGATTACATTCTCGACAACGATCGAATCAACCTTCAACAGGCGGATTGTTTCGATCACTTGTGGGCGGAATCGGGGAGTTAACTTCTGCGATTGTTGAAAACCTCTCGACTTCGACACTTCAAACGAATGCTGAAGTTACAAAAATAACGGGAGGATCACCCTTTCGTGTTCACGTTGCTTCGGGCGAGACAATATCGGCAAATCAGGTCATTCTAACCACACCTGCGTACCTGACCGAACAATTGATTTCCGCGATCGATCCAACGCTTTCAAATATATGCGGCACAATCCCGTACACATCGACGGCCACTGTCGTCTTAAGCTATCCGAAGACTTCGGTAAGTCACCCACTGGCCGGCACAGGATTCGTCGTACCTCGCGTTGAGACAGGCTTGTCGCTAATGGCCGCATCCTGGGTTTCTTCAAAATGGCCACACCGGGTCCCAGCCGGTCAGATTCTGCTGAGAGGTTTTCTAGGTGGACCTCGGCAGCCAGACGTACTCGACAGAAATGATCAAGAATTAGTCTCAATCGCCCATCGGGACCTTTCTCAATTACTCGGAATTTCTTCGCAACCGGTTGTTACCAGTGTCTTCCGGTGGTCCCGCCTCAATCCGCAGCATGAAGTCGGACATCTCGAAAAAATTGACTCTATCGACGCCAGACTCCAAAAAATACCAGGACTACACATCGTCGGAGCCGGCTTCAGAGGTGTCGGCATTCCCGACTGTGTGTCACACGGTCGGGCCGCAGGTAGCTCCGCTGCCGAATTGCTGAAAGGAGCCGCCTAACCATCGTAGATGGCGACACTTACGCACAAGTTTTGAAGAAGAAAGCAGAATCTAGCGTGACTGATTTTCGATCGTGCAGAACCGAATAAAGACAACTCTCTTCACGCCACGATCCAAGAGAATGACAACATCTGAGAAACAACACCTAGTCAATTTAAGTATTTTTGCTATATTTGACACTCAACCCGACGTTAATTAGACACAATATTCTGGGAGTTACCATGTACCTCAAGACTTCGTTTTATATCGTTTTGATTTCAAGTGTTGCTTTTATGGCCGGCTGCGGTGGTGGGGAAGAAAGCCACGATGCCATGGCCGAAGCGGAGCCGATGGCTGAAGCGGAACCAGCTCCAGAACCCATGGCTGAACCTTTCGACCTTGGTGGCGGTACGGCCATGGAAGTGCACCCAGGCCAAGCGGGAAGTCCGCATGTTCAGGTAGCTTGGGTCGTTAACGACGCCAATATCACAATCACTTACGGTCGCCCCTATCTCAAAGAGCGAGTAGTCGGCGAGAGCGTAGAACCAATGAGTGACCGCTTTTGGCGTCTTGGGGCTGACGAGGCTACGACTCTAACAACCGACACAGACCTGATGGTTGGGGGCACACACATCCCAGCCGGTGAGTACACACTCTGGACGCAGCATATGTCTGATGAGTTCCATTTGATCGTCAATTCGGAGACCGGGCAATGGGGCACAGCCTACAACTCAGACCACGATGTCGCCCACATCGCGATGGCCGTGTCAGACCTCGATCCTCCAGCCGACCAATTAACGTTATCAATCGGAGACGGTGCACTAGGATTTGAGTGGGGCCAGATGGCAGCGTCGGTTGAACTGATGGTTCATTAATAATCTGTTCAAAGGCTCATCGTTGCCGACCGCTCTATTCTTGGCCAGTCCGTGACCCAAGACTACGAGCGGTCGGCATCAGAGGCTCTTGCTAAGACCTATCGTCGCGAAATCGAACTACTCTGTTCGGGCCGCTAGCTCAGTTGGCAGAGCACATGACTTTTAATCATGGTGTCCCGAGTTCGATTCTCGGGCGGCCCACCATATTTACGAAAAATCCAGGAGACTACTTATGGCCACTTATCTACTGACTTACAACGTGCCAAATTCAAACCGGGACGAAACGATTAAACGTTTTGCCAAAGGAGATGGTATGAACGCTCCTGACGGCGCAAAACTTATTGGACGCTGGCACGCAGCTGGCGGCGGAACAGGATGGGCCATTATCGAAACAAATGACCCAGCGATCTTGTCCGCATGGATGTTGCAATGGAACGACATTATGGACGTCACCTTCGTTCCGGTTCTCACCGACGATGAGTTAGGCGCAGCATTCGTCAAAAATGGACTTATGTAACTCCTCCGTCACGGGCGGGGCGCGGAAAAAATCCGCTCGCCCCGCCTTCGACCTCACCAACAACACCGGCATGCCGATTAATTAAGTTTAATCAAACGTTGCAGTATCAAAATCCGGCCGACGCTTCTCCAGTCACACCAAAATCAGCATCGTAAACATTCCAGAATTACCCTCTTGCCGACGCATCTCAGATCAGATTCTATTCTCCTGAGAGACTGCCGATGGCCAGAACTGTCAAGCAGTAATATAGGGTGGAAAATAGATAAGAAAGATAAATTTACAGAATTATCAGATGGGACAACTGCCTAGAATGGTTTCTTTGTCTCTGTCCTTGGCAATTTATTTGATCGCGGGGTTGTGAATTCCACTGATGCAAATCTGTCAATCATGTAAATTTTAGAGTACCCTTCGGAGCTAAGCTACTAAACCAAATACCCAATGGAATCCACTCTAGGGCCGAAGGTTCGAGCAATCCGTAGAAGCCGTGGTATCACCCAGGCTGAGTTGGCCAGACGGCTCGGCATTTCAGCAAGCTACCTCAACCTGATTGAACACAACCGACGTTCTTTTACGGCGGATTTACTGGTTCGACTCGCCGAGTGTCTACCGATTGACATTAAAACCCTGTCGACTGCTCAAGATGGCCGAGCGGTGACAGAGCTCTTGGAAGCCTTCGGCGACCCTCTCTTTGAAAACCTAGATGTCGTCGCTGCTGAGGTCAAAGAATTCGCCACAAACTCGCCCACGGCGGCTCAAGGTGTCTTACGGCTATACGAGGCATATCGATCGGCTCGAGAGTCGGCTTATAACCTGGGCAATAAACTGCTGTCCGGTTCCGAACTTCCAGGCATATTTGCATCTAAGTTGCCCACAGAAGAAGTCAATGACCTTCTGCAGAGGCATCTTAATTATTTCCCAGAATTAGAAGAAGGTGCCGAAGCACTCACCCGCGACGCACATCTCGAGCGAGACTTCTTGTTTAACGGGCTCGCGACCTATCTACAACAAACCAAAGGTATTGAGGTACGAATCGAACAACCAGGCAATATGCAGGGCGCTTTTCGACGCTACGACCCGGTCAAGAGAATACTCAGCTTGTCGGAGGCACTCCGGCGTGGCAGTCGAAACTTCCAACTCGCTCATCAAGTAGGCCTGCTGACACAAGATGAGATCCTGAAGCGAATAGCTGACGACCCACTTATTACAACCGACGAATCGAGAGCCTTGTCTCGCGTCGTTCTTGCGAGCTATTTCGCTGGCTGCGTACTGATGCCATACACAGCCTTTCTACAAGCGGCCCAAGACGAACGATACGACATCGATTTACTCGGACATCGTTTTCGTGCCAGCTTTGAACAAACCTGTCATCGACTCACTAGTCTTCGACGTCCAGGTGCTGAAGGTATACCGTTTCATCAAATCCGTATCGACATAGCCGGAAATATCTCAAAGCGGTTTAGTGCCTCGGGCATTCGTTTCCCGCGTTTCGGTGGGGCCTGCCCAAGATGGAACGTCTTTGAGGCCTTCCTCACTCCCGGTATGATTCGCCCTCAACTCTCGCAATTCCCAGACGGCCAAGTCTATTTTGAGGTTGCCAGAACCGTACGAAAAGCAAGTGGAGGCCATCGTGGCCCCAGAGCTCAATACGCTATCTCGCTTGGCTGCGAAGTAAGCTACGCTCGGGAGATGGTCTACGCTGATGGACTGGACCTCACAAGCCGCGAAGCTCTCGTCACCGTTGGCCCAACGTGTCGCTTGTGTGACCGCATGGACTGCGAACAACGGGCATATCCCCCCGTTCAACAACCACTGGCCGTCAATGAAGATGTTCGAGGTGTTTCCTTTTATGCCCCGCCTTCATCCTAAATCATCCGCCGACAGTCCCTTTCTCTTTCGGATCAAGTTTTGAGAAAAAGGACTGCCCGTAATAAATCAATCATCTCCAGTCCGTGCGTTGACTCTAGTCTCATAACTTCCGTCGTCATAAACACTCACAGTCACCGTTAACTCCATCGGCCTGCAACAAACCTGACAATCTTCGACGTAACTCTGTTCCGTTACCGACCAATCGATCGCAACCTCCAACTGTTCGTTACAATAGGGACATTCAACAACCGCAGTCATATCGATTACTCAAGGACGTCGAACCTCGTATAAGTCCGTCAGAACATCGCAAGCGGAGTGACTGCTGCACCCGCACCGTTAGGCACTTCGTGTGGTGACGCCATAAACAAAAACTCCCAGCGGTCAAGATTCCTCGCCGTTTCCGCTAATTCTTCAAGACCCAGATTGTCGAAAAGGTGAACCCCTAACGCCACCAGCGTAAAAAAATGAATCGGAATACTCACTCCCTCGACCTCACCACCTTCCTGAGCCATATCGGCGCCTAGTAAAGCGATGTCGCGCTCTCTAAAAAATGGAAGAAGCGAAGGGTGGTACCCACCTTCCTCGCCGACATCTCGACCAGTCCGCAGAAACAGCGCGTCGCCAGCCGAAATAGTAATACCGGTTTCAGCTTCCCAGTTTTCAACGTCGTGGCGCCGAATCGCTTTACCCGGCATATCAATCAAAATGCCACGTGTGACGAGTCCCCCTGTCACATTTGCTACGCTCATCTGTGTACAACCATCCACCGTCGTTGCAACTTCTTCAAAATCAAGGCCGTTGTACACCTTGCCGTCATATGCCACATGACACAAAGCATCCAGATGGCTTACCACGCTGCCGTGATATTCAATCTCGTATCTTTCCCAAAAGTAGCCATTGTCAGTATCAATATCAAACACATTTCGGACAGATCCCAACAACACCGGCAGGCGATTCGCATCCATGTCATCTGGGCTCTCTAAAGGCACCATCGCCATAGGACGCGCCATTGAAACCACTGTTCCGCTTTGAACCAAGCCGGTCGCCTGCACCCGCTTTTCTGGAGTAATCGTATTAAGAGCGCCGCGTTGATCATCCGCACCCCACCGCCCCCAATTCGACAACTCGCTCATCCACGTATCGAATTGTTCCTTCGTAACCTCTTGGCCCAATTCCGCTTGTGCGTTGCCTCCAAAGCATGCTCCTGAGATGACTATCGCAGCAATAGTCAACCCTGCTGCTTTATTTGATATTCTCATACTCCACCCTTACCCTACGCTACCCTCAAGTCAGTATTTCAATGACATTGCTTTGTGAGCTTAGATCGAAACATCGACCAAGAACCTGACAGCATTCTATTAACTAGCTACGCTATAAGACGTCGTTCACGACAGACTGTGGCCTGTAATAATTCTGGGGGCAAGAGAGAGTGTCTGTTCGCGTGCACATTACGCTTCGATTAATTGTGGTCTTGCTGAATGTCGCAGCTATTACCGTCTCTGCCGACACCCTAGCCAGCGATATCGTGGGTGTGTGGGACACTGGGGATGGAGCCCATGTAAAAATCTATGAGCGCGACGGAAAGTATCACGGAAAGTTTCTATATTTTTACGATGAACCGCCCGCCGGGGGCGTCGACGCCAAGAATCCGGATCCCGCTTTACGGAACCGGTCACTTGTGGGAACAGACTTTCTGCTCAATTTTGAATTCACCGATCAAAAATGGAAGCATGGCCGTATCTATAACCCTGAAAACGGCAAACTGTACAAGGCTGACTTGGAATTGCGTGGCGATGAGCTCAAAGTACGCGGATGGATAGGTTTCCGCCTACTCGGCCGGACCGTAGAATGGAGTTCACTAGACTAATAAACCAAACTCTTTTCAACTGGATCGAACCGAAGTTAAGGCAATCACTGATGATAAAAATACGTGCGTCGCTTGTTATCGGTCTCTTCTGCCTTGGATCAACTACTGCAGACAGCCAAACAATTAATGTCGGCCGCGGAGACATCCAAGTCCGTGTTCCCTCGGCAGCTAATGCAGAGTCCCAACCAGCCCTTGTGGTGTTACTGCATGGATACAGCCATACGGGACAACTGCGGGAATCCGAGTGGAAATTTGGTGAGCTCGTAGAGGATTACGGCTTCGTTCTCGCCTATCCAGACGGCACGCGTGAATCCAGCGGCAATGAAAACACCTTTTGGAATGCATCAGCCGCCTGCTGCAACTTCCAAGGAAGTGATGTCGATGACTCAACCTACATCATTTCGATCATTAGCCAGCTTACTGACCTATATGAAATTGATCCAAAACGTATCTATCTCGTGGGCCATTCCAACGGAGGCTTCATGTCCTACCGGCTAGCTTATGACCATTCAGAAACGATTGCTGCTATCGCCAGTGTTGCTGGCGCAGCAGCTAATGCGAACCATCCTGCACCACCACATCCCGTGAACGTCTTGCAGATACATGGCACCGCAGATTCGGTCATAGCATACGAAGGTGGCAACCTGAACCGCTTCGAGGACACCGCAGGTAGAGAAGTTAGTCGCCCCTACCCTGGAGTAATAGAAACCGTGGAACGGTGGGCTTCGTATAATGGCTGTACTCTTGAGAAGATATCGGCAAAGAATCGGGACTTGGACAGATTATTGCCAGGTGCCGAAACAGCCGTCACACAGCATACCGAAAACTGTAAAAATGGAAGCTCGAGCGAACTGTGGACTATCAACGGCGGCTCCCATTCACCGGACATTTCTGACAGCTTCAGCCAACAGATTGTCGAATGGCTTCTGGCTCATCCGAAGCCGTGACAACTCTATCGACGACTGTGTCTCACTAAGCGCCTTAAAACTCAGAACAATGTCTGTTTACTGCTCCCGATCAGCAAAATTCAATGCAACTAATTGATTGCAAGTGACTTAACCTAATTCAACACGCCCAGCTACAAATAGTTCACCTCTCGATTTCGTCGTTTTTCTTCGCAAGATTCTACTGTTTGGAGCCGATATCTAAGGTTAGTAAGCACAATGACGACAACGCCAAAACATCCGCCGAGCATCTTTGAACAAGTAGCCGTTAGCCGCAACCTCGGTGCACTCGCGCGCTACGTCGGCTTTCTGGTTGTTGTAATCCTTCTGTTTTCAGGAATTTTCCAGGCGATCATGTCCCAAATCGAGGGACAGTCCCACTCGTGGGCCACAGCCATCTACTGGACACTGGTAACCATGAGCACGCTCGGCTTCGGCGATATCGTCTTTGTCAGTGACGCCGGCCGAATTTTCACCCTTGTAGTTCTACTCTCGGGGACGGTGCTGTTGTTGGTAGTTCTACCTTTTACCTTTATTCGCTTCTTTTACGCTCCGTGGCTTGAAACGCAAATCCGTCAAGAAACACCACGGTCAGTAAAATCTGGAACCTCGGAACACGTGATTCTTTGCCGCTATGACGAAGTTGCGAAAGCCCTTATCGAACGGCTCCATGCGAGCAAGATTCCCTACTACGTTCTTGAACCGAACCCAAACGTTGCAGCTCGACTCATCGATGACGGAATCTCAACAGTCACGGGAGAGCTGGATGCGAAGCTCACTTACGAACGTCTCAATCTTGATGCCGCACGATTACTTGTCGCGAATCATGACGACACGACTAAAGCGAATATCGTACTGACCGCGCGAGAAGCAACGGGTAACGGAAACACTAATCCCACGCCGGTCGTCGGTTTCGCAGAACATCGTGACTCAATAGATATTCTCGAATTAGCTGGCTGTAACCAGGTGCTTTCCCCCAAGATTCAACTCGGGCAGTACTTGGCTGAACGTGGAAGTGCTGGGATAGACCATACCGACGTCCTTGGTTCGATCAAAGGTCTTCGAATGGGTGAAATCGCCGCTCGAGATACCGCATTGGTTGGCTGCACGATCAGCCAGACCGCCCTTCGGACAAAAACCGGGGCAAGTATTGTCGGTATGTGGCAAGCGGGCACACTCCTCCCAGCTCGTCCGGAAACAACTATTCAGGAAGACAGCATCTTGGTGGTTCTCGGTGTGACCGAGCAACTGAAAAAGGTCGAGAGTCTACTCAATAGAGAGGAGAAGAAAACTGGCCATCCCGTTCTAATTATCGGAGGCGGCACAGTGGGACGAGCCGCGGCGCGTAAGCTACGAGAGCGTAACGTTTCGGTGTATTTACTCGAAAAAAATGCCGATGTTTGCGACCGTTGTGTGGACCTTGCCGACCGCATCATTGTCGGCGACGCTAATGATAGTAAGAATCTGGACCTTGCCGGGTTTCAGGAGGCGAGAGCCGTCTTGCTTACTGGCAAGGACGATGCCGTTAACATCTACCTTGCTGTTTACTGCCGTCGCCTCAGACCAGACATTCGTATTGTAAGCCGTGTTGCTCGAAATCGTAACGTTAGTGCAGTCCATCGTGCCGGAGCCGACTTTGCTTTCAGCGACGCCGCCCTCGCCGCGGAGTCAACCATAGCTCTTCTCGAAAAGCACGACATGGTCGTGCTTGACCACGATATCGAACTCTTTGAAGTCGACGTGCCCCGCAAACTCGTCAATACAAAATTAGCCGAATCCAACATCAGTTCCATCACTGGCTTGGTTGTCGTAGGGCTCGATGATGGCAAACAGATAACAACCGCAATCGACAGCTCCGTCTCACTGGAAGATGGACACAAGTTGGTAATGCTGGGCACAACTAAACAACGCGAGGTGTTTACTAAGACGTTCGACTAGCAAGAAACGTTTATTGAACTTGTGCCGATGACCACAGATTGATGACAGCCACGCCCGCTATGATCAGCGCCATGCCTGTCATAGCCGCGAGGTCTAAACGTTGGTCGTACACCACCCGCCCTACAACTCCAACCAACACAATTCCGACGCCGGCCCATATCGCATAGGCAATACCGACCGACATCCGCTGCAAAACCAAACCCAGAAAATAGAATGCTGCGGCGTAACCGACAACAACGACGCTGCTGGGCAACAACTGCGTAAAGCCATCCGAAGCCTTCAGGGCCGACGTCGCGGCGACTTCACACACTATTGCAATCATCAAATAAACGTAATGCATACCTATTTCTAATGATTCCC
>CAZUZW010000013.1:18657-65997 GCA_964624855.1 uncultured Vicinamibacteraceae bacterium
TCCTAGTAGTTCCGTTCGCTAATATTTCTGGTGACCCACGGGATGCCTCGATGGGAATCGGGATTTCTGAGACCATTGCCGCTGACCTGCGCCAATTGGGGTTTTTCGTCGTCTCACAAACCTCGTCTCCAGAGATTCTGCCTTCAGATCGTCTCGGGCTCACAGCGGACACACATGCCAGACAACTCGCGCAAGAAGCCGGAGCAGCCTGGATCGTCGGAGGAGAATTCCAGAAACTTGGCACTCAAATTCGAATCGTAGCTCGAGTCATTGACACCGCAAGAAGCACGGTCTCTGAGACGGTGACGTTGGACGACAAAATCGACAACCTCTTTGAGTTACAGGATCAAGTCGTCCCACTACTCAAAGATACATTGATACTTCCCCAGCCTAGAACCGCCGAGAACCAAGACGATGCAACGAGTCAAGAACCGAGCCCAACGACAGGAGTTCGACGTCAGACTCTTCCAAGTGATGACGCGGTATCGAGTCCAATCGTTGACACGCCTCGTGTAACCATCCGCCGCACCGAAAATCCCCCACAAATCGATGGCCGCCTAGACGACGCCGTGTGGCAAACTGCAACGCACATCACCGAATTTGTACAAATTGCTCCTGACGCTGGAGCGCCCGGCTCTGAAGACACCGAAGTATGGATGGCTTATGACAGCGACAATCTCTACTTCGCCTTTTATGCACACTACGATAATCCTGGGATGATGAGGGTGAACTGGGGCGACCGCGATGAAACCGGTGGAGATGACCAGATGGCGGTTATGTTCGACACCTTTCTTGACCAACAACGGGCCTATCAATTTGAAGTGAATGGTTACGGAGTTCAGACCGACTCACTGGTCAACGCTGAAGGCACTCGTAGTAGCAGTTCTAGTCGCTCCTCATCGTCCAGTTCTCTCGGGAGTAATTATTGGCGTCAAAATGGGAGTAGCGGTTCCAGCCTCAGCAGCTCCGGTTCGTTCGGTGTTCGCGGTGACCGATCATGGAACGCGCTCTTTGAAACCAACGGACAAATCGTCGACGACGGATGGGTAGCCGAGATGGCCATCCCGTTCAAGAGTTTGCGCTACCCGGCTCGTGGCTCTGACGAAAACCACCAGTGGGGGTTTCAGATCACTCGACGGATTCGGGGACTATCGGAAGCGGTGTCGTGGTCACCAATTTCAAGGGACGTCGCGGGACAACTCACACAGTTCGGTATCCTTGAAGGACTCGAAGGCCTGTCAGAGAGTCGGAACCTGGAGATCCTGCCCGAGTTAACCGGAGTCACGCTGGGATCGATGAATCGGGATACTGGAGCCTACACCCGAAATGACCCCGACGGTGATATTGGACTGGGATTCAAGTACGGAATTACGCCAAACTTGACGGCAGATTTTACTTACAACCCTGACTTCTCACAGATCGAAGCTGACCAACCGCAGATCGAGACAAACCAACGATTTGCGCTCTTCTATCCCGAACAGCGTCCGTTCTTCCTGGAAGGGCAGGAAATTTTCCAGATATCGACACCGATCACCCTTTTAAACACACGGACGATCGTGAACCCGCGCTTTGGAGGGAAACTGACAGGGAAGGTTGGAAACACGACGCTTGGCGTGGTTGTCGCTGACGACGAAGCACCTGGTCTCCTCGACGAGCAAACCAACTCACAGTTTGGATCAACCGCTCAAACCGTGGTCGGGCGCGCTCGCTACGACATCTACTCAGAGTCGTACGTCGGTGCCATCATGACAGCCAGAGAATTCGGACAGGAGCACAACCGGGTTGGTGGAATTGACGGACGCTTTCGCATAGGTCAGACCCACCGGATGAGTTTCATGGCTGTTGGATCGTCCACACAAAACGAGGCCGAGGGAACGATCGGTGGAAGTGCGTTCGAGTTCAACCTAACACGCCAAGGTCGAAATCTCGGCTACAGCGCCTCCTACGGCAGTATTGACCCAGAGTTCCGAGCAGAAACTGGATTCATCCCGCGAGTCGACCTCCGGCAAGCCACGGGGACGGTGTCCTATCGTTGGTGGCCTGAATCCACCCTTCTGACTTGGCAACCCTCGTTTACATATTTTCGACTCTACGACTATGCCGGCGTGCTCCAAGACGAACAGATTGAAGGTCGGACCAACTTCCAATTTCGAAACAATGTCTCCATTACCGGGACTGTGAGCCGAGACCTTGAACGCTTTCGAGAGCTGGAGTTCCGTAAAACAGGTTACGGCCTAGACTGGACCATTAGTGGCCGCACACTATCGCTTTATGGAGGATTCAACGTCGGTGACGGTGTCTATTTCAGTGACAATCCGTATCTCGGCGACACAGCCACGGGAAACATTAACGTGATGTTTAGACCGAATTCACGCATGCAAGTTCGGATGACAAGCATCTTCAGTCGATTTACAAATCCAATGGGTGCCGTTGAAGTATTTGACGTCAGGATTTACCGAACACGAACGACTTTTCAGTTCACGAATCGATTCTTACTCCGGCATATCATGGAACACAATACACAAGCGGTAACTCTCGGAAACAATCTGCTTCTGACGTATCGCATTAATTCCGGAACCGTTCTCTTTGTCGGATACGACGACCGTTATCAACGGGGTACGAGAATCAACAACGCCGTATTTCCAATGACCACACTTCAAAGAACAAATAGGGCCATCTTTACCAAGTTCTCGTATCTGTTCCGCCTGTAACTACAGAGACGATTAGCCCTCTCAAGAAACACCAAGGCGTTCTCTCGGTCATAGACTGCTCAGAAATACCACCAATAGAACCAATCGTTGAGACGCCCCCAGCACTTGAGACTGCTCGTTGCTCAAAAAACGTTTATAGTTTGATACGTTCAATCTTCGGCAACTCCGGCACCGGACCCTATTCCTACCGAGAGGCTGCATTTAGGAACATCGTGTCAGTGTTTAATTCGTCTGGGATCACGCCTGTATATCGACCTAATCGCTTCACCATGAAGAACCGAAATTCACTTCGCAGCATCGCCCTACTCACACTATTTCTAGCCACCAGCTTTGAGATCCTCAGTGCTCAAGCGCCGTCAACATCGCCGACGGACTCACTCGCCCAGTCCCCCAGAGTGACCGTGAACGCCTTTCATGTAACAGTACCTCCCACATTGGACGGGGATGTTGCCGGAGATTCCGTGTGGTCTGCTGCAACACCAGTCAGCAACTTTACCCAAAGTGCACCCGACGAAGGACAACCAGCCACAGAGCGAACTGAGGTCCGCATTATCTTCACGGACGACACACTGTATGTTGGCGTGATCTGTTATGACCGAGAACCTGGAGCACTCATCGTGAGTGACAGCAGTCGAGACTCGTCAATGAATGACGCTGATAGTTTCCAGATCGTACTCGACACGTTCCAAGACCAGCAGAACGGTTTCATCTTCGGCACAACACCTGCCGCACAAGAGTATGACGGCCAAGTTACCAATGAAGGAGGCAGTCGGAGTCTCTTCGGCGGTGGTGGGCGAGGAGGATTCTCTCGGGGAAGTGGCAGTGGCTTTAATCTGAATTGGGATGGCGCTTGGCAGGTAAGCACTGCAGTGTCTGATATCGGGTGGAGTGCTGAATTCGCTATTCCCTTCCGGACGATTCGCTATCCTGCTGTCGCTGATCAACTCTGGGGTGTCAACTTTCAACGAAATATTCGTCGGCGAAATGAAACCTCGTATTGGGCGCCGCTGCCGAGGCAATACAATCTGTACCGAGTCTCAATGGCTGGACAACTTGTCGGTCTAACGACACCCATCGGCCTCACCAAGAACCTACAAATTACCCCGTACCTCATCGGTGAAGCCCTCGCGAAGAAAAATAACCCAGGACAGGGTGCTGTCGGAATAGGCGACTTCGGAGCAGACCTAAAATACAGCATCACCTCAGGACTCACATTGGACGCGACCTACAACACTGACTTTGCGCAGGTTGAAGTCGATGATCAACAAATTAATCTCGATCGATTTAACTTATTCTTCCCAGAAAAGAGACCATTCTTCCTCGAAAATGCAGGCGCGTTCACCGTTGCCAACGGTGGCCCCGCCAGTGGCCGTAACCTCGGCCAAACGGATCTATTTTTTAGCCGTCGGATCGGCATCAGCCGAACGGGTCAACAAATTCCAATCTTGGTAGGCTCCCGTCTCTCAGGCAAGGTATCAAATAGCGTTACCGTCGGGTTACTCAACATGCAGACTGATGACCTTCCCGGCATCGCGACTGGTAACAACTTTACTGTTGCACGGGCACGACAAGAACTCCCAAACCGTTCAAGTATCGGTGGATTGTTTGTTAATCGAACCGCGACTGGCAGTCAAGCTCAAACGAATGACTACAATCGAACCTACGCGGTTGACGGCAGATGGGGCATCGGCCAAAACGGATTTGTGGAAGGATTTGTAGGGCGTACGGACACGCCGGGACTCACGGGCCGAGAGTACGCCCTCAGCGTGTCCGGCAACTACACCTCTGAATCATGGCGTCTCATCACCGGCTACCAAGAAAACGGAGAAGACTTCAATCCTGAGGTCGGCTTTCTTAGGCGAACGGGTGGATTCAGAAAATATGACTTCGGACTCAACAACACATCTCGACCAAATGGCTTCCTAAACTTCCAAGAATTTTCGCCGCATATGAGTTTCACACGTTTCTGGAATTTTGCGGGCGTCATGGAAACATCGTATCTGCATACCCACTTCGAAGGCGAATTCGAAGACAGCTCCTCGACTGGTGTCGTTTACGATGTCAGGAGCGAGCAAGTATTCCGCGATTTCAAGGTATCTGGCATCACAGTACCACCAGGGCGATACGACTTCAGCGAAACCGAATATTCCTTTCGTTACAACCGAGCCGCACCAATCAGTTTTGGTATGAGTGCGACAGCGGGCGGATTTTTTGGCGGAGATATCGTTACGCTCCGACCATCACTGAGGGCACGCTACGGTGAAACCATCAACCTGTCCCTAAGCTATAGCCGGAACGATATAACCCTGCCTAATGGCAGCACTGTGACCAACCTAACCAGTTTTCGAGCTGCATACAACGTCTCTCCCCGCCTGTTTGTTCAAGCTCTAGTCCAACATAACGACAGTGCGAGACTGTGGTCGTCAAACATCCGTTTCGGTTGGCTACAGGATGCCAATACGGGATTGTTTGTGGTTTTTAACGATATTGAAGGCATCAGTGATTACGCGGTAACGGGAGCGGGTCGAAGTCTCATTCTTAAGTTCAGCTACCTATTTGACGTTCTGAATTAAATCGCCGTAGCCAGACGTCCGGCCACCTTCCCCACGAAACCACAATCGAATCCACTAACCAACGACTCAACCATGCCAACTTTAGGACAGATTTACAGTAGGCTTTCCTAGTCCGCGGAACCTAGTGCTTCATTGAAGAATGCGGGTTCTTGTCGTCACAAGAATTCTAAGATGACTATTCAACAAACAGTCGTCCGCGACGGACTTATCGTTTTCGCAACCCTAGTACTCGTACCGATTATTACTATCGCATGGCACTGGCCCGATACTCCTGCTGGCCCTCACCATATCAACGTCCGTTGGATTGATGGCACAGACGAGGAGACTCGACTCACTGCTGAGGCTGAACTTGGACTTGATGCTGGCACACAACAGGAAGGACAAACATGGCAATACGTAGTCACGGCCACAGATAGCATTACACTCCAAGCCATCGTTAGCCACCCACTTGCTGAAGACACCCACGGTATCAATCGGACTGAATTCACATTAGCAGATCATGATTTATCCAATAGATCACGGTACCAACTGACTCCATACAATCAAGAAATAGAACACGCGATACAAACCGCCAAGGAATCCCAGGGCACTTCGTTATTTATCTTCGCTGTTATCGCAGGGCTATTAGGTTGTCTCCCAACGGCCGGTTTAGCCGGCTCAATGCTCGGGAATCGTCTACCCCAACTCTCACTCGAAGCCACCGCACTAATGAGACTTGTGTTCGGCGCGTTACTCGCAATCGCGGTTTGGAAGACTTCGTTTTCTCCGGACCTAGTGGTACCAGTCAACGTCCATCGAACGACTGACTGGCTTGCCAATTGGGAACTGATCGGAGCACTTGCCTCATCACCGAATGCCATACACATACTCCAAATCGCCGCTACTCTCGGACTCTTACTGTTTGCCACAGGGGTCTTTCTGCCAAGGCAGGTCCTCGTCTGCACGGCGGTCGTACTGACGATGCTTGTACTGGCGAAACTCCGGCATGGCTCGAGTCACGATTGGGGATTACCACTGCTCGCAGTATGGGCATTGACACCGGTTCCATGGAACCAGCTTAAGAAGCTGGACCCACGCGTACGAGGATATGCTGCATGGGTACCAGGATTTCTATTCGGGCTGTCATTCGCCGCTGCCGCAATCGCAAAATTACGGGAGTCAGGATTCTCATGGATTACGACAGGAGCGGTTCGCTACCACTTTGTCGAAGATGCTGAGGGCGCCGTCTCGACACTGGGTCTCTGGATAGCATCTCATGAACAGGTCGCGGTAGCAGTGTCGACATTAGCGATCATCGCAGAACTACTACTGTTGCTAACTGCCTTCAGCAAAACGACTCTACTGAGGTTATTGGGAGGAACTCTCGGAACAGCCTTACTGCTTGGGTTCTGGTTACTCCAAGGGGTATTTTGGCCAGCTTGGTGGGCTCTACTCTTAGCCTTTTTGCCGTGGAACCAAATCGCTGCTCAACTAAAGTCGCCTTCCATCGCTCTTCCCACTTCAACTATTTCAGCAACTCCTGCGTGGGTCGGTCGAGTTCTCGCACTGTTCGTGGGAATTCAATTAGCAGCCTCACTGTCCGGAACAGAACATGAACCCTTGATTTCTGATTTTCCTATGTATTCACACACCTATTCATCGCCGGCATCATTTAACGAGGTGTACGGTATCAGTGGCCGACGCTACTCTTTTTACGTATCGCGTGACTCAGACTGCGCAGAGAACGTCACATCTGAAATTGAGTCGGTGTCCAATCTTCTACAATCGATGATTAACCTCGTTGAGCGCTTGGATACGACGCCAAGAGAAGAGCTTGACCCATCCATAACACCCGTCACTGCCACGCTGTTAGCCAGAGTGAACGACCGCGGGAAAGACTACGTCGATACAATCATGGTGCAGGCGGCCTCTCCTTTTTTTGATTTTAAGACCGGTCGCACTGCCTGGCGAACATCAGAACCAGTTGCAGAGTTTAAGCAAGGTTCCGTCCACACATCCACAACGAACATCTATCCGTGCGATGATTCCAACTTAAACCAATAACGAGAAAATACTCAATTACACCCGATCTCCCAGCTAAACCTACGTCGAGTGTTACAGGGGTAAGTGCATCCGGTCAGTCCGTACTCTTCGTCTTTTTGACTGACACATAAAACTGATACGTATAACGTTCCAACGTACTTGGTAGCGCATCCGCGGGAATATCGGCACCATGCAGCGCGACTCGACTCCCAAAGACCAACATTGAGTTAGCCCGAAAGGGAATTCGCTTTACCAACCTACAATTTGCTCCTTCACGTTCTGGATAATAAATACCTTTGTACGCGTCAGGTAGCGCACGGTCGACCTCAAATAGATTCGTGCCGTGGTCACTTCCATCGTCAGGCCGACCAAGGTAAAGTAACGCTGTTAACGCGGACCTCCCAGGATCGAGATGGGGTTCTAGACAATAGCCTGGCCGTCGTAACATCAGCCTCCCGCCGGTATGCCGACAATCTAAACGCCCAGTTTCGCTCACAACTTGATGATAGTGTTCATCGAAATACTCATCGAATTTCGAAACAAGCGCCGGGGTCAAGATCTGACCCGCTACTGTTTCGTCCATGAATCGCCAAATCGCTTCTGTCGCTAATGGCGCAATATCCTCATCAACAGTCCAGTTCTCTCTACCAGCTTGTCCACGGCGCCAATATCCTTGTGGGGGCTTCTGATCAAAGAGTTGTCGATAGAACCCTGTAGGTAAGACATCGTCAATCACAACATGCGGATAGGGGTCGGTCTCGAGGTCCGTAGCATCGAGTCTGTTACGAAAGTGGCCAGCAATATCACTTGGTGGGTACTCCTTTTCCAAATCAACAACCGCCTGAGCAAGTTGTGGCCCGACATCGTTCCGACGGACCTGTTCTAAAAAAACAACGCGCTCCTCCAAGCGCCTCACTTGCTCTTCAAGCACCCTGCTACTCTCAACTAGACCTTTGTGGGACTCGCGCTGAGTCGCATCGTGTCGCGCAACGGTATTTAGCCGACTTTTTTCACTAGAAACATCCTTCCGCAATCGATCTAAACGGACCTCAAGTTTCGCCACTGACTCCTGATGGCGCTTTCCAAGCCGGTCGGCCTCACCCTGTAGGATGCGGTGCAGGCCAAGCCGGTAAAATAGACTCCGAGTGAGATTTGTTAACACGTCAAGAATCCTCTTTCGATCATTTGTGACGACAGACTATACAGCGAGTGAGTCATAGCCACTTAACGTGTTGCCCGAGTATCACAAATCATCAACAACCTTGCATGTGACCTCGGCCCGTCCGATAGTTATAAACTTCAGTGCGACATGACTTATTGGTCAATCCGCCGCACGACGTTGATTTTGATCGCTCTTCTGTGCCTAATCGAGAAGGCCCCAACCGGACACGCCCAGCACGTAGACCAACCCGCCGCAGACCTCGCATGGCTTCGCTCCGATCTAAACAACCTCGCGACACTACCCGGTCAACCTGCAACCGTGAGCGCAGGCGGCCTGACAAGAAACCAAACTCAGCTGCTCACAATCGAAAATTTAACACCCTACAGTGCGTCCACCAAACGACGTATCGTAATCGTAGCTGGACTCGATGGTAAACGCGAGAGCGCCCAACTTGCGATCGACGCAGTGAGGTGGTTCAAGTCAGAAGCCAACGACGAGATTCGTCGAAGCTGGGATATCAGCGCGATGCCCTTGGCAAACCCGACTGCGCATGTGGCCGACACATTTCCACCAGTGGAACATTTCTTTAATCATCCCGAACGTCCTGACACCCGATACATCTGGCGATGGGTCGCTTATCAAACCCCTGACCTAGTTGTAGAACTTTCTGTGGGAGACACGTTTCAGATTGAAGACGCCGGTCAAGAAGATACCTTGTCGGCCGCTCTTTCAGGTCTTTCGACCAACAATGCACTTGGCAGTGTCCCAGTAGTAATTGTGGCGGGCCAGACGCAAGACGGGGAACGGATCATGCAGGAAATTTTGGCACGAGCACCTGAATCTCGCTCTCAGTTAAGGACAACGATCAAGAACCGCGTTGAACGCCGACCGCTAGAAATCGCACGGCTTTTAGCTAAACGATATCCAGGCACTCCAAGTATGAGTTACATTCCTGGCGTTGCTTGGGTTCATACATTAAGACTCGCTACGTTACTCAACGACTCTTCGTTACGAGCCAAAGTCATTCGAGAGGTTCAACCATGGCTAAGCGGCGAAGAGTCAATAACGGGTGAACGCATTAGCTTTGCCGGTCTCGCTGGCACTATGGTTTTTAGCGAATTAGCTAAAATACCTAGTCTCCACCGTGAAACTGCGGAACAACTAGCAGCCGAAGGCGTTTTACTCGCCGCCAAAGAATCAGAACCAGGTCGACCTGATTACGGCTCAGGCTGGAGCGATGATGTTTTCCTCGGAACTATAGCTGCAACCACCGCACAAGACCGTCCCGGCATGGAAGCTGCAGTTCGTTTGATCATGCGCTATGCGAATCAGCTGCAACAACCTTCGGGACTCTGGCATCATGCACCAAATGCACCGGTGACATGGGGTCGCGGCAATGGCTTCGCGGCGAGAGGACTCGCTGAAACGCTCTCCAGCTTGCCACAGAACCACAATGCTTTTTCGAGTTTGCTGGATATCTATCGTCGTCACATGGAGGGAATGCGGTCACATCAGGAGCCAGATGGCATGTGGCGACAAGTGGTCGATCTCCCAGGGAGTTATAGAGAAACAAGCGTCACTGCTTTGACATTGACTGCAATGTCTCGTGGCATTCGTCTCGGCTGGCTGGACCAGTCGTATCAGACAGTGGTTGAACGTGCATGGGATGGCCTGCTGGCCCATATCGAGACCGATGGAACACTCGTAGACGTGTGCATCAGCACCGGAGCCGGGCCCACGCTACGTCACTATCTTGATCGAACTGCTGTTCAAGGTCACGACGACCGTGGTGGCGCACTGGCACTTGACGCTGCACTCGAGATGCAGGCTTTATTAGACCATCGCTAACCACCGAGTCGATTACCTTCGACTCACCAGCTATAAAAGTACGAGCTGGTTGCTAATCCGCATACTTCAGCTTGAAAAGCCTTCATCAAACGACACGCAAGGCACACACGGCTGTGGAAACCTCGACCAATTAGAAACATTTACGTTAACGGCTTGTCCGGTCGTCGGCACCCACTACCCGCATATCTTCTGTATCAAAAGTGATAATGGCAGCCATGCCCGCAGATCGAACCTCACCAGCAGTCCAATCAAACGCCCTATTCTCTCGCATAAACGTGACGACTCCAAGGTGTTGGCCTGAACGATCGTAAAATTGATCAGCGACCCACCGGAGACGTTCACTTCGCTCAGCCGTAAGAGGTGCACCATCGGCAAGTGCGACCAGATAATCACGAAGTGGGCCGTCAAGATCAGTACGTTCAAGAACCGCCGTTACATCCTGCTCGCCATCCGTGGTAAGTGACACAAAACGCATTGGTGATTGGATCGGCGAACTCGCGTCGAAGGCGTCCGTCGAGGGATATGTACTGGAATACATCGGATAATTCGAAAGAATCGGCTGTTCTTCAACCCGAAATACTGACGCAATAACCTGCAAACTGAACACAAGAACGACTGTGAACAATTGAATGTTCATTACCCCTCGTGTTGTGCCGAAAGAGGCTGTTGTTTCTGGTTGACTCGATTCTGACTTCCACATGCGAAACCCATCGGCTACGCGTTTCCAGGCCAATGACCACGGAATAAAGAAACAGGCCCATAACATCCACCACGCCCACCAAACCTCATTTTGAAACAAATAGAATCCAAGCAGTAAACCGAATCCTGCAATTCCAAGAAGGGAGCGACACCAGCCAGGACGGAGAAACGGTGCAATAATCAACGCGGCTTCCGTGCCGACACCCAAAGCAGAAAACGTGACCGCAGCCCAATGATGACTTGCAATCCAGAGGCCCCAATCCACCGGCGCATTTTGGGCATCGGTCACAAAGTGATACTTAACAGCACCACCAATAATCCACTCTAGACCACTCTCTGACAACTTGGCATATGCAGCACCAATCATCGCCGTACCGAGTACAAACCCAGGCATCCACACTGCGAATCCATAATCGCGTCCCGCTGAGTCCGCTAAGGACGAACGGCCTCGAAGCCTCATCACAACTCGGTCGAGACTAAATCCGTCACCCCACCGAACCGTTACGAGGCACCAGAGTGTAACCAGCAGTACCGCCCAGGGATGTGTGCCTGTATGCTGCAACCGAATCAACGTCCACAGCGTAAGTCCGACAACGACGAACAGATAAGACCCTCTCGTCCACAGTCCAACGGCGAAGAGCACAAGCGCTCCCAACACCACCGTTTCGAGTTGCCTCACCAAATCAGGACGATTAGCAATTGACCGCACCCATTCCCAATCGGCAAGCCACGCGTTCTGCGGCTGTGTCTCTCCAGGAGCCGGCCAATCGGCCATGCTGACATCTCGCAAGACCCACCACAGCCCTACGGCAAAAAACACCCGATAGAACCCCATGGCTTGTGAGCCCATAGGTTCGATACCTCGAGTCAAGATGTTGATGATTTTGCGAATGACCAATGAACTAATGTCGACCTATCTGATCTGGGGCCAGCTACGAAAAATTCAGGCAAATGACATGACCGTTACCATCCAGCACCAATCGGGCTACACCAAGTCCAAAAACGGCCCTTGTCAATAGTTGAAAACCGAGCATTTCACATGCACTCACACACTCACCATTATCGATGAGGTTCTACAGACTAAAGAGCATACCTGCAAACGTCTCAAAAATTGCACGTCGGCACCAAGATTACACCTCGGACAACAATTCGATACCTTCCCGATCGGTCGCGGTAAAATATTTACCTCTTGCTCAATTGAGTCCTTCAAATGACACCCCTCGCTCTTCGTAGGCTTCCGCAGCTAAACCCCCAGCATTAACAGCCGCCGGCCAACCTGCGTAGAACGTGACGTGCAAAATCAATTCAGATAGCTCCTGCGGAGTAACCCCGTTTTCATCCAGCGCACGCCCAATATGAGACCTTAATTGATTGGTAGTGTAGAGCGCCTGTGCGACCGCCACGGTGATAAGACTACGATCACGTTTGGAAAGTAAGGGGCGTTCCCAAATATCACCATACAGCAGACTATTTCGCAACTCTCCAAGGCGTGGAACGGCAGCGTACGCACCACTACTGTAGGACACGACCTCCGCATCATGCTCTGCCCGAGGTAGCGGTTCTAATGACAGTCCCCTCTCTGAAAACACCTCTGCAGCTAACAAAGATGCTTGAACCCCAGTCGGCCAGCCAGCGTAAAACGTCACATGTAAAATAATTTCTGTAATTTCTTCTGGGCTAAGACCGTTATCCAAGCCTCGCGGTATGTGCAGTCGCAACTCGTCACGAACCAACGCCTGGAGTACCGCAACCGTGATTAGGCTTCGGTCACGCTTGGATAGTTCAGCCCTCTCCCATAATTCACCATAGAGAAGTGTGTTTCGGAGTTCACCGAGATACGGCGACCCTTCATAGAGAGAGCTGATCTGCGGGGATGGCTCTACCGTCTGTTCTTCTATAGCCGCGGTATCGATTTGCGCGCACCCAGCAGTTCCAATCACACTGACACACCCGACGAGAGCGACCGCAAGGATATGTGACATTCTCATTCCGTTCTCCTCTTGTTTAATTGCCGACCGTTCTGACCTCCAACGACGACTGCAACATCCGATTTACAGCAACTTTCCCCGTCAATTTCTTCTAGACAGCTCTACCTGCAATCCTTATCGGATACCATCACGGCATTCATGCTAACGTCGCTGGAGAACTGATTCAACGATTTCGACGCATAAACTAGGACTCAACAGAAAGGCCATCTTGATGAACAGATTCCCCTGCGCCGTCATATTTACTGCCATTTTTCCGGCACTTGCAGGGTGCCAAGCGAGTTCACCAGACACAGAACCCTTGATTGTAAGTTCACTACTCGAGGAACTGGACGACAGTTGGTCCCCAGTTGAACCAGCAGGTGAAACCATCTGCTCGGACGGAAGTGACTTTCGATTCTTTGTGCGAGTCGTAGACCCCCAAAAACTGGTTGTCTACTTCCAAGGTGGAGGTGCATGCTGGACTGGTGCCAGTTGTGACCTAAATGGAAATCCTACATACAAACCACAGGCGGACGAACAACTACAGTCAGCCTCAGGAATAAACGTGGAAGAAGGCACGATGCACGGAATGATGGCCTTCGGACACCCGGATAATCCATTTTCTGACCACAGTATGGTCTTCGTTCCCTACTGTACAGGCGATGTTCACATCGGGAACAAGGTTACGACGTATCCCGTTGAGGCCACCGCTGAAACTCCTGCTCGAGAGGTAACAGTGCATCACCGAGGCTATGTCAACGCTATGGCTGCACTTGACTGGACCTACGGCAACTTTCTCTCACCCGACTCTATCTTTGTGACCGGCAGCAGTGCGGGAGCGATCCCATCACCGTTATATGCCAGGTTTTTGACTGAGCAATATCCCGAGGCCCGTGTCTCTGTACTTGGTGACGCGGCCGGTGGCTATCGAAATTTTCTAGTCTCTGACCTCCCTCATGAAGCATGGGGCACATTGGACGCACTCGCACACCTACCAGAATTCTCTGAAATGACAGCCGACAGTTTTAGTTTTGAAAGTCTCTATATCACGTCAGGGCTGCGCCACCCCGGCGTCACCTTCGCACGATACGATGCGGCGGAAGATGCAGTACAACGGCGCTTCCTCGCACTCGGTGGACAGCAAGTCGAACAACTTCAACCTCTTCTCGATGCCAATCACACTGATATCAAGAACCAGTTAGATCACTACGTCAGTTACGTGGCTCCCGGTGATTCACACACCATTTTGACCCGGCCTGACTTTTATACGTTGCAAGTCGATGGTATTGCCATCCGAGACTGGGTCGAAGACCTCGCTACAGGACAGATTGTCCAGGATGTTCATTGTGGCGACTGTAACGACCTTCAGAGCGGAGAACAGAGCGCCCCCTAGGGAACGGGCGAGAGCGCCTCGAAACCTCTGAAATTCTGTTTCGCTACTGACTGAATTCGGCAAACCCGTAGCGAGTAAACCAGTTTTCAATTTGGTTAGGTTCAGACGAAAATGCCAGTGACAACATCAAGAGCAGTCGCGCCTTCTGTGGATACAGGTTGTCACCACCCGTCCTGAAACGCTGTGTATGGTGAAATACGACCCCATTTGCTTCGGCCGCGTCAACCACTTCTTCAGAACCGCGCCCTCCGGCGATGACGATCCCTTTCACGCCGGCATCAGACCACGCGGTAATCGCTTCATCAAGACCCGCCCCTTGATAACCAATAAGTATCTCGGTTCGAGGCAACTGGTCCTTGGAGATCTGGTCCAGATCAAACGGGGTTACCCAACGGCCTCGATTATTACAAGCTTGCACGCGTGGTGGAGCCCGGTAGGTGCGAACCTCTCGCTCATCGATATAACCTAGGATGCCAAGTTCACGCGAGGTAAACGTATCTAACCGCATGCCGTTTGATTTCCAGACTTCTTTTGCCGCATGAAATTCGTCATTCAACATGAGTACAGTTCCGAAACAGTGAGTTTCCCGACTCGCAGCCAACACGATCGCATTGAACAAATTCGCTGGACCATCGGAGCTAATGACGGTCCACGGCCGCATCGCTCCAGTAATAACGACCGGTTTTTGACTGCGGACCGTAAGGTCTAGCCAAAAAGCAAACTCCTCCATGGTGGTCGTTCCAGAGGTCACGACGACAGCATCAGCAGTCTCAAGCGCTGCATCTACCGCAACGGTAAGATCGAAATAGTCAGAAATGTCGTAGCTACCTGAACCACGGTTACCAAATTGCACAGTGGTCACGTTCGCTACTTCATCGATTTGAGGTCGAAGTTCATCGACCATCTCTTCGATAGGAAGCTGTCCAGCCCTATAACTCTGGAAACTCGTTCTAGTGTCAGCTTTACCAGCAATCGTTCCACCGGTTGCCACAATCGTAACCTCAGGAATCTGATCCTGTCCTGACGCGAGCCACGGGCACAGCACACTGAGCATCAATAGGCTCATTACTCGGCGCAAACGTCCTGCAAATCGTCTCGTTCGCATCGTCATGTCCCCAATTCTCGTTCGAGATTGAACGTCATCCCACGACATTAAATTCCTTGAGCACAAATTATAGGCCGATCAAACAAACCTTACGGGAAACCTCAAACTTTGACGCGCCACCCTTTAAGTTACCCGTCGATCGAACCATTGACGACCCCATTGCCACTCCTACACTTCAAAGACGAATTACACACGGCCAAGTCTCAAAACAATCTAACCCCAAACTGCGCAAAGACATAAGGCACTATCACCCTTTTTCGATTCAGTGCATACCCGACGATATCGCGTGGGCTCACTTCATAATCATCAAGGTTGAATCGAGGGAATCCGACGCGCATCCCTGTTTCAAATAAGAGTCCCCAAGGACGCTGAAGAACGCTCACTTCAATGAAAGGATAGACCACTCCATCAGTGCTAGTGCCGACGAACGGAATGTCGGCGTTCCTGTAGATGTATGCATGGCGGTATCGAACAGTTCCCTCACCACCAGAACGAAGCTCCGTTTGGTCAAAATTAAAGGAAGGCATGCCCCACTCCACACCAGCACTAGTCTTTACCGCGAACACTTTGACATCAATGTCTCGAAAAAGTCCGACACTCATCATGTGTCCGGATTCCGACCGATGCAAATTATCCTTGCGATAACCAACCGAAAACCCCGACAGTTGTATCAGAGTGTCCCGAAAATAACTCTCAACTGAGAGCTTCACGCTACGTAACTCAAAATTGGTTCCAAATGAATCGACGTCCCAATTGGTCAGACTGTTCTTACTAAAGATGTCGCCCTGCCATTCTGCAAGTCCCACCTTCAAATAGGTTCCCGCCTTACGCTCGGACGTAGTGCGTGCTGAGACTTCTTGGCCAGCCAGATTCACCGGCAATAGAAGACCGACTACAAATACCACCGCGGCACCATGGCTATGAGTCATCACGCCCCCTACCGTTCCGCGGTCAACACACTAAACAGAGGACTCCGCCAATAGTTGGGATAGTTAGCCGGTTGCTTTACCAGACTGAACTCGGCATCGGATCCAGAATCTCCGCCCCACAGGGTGTACCAATAGACTCGCTCGGCCCGCAGAAGATTTCGCAGTCGAGGATAATTCTCTTGCACCCACGAAATATGAAGATTGGAGTCACGCACGCCCGACTCCGTCACCCATACTCGATACTTTCGAAGTGCTCCGCCGAGCAGGCCAAGATATTGAGCTGCGCTGTCCAGATCGTAACTATTGATCCCGATCACAACTTGATTGGGATCCAACTCCAACAACCCGTGGTCCACCATCGCCTCTAATTCCATCGCGCCCCTGGACCCAGTCCCTAATGAAGATTGAGTCAATAAAACCACACGTCCTTTATACCTCGCTTGAACGTGGTCATAGATCCGTCGAAACACAGACATATAGCTCGCGATATCGATTGTTGGTCCATCGGCAGGTAGAATGGTTGTAACCTCGTTGCCAATCTGAAAGTAACGAATCTCAGGATAGTCAGTAAGAATTTTGTCGAACTCACGCTCAATGTTGTCCACAAACAAATACTGGTTACTCACAAGCGCTAAAAGATCGACACCAGTACTACGGATAGCACTGATGGCCCGGTCATTGGGAGACAGATTCGGCTGCAGTTCAATCCGCACCCCTCTCAACTGTCCCTTACTCCGTAACGTTGCAAGGGCATCTCGGTAAGTGTCCAAGGCTTCACCGGTGACATGAACACCAAGATACGGGGACCATTGGAGTCTCACCTGATGAATCAACGTGTCATCTACTACCGCGGAGTCGGTGGGACCAACAGGTGTCAACTGACCCCCGTCGCATCCCATGCAGACTGCCAATACTAGAAACAATATTGCAATTGAAAACCGGAGCATTCTTTTCTGTACCATGCAGCTATCAGGTCGTCCGTGACAAGTCGTGCAGTAATCTTGACTCATGCCAACGACCGTGTGGAATGTGTGGCATCACGCTGTCATGATCGCTTTTCGTGGGAAAGAGAAACATATTGACTCAGAGCAACTCCAGCAAATCACCTGAAACACCGTGGCCTCTTTGGATCCCATGGGCCGTGGCGTTCTTAACGCTCTCCAGTCTGTTCTCTCTAGGTCTCATTGGCTGGCCTGGGACGTTTGCGGGCGCTGGAGCTGGCTTCTGCGAAGCCTTTCGGGACGAAATGATCAAGCAACCTGCCAACACATGGTCGAATCTTGGATTTGTCGTGGCCGGACTGTGGATTACGGCCATCATCCGTCGCGACATCATCAGTCACGCCCATTATCGAAATCTCATTGGCTCATCACTCAATGTCGGAATTCTCTACGCCACCCTAGTAGTGCTGCTCGGCCCAGGTAGCATGGCAATGCACGCCACGGGGACCAACTGGGGAGGCACCGCTGATGTTCTGTCCATGCTTCTCTACATCGCATTTCCCGTTGCCTATTCATTAACCCGTCTCCTTGGCGCAAGAATACGCACCTGTCTCTGGTTCTATCTTGCACTCGGAGGAGGACTTGGACTCACCTTGCTCACCGGCACGCTACGTTTTTCTGGCAGCACCCTTTATACGTGGTTGGTGCCCGTCATTGTGATCGTAGAAACAGCGCTTCGCTTTAAACGCCACCCCAGCAACGGGGACCTTCGCTGGTTAGGTCTCGCCACTGGTATCTTCCTCCTAGGTCTTACAATCTGGCGACTATCACACACAGGCGCACCTCTGTGTCAGCCCGACTCGTTGCTTCAGGGCCATGCCATCTGGCACATCTTGTGCGCCGTTGCAACAGTATCAATCTTTCTTTACTACAGATCAGAGGAAGACTTTCAGAGAACATGAGACACCACTAAAGGCTCCATAGCCCCGTGCAGTCTCAGTGACATCGCAAAGTTCTCGGCTCATCGCCCCTTACTCATAGTAGCGTCGATACATACCACGTCTGAATAAGAACCCACCCAAAGCACCAAGCCAGCCCAAAACATAATACATATGCCCAAGGTCAGTAATCTCGATTAGATTTCCGTCAGGATCCTTGACAAAAAAGAACGTGTGCCCACGCGGAGACTTTTCAGGTTTACTTATGCACTCCACACCCTTCTCTTCGAGATAGTCGTACCAGCGCTGCGTACCCCGCACGTTAAAACAAATGTGAGTCAACCCAATCCGATTCCAAGGAACCTTCACAGCGTTCTCATATGGTTGAAATTCGAAGATCTCAAGCACTGAGCCCCCTGGCACTCGAATCCATCCGATCTTGCACGTCGGTGCATCATCGTCGACACCGAAGAACTCCCGCACTCGATCTGTAGGTGTATCAGACACGCCGACTAGCGGACACTTGAAGATCTCCCAGTAAAACTTTACCGCCGCATTGAAATCAGACACCGTAATACCAACATGACTAAAAGATCGCACTCTCACCTAGCACTCCTTTAGATCGTTCTCAATGATGTGATCCGCCACTCGCAATGCTTGGGCGGCAATGGTCAATCCTGGATTCACTGCAGCCGCAGAAGGAAAAAACGACGCATCAACGACAAACAAGTTCTCCACATCGTGCGAGCGACAATACGGGTCCAGTACCGATTCCATGGGATCAGTACCAAAACACAAGGTCCCACATTGATGGGTGGTATTCCGATGTTTGTGCGAATGAGCCATAACTTTCCAGAACCCCAAACGGCGGAGAATGCGCCGCATCTCTGTAACTAGTCGAGCGTGTGCCCCAAGATTATTCGGGCGATAGTGAAGACGAAGTTGTCCATTATCTTCGACGGTAACGCGATTATCCGACCGGGGCAGGTCTTCTGTAAGAACCAACCAATCAACCCCGCGAGCCACCCACGCCTTGTACGCCCACAACGGAATCCATGGCACGACAGTCTGTGCCATCACACCATGCGTCCTCCCCTGTGACTGGATTTGACCCAACGGGTACTCCGTGTCCGGACCACGCAGGTAATAATCATTAATAGCCACCGTTTTTTGAAAGACTGAGTGATTCTTTCTAAACGGATGGAAACCTTGCATCATTGTTGCGAGATGAGCCATGTAACGCGTGCCCACCAACCCCGACGAATTTGCCAACCCATTCGGATGCTGATCATTCGCCGACCGCAGTAGCAGAGCAGCTGAATTCACCGCCCCACACGAGACTATGACCAAGGGTGCCGTTACCCGAATCACTTCATCGTTGACTCGCACCTCCACCGCTTCACATTTTCGACCATCAGGCCCTGTGATCAACCGTTCGGCAAACGCATTGGTCCAAAGTGTGACATTGTCTTCCTTTAGCACTGGACCCACGCAGCAACTCTCCGCTTCACTCTTGGCATGGCGTTGACAAGGAAACGAATTACAGGTGTCGCACAAAATACAACCATCTTGCTCACCGGGCCGGCGAAGTCCCAGAGGCAGAGCCGATGGATGCAGCCCTTGTTCCCGCAATTGCACTATCGCGTTGGCGATCTCGTCGGAATGAGGTATCGAAGGGAAGGGAAACGAACTACGAGGAGGCTCCGTCGGATCGTCTCCACTATCACCATGCACTTCGTAAAGACGCTCGGCTCTGTCGTAATAGGGTTCAAGCGTTTCGTAATCGATCGGCCATGCCGGCGACACACCGTCGAGATGCTCGCGAGCCGAAAAATCCTCTTTCCGAAATCGATAGAGAACGCTGCCCCAGAACTTGGTATTCCCACCTACGCAATAGTGGGTATACGGCAAGAATTCTCGCCCCTGCCAATCCAACCATCGTTCGTTGGTTCGATAACGCAGACGTTTCCACACGGCTTCCGGATCCCAATTTTCCGGTTCACGAGGTATAAAATCGCCACGTTCGAGGATAAGGATCCGCGCACCGGACGAGGTTAGTGCGTGTGCGAGAGTCCCGCCACCCGCACCGCTGCCAACTATGATGACATCGTAATTCCTATTCATCGATGGCTTCATCTGAGCTGTAAATCTCTTCGATCAGGCGCTGGTCCAGGAGAGCTCTTTCAAGATTCATCTCAGGTTCACACTCATTACGTATCGCCGCCGCGAAATCACGATACATAGCCTGATACCCTCGAATGTCGCGAAACCCAGGAAAATAGAGCTCAGGTAAACCACGCCCCCGTACCAACACGAAGGCTCCATTGGACTCGAAACTGATAATGCCGTCGCGGCCAAACAGTTTTGAGAGTCGCAATCCTCGAAACAGGGATGGTATTTCACGCGAATAAAATAGTGCACCAACCGCGTTGTTGTCGTAGCGAAAACTAATCATCATGCTTTTTGGTCTCACATCCTGACCAGCCTGGGACAGCTTCGGTCGATATCCACGTGCAGACGTAATCTTGGGACCAAGGCTGTTGGCTAAGTGAAGCCAGTGTATGCCTTCCTCAAAAAATGCATCGCCGCCGGCCATTGCTGGATTATTTCGCCAATCGTTGACCGTCTTAAGACGCTTTACCAGGGTCGTAAAATTGGCAAAAACCATCTCCCCAATGGTGTCCTCGCGCAATAGACGTCGCAGGCAGACGGCAAGAGGCTTGTAGTGGTCATTCTCACCAACAAGCACGACCCGATTCGCGCGATCACGAGCAGCCTGAACCGTTTCGTAGTCTCGGGATGTGACAAATGCGGGTTTCTCGACCAGCACATGTTTCCCAGCCTTTAATGCCTCTAGAGTGAGGTCCAAATGAAACTTGGGCGGCACAGCAATGACGACAGCATCGATCGTCGGATCAGCGAGAGCCGATTGATAGCCGTCGTAACTCTGACGGCCACCGTAACGAGCAGCAAATGATTTCGCCTTCAGTTCATCGCGACTGGCGTAACTCGGAATAATCACGTCACGACAGCGCCGCAGGTGGCGACTATGGACGCTTGTGATGAATCCGCATCCAAGAAAGGCGAGGTTTAGACGTCCAGACACGACCTAATTATGGTGTAATGAAACCAATCTGGCTAAAGAGTTCGTGATGCAGACCACCAGACATTCTGATGACCCACGGGAGTCGCGGAACCCGTCCCCTACTCTCTAAGCAACAATCCGTCGCCTATATTTCAGACGGCAGTCATGTCTACTACTCGGGAGTTGCCACCCGCTGCCTATCAAGTGGGTCCACAGTCAGCGTCCACGTCAGCGGAATCGACGTTGGACTAAAACACACTTCGTCGTCGCACGCTTGATAGTCTAAACGCCCAGTCAGAGTCACAACATCCAGACCTGCCAAGGTCTCACTTGCGGCCGACGAACCGCCGACAACCACCTCTTGCACAAGGTTAAAAGGCTTCAGGTAAACGGGGACGTGTTCATCGAGTGGTTCGAAATGATAAATCTCAGACGATGGGTACACAACTGGCAGAGTCTGAATAAAATCAGGCACCTCTAGACTCAATTCAATCACCCGATACCCGAGTTCCTGAGCACCCGGTGCATATACATGAATATCCGTTTTAGGCTCGATCTCAATGCCCAGATGAAAACGACTGCCCACGGTGATTGTCGAATTACTCTGATAAGCACCAATCGAAAGATACGGAGTGTCTCCACGCATACCGGAAATTGGTGATACCGGACTACCAAGCTTTAACATGATATTCGCAGCCGTGTTTCGTTCCCGATAAAACTCTTCAAAAAAGCGAGCCGTGACCCGTCCCTGACGGTCGACGATGAATGTTCCTGGATAGGGTGTCCCAACAATGGCCTGACCGGCGCCAAAAACCGACACATACTTCTCGACATCTGCCTTGACGTCGGCATTGTCAGCGTTTGGGCCAACACCTTCTTCGGCGACAGTATTGTAGATGCCAAATCTTCGAATAACACTCGAATCGTCGTCCGACAGAAGAGGCAACGTGGCGATCGATTTTCTCTCAGCGAAGGCCGCCAGAACTTCCTCGCTGTCGTAGCTAATAGCTACGACGCCCAAACCCTGCTCTCGAAGTTCCTCATGCCGCTCTTGCAACTCCACGAGTTGCGCTTTGCAGTATGGTCACCAGTTTGCCGACCGGTGAAACACAATCATCGCACCCTGCTCACCCATAGTCGACTGGAGTGTTTGTATTTCACCAAACTGGTCAGGGAGGCTAAAGTCTGGCACCTGGTCCCCAACTTGAGGTCCCAACGCTGCGATATCTATCGCTTGCCGTTCTTGTCCAATCACCGCAGAACTCAATACCAGCACTACCATCGTCACAACAAGCAAGTGTACGTTTCGGCTCATCGTTCGCATCCTAACACCCTGAAGGTCAGCTACTAACCCCAACCCTCACATCTACGGCCGTTCCGGAAGATCCAACGACGGATGATAAGGCTTATCTCCTAGGCCCGCACGTTTTTCGCGATATTTTGGACCGGCCAGTCCTTCTGTAAGATTCCAATCCTGGCGATGGAAGTTCCAGCTATCCGGCGATAGTCGTTGCGCCTTTTCCCAATAGTTTCGACCCAGCGCCTCATCACCGCGATTGTAAAAATATACCCCCAACTTAAACGTCGGCTCACCTAGAGTTTCGTCCGAAGTCCGCTGGCGAATCTTTGAAACAACCCGGTCACGCGACCACACGTACTCACTGTTATCACCATTCCTGACCCAATCAAAGACAGCAGGTCGATAATCGTCCGTCCCGAAACCCGAAGAACCCGGCCTCAAAGAAATTATCTGAGAGTAGGTATTCTCATTGATGCGACGAATTCTACCTTCTTCGTCCACCCAGACACCGGAAGGCACGTTGACCAAGTTGTAGAGCGAGCTCACACGATGGGTCACATCAATCAAGGTCGTGTAACTCAATGGTTCCTGATCGTGCCACTCAGCCGTCGCGGCCTCTCCTAAGGCATCTTGTGCAACAACAATGATTTCGAAATTCTCGTCCCGAAGTTCTTCGTAAACCTCCTGCCACCCGGGCAGGTCATAACGACACCCTCACCACGAAGCCCACGTCAGCAGCAACACCTTCTTGCCGCGAAAATCTGACAGTCGAACCATTTCACCGTCTCGGTTCGGCAATTCAAAATCCGGTGCCATTCCCAAGCGCAGAAATTCTCGCCGCGTGAGTGGAATCTGTCCAAAACTCCAGACATGATGATCCGCATCAAAAACAAATGCCTGTTCCAGTTTTCGGGCAAGTTCGGACACGTTAAACCATCCTTGCCCTGACCGAGTCACGAATAACTCGCTGTCTCTATCCTGCAAAACAGGAACACAGAGGGCGCCAAAACAAGCTCCTTCTGGCTTCAGTTCAAACCCGTTAATCCGAGGAAGGTCCTCCGGTAACACCCATAAATCATTGGGATCAGCTAGGGTCTCGGCTACGGTGATTACCTGATCGTCATAGAGAACCGTCACAGGTTCTGCTGCGACCATCGACCACATCAGGGCAAACACCGGTGTTAGAAGTCCCACCGTTCTAACGTGTCGCATTTCAAATGCCTCCTACAGGTGACCTACTACTCGGGCGTCTCGCCCTAGGCACTGCCAAGAATACTTAAGAGTAGACTACTCTCTTTGTCACCATCCGGAAAGTTTGACTACCTCTTCAACCTGACCTTCGCCGCCCTTGATCATTAGCCCAAAACAGTGTGCACCGTGCGTCACGCCGCTGTGAGCTCGATAACTTTGGCCAACCTTTCTTGAAAGTAGTGTCCTTTACGAGACGGATGAAAGCCACGGACCTTGCACCCATCTGATACGACTGACTTATAAAAAGCACTGATCGCTCTTTTTGTTTAGACTAAACGTACCTGCAAGACGTTTGTTCTTGCACCGTGTGACTACGAAATCTGGAAGAAACAATTTAAGGATGATGATCTTCGCGAACAATCTGTGGGACCTGATGTTGGAGTTAGCACCGTGGTTATTTGCTGGCACCGCGGTGGCAAGTCTGCTCCACATTTTCCTACCGAAAAACTTCGTCAGTCGCCGCCTCGGCGGTGGCGGAATGGGTGAAGTGACGCGTGCCGTTGCATTCGGCGTTCCACTGCCCCTCTGTTCCTGCGGAGTAATTCCTGCCGCAATGTCATTAAAGAAAGACGGCAGCAGTGACGGAGCGTCTGTCGGCTTCTTGATTTCAACACCACAGACAGGTGTGGACTCGGTTCTGGTAACGTCATCAATGCTAGGTTGGCCCTTTGCCTTATTCAAGGTGTTCGCAGCCCTCATCACTGGTTTAATTGGAGGACTTCTCGTAGAACGTTCAAACTTTGACGCTGAGCCACACTCGACCGAACTCACGAGTTCAGCTCACGCAGTAGGTGCAACTGCCGACTGGCGAGAAGCCTTCCGTTATGGACTGAACGAGTTGATTTATCCAATCTGGCGGTGGCTGGTGATCGGCATGCTGGTGTCCGCGGTCGTCACCACGTGGATACCCCAGGACCAGTTCGCTGCGTTCGCAGACGGTGGTCTCTGGACACTGCTCATAATGGTTGGAATCTCGATGCCTCTCTACGTGTGTGCGACAGCCTCTGTGCCTGTCGCCGCATCACTAGTGGCTTCTGGTTTCCCAGAAGGAGCTGCTCTTGTCTTTCTCATGGCTGGCCCAGCAACCAATGTTGCCACCATCGGAGCTGTCTATCGAGTGTTTGGCACACGAGTGATGACGATCTATTTGCTAACCGTCTTTGTAGGCAGTATCGGATTCGGCATGGCCTTTGACATGTTCTGGGGGCTCGAAGCCAATCACATAGCCATGGAACATGCCCACGACTCGCTCTTGGCAATTGGTAGCGCGGTCATCTTAACCGCCTTACTCGGCTGGTTCGCACTAGAGGACATTCGTCAAGTATTCCGTACAACTGGTCCAACCGAAGGACAAGAAACAGTCGAGATGACAGTATCCGGTTTAACCTGTGATGGTTGTGTAAAGTCACTGACGTCAGGATTGAAATCCGTCGCTGGCGTTAAAAATGTCGACGTCATACTCGATACCGGTAAGACCCAAGTTTATGGCGTGGACTTAGACCGTAGTGCCCTAGAACATGCCGTCCGTAAGGTTGGATTTTCTATCTAATAAAACTCCACCATAGATTCCCTGCTCGCGTGTTGACGCACTCCGCATATCAAACCGAGGTTTTTTGCTCTATTCATTAATTGGCTGACGGCAATTACCCTTCAGCCAAAGAGACTGCCTTTTTCAACCTTTCCTGGAATCGGTCGACAGGCAACCCAAAACGAGGATATGTTAGGCACATGTTCCTAAGAATACGATTGCTGGTCACTGCCCTACTTGTCTCGGTTGCACTCGCTCCAACAGTGAGCGCAGATGTCTCATCGGTAAAAATCGTTGAGCGCAATTTACTCGAAGACGGGCGCCATTTTGGAAACATCGGAGCTTACGAAGAAATCGTTGGGAAAATCACTATCGCGATAGACCCGGATGAGTCGCTCAATCAAGTCATTATCAACCTCGACCGCGCGCCACGAAACGACCAAGGTTTAATCGAAGCAACGGCTGACCTCGTTATCCTTTCGCCGGTCGATCCGCAACGAGGTAACGGCGTGGCCTTGGTAGATATCTCGAACCGTGGGCGCCGAACCGCACTAGCTTTCAACCGAGGAGGCACCGGACCCTACGGCGATGGCTTCTTGATGAACCAAGGGTTCACAATTATTTGGGTGGGCTGGGAGTTTGACGTAGAACCCAACCCAGGGGCAATCAGAATCGAAGTTCCGTCGGTGGACGGGTTCCCCGTCGGTGGACTTGGGTTTGCCGCCGTCCGCGACGCCGCATCGTGGATTAAATATGAAAAGCAGGCCGTCGTGACCGCGGACCACGTGTTGTCTTTTGGTTCGTCGCAGAGCGGCCGGTTTTTGCGATCATTTCTCTATCTCGGATTCAATACAGACGAATCTGGCCGACAGGTGTTCGATGGCGTGATCCCGCACATCGCTGGTGCCTCTCGAATCAATCTCAACCACCCTGGCGCCAGTCCAATCTCGTTAGGCATGTTTGATGCGACTTCATTTCCGTTCGCTGACGCAGCTCTACGTGACCCTGTGACGGGCGTCATAGATGGAACGCTTGGTAACGATCGCAGCCGCGTGAATCAACCTCTTATTTTTTACACCAATTCAGGAGTGGAATACTGGGGCGGCGGCCGAGTTGCCGCACTGGTTCACACGACCCCTGACGGAACTGAGGACCTAACGCTCCCAGACAATATCCGGTCCTATTTTTTTGCTGGGACCCAGCATGGTCCAGGTCCTTTTCCTCCGTCGACAACTGGCAATGGCCAAGAACTTCGCAACCCGACTGATTACTGGTGGAATATGCGAGCCCTCTTGCTAGCACTGACGGACTGGGTCGTGGATGGCGTTGCTCCTCCGACCAGCCAGTACCCGAGTTTCGCGCAAGGCAACCTCGTCACGCCAACAGATGTGAACTTCCCCACGCTGCCAAACGTACGGTCACCTCATGACCGGACCGCGGGTGCGCGTGTTGAAAACCACTGGCTCAACGTCAAGGACGACAAGGGGGTGTCATTGCCGATGTTTGTGCCCCAAGTTGATGACGACGGAAACGAAACCTCTGGGATTCTTCATCCGGAAGTATCGGTTCCACTTGCCACGTATACAGGTTGGAACTTTTCTGATCCCGACCACGGAGACCCCGACACTCTGGTTTCACTTGCAGGGTCATACATTCCATTCAGCTCAACACGAACACAACGAGAGACCCGGCGAGATCCTCGACTGGCCATTGAAGAGCGATATCCCTCGCGTCAGAACTTTCTCACGCGCATAGAAGATGCAGGACTCTTATTGGTCAAGGAACGCTACCTTTTGGAAGCAGACCTGCCTTCTATCCTTAAACGAGCCGCCGAACACTGGGACCTGCTGATGGAGGCTCGCTAGGCTGAACCGCTGGTTAAGCGCCGCTTCTCGAATATCGGATGACTGGTAGGAGACGAGGACATGCATAGGTGGCACCGACTTAATGTGGTGGCTGGACTCAGCGTATTCACTGTGCTCGGCGCCTTCGCGCAGACGCCGAGCAATCCCCTGCCACTAGCTATTCACTCAAGCGACGAGCTCATCGACGTCAGCTTTGCCGAATTTGCCTCCCTCCCAAATATCGAGGGTGAGGCGGCACAAATGATGCTTTTGATCGACGAACCAGGTACAGAGCGACTCTTCATTAACGACATGCGTGGTCCGCTGTATAGCATCAGTTACGACGGCCACACAGTAACGACTTACTTGGATATCAACGCCGACCACTGGGGCGTGAGCGTCCAATCTCCGAGAAGGGGGTTAGGCGTCCAGAGCTTTGCCTTTCATCCACAGTTCACGGAACCTGGCGCCCCAGGTTTTGGCAAACTGTATACGTGGACTGACACTACCAATAGAATCCCCGTCGCCGACTTTATCCCAGGCGGCGGCGAGGACACCCACGATACAGTCTTACTTGAGTGGACTGCTCAAACTCCGAGTGCGGCGACCTACGATGGCGGTCCACCACGAGAGTTACTGCGGATTGAGCAACCCTTCCGAAACCACAACGGTGGCCATATGAGCTTTAATCCGCTAGTCGCGGCTAGCGACCCTGAGTTCGGTCTTCTTTACGTGGGTGTCGGCGACGGCGGCAGTGGCGGCGACCCACTCGACAACGCTCAGAACCTCAGTTCTATCTTCGGAAAACTTCTCCGCCTTGACCCACTCGGGACAAACAGCCAGAACGGCAATTATGGTATTCCTCCTAATAATCCATTCGCCACCGACGGAGACCCCTCTACCCTCGGCGAAATATACGCCTACGGCCTGCGCAATCCTCACCGTTTTGACTGGGATCCAAGAACTAGGAACCTCTTCGTCAGTGACATCGGGCAAAATATGGTCGAAGAACTGAGTCTTGTTACCCGTGGCGCCAACCTCGGCTGGAACGACTGGGAAGGAAGTTTTCGTTATATCAGCCGTGAGGAAGTCAGCCTCATCGAACAGCGTGGCGACGCTACGGTCACGTTTCCTATCGCCGAATATGGCCACGTCGACCCCGTGCTCCAGCCGCGTTCTGCCATCACCGGGGGCCTCGCATACCGCTCCAGTTTGATTGAACAGTTGGAAAACCTGGTGCTATTCGGCGAATTACTCAGTGGGGAGATTTTTTATATCGAAGCTGATGACCTTCCCAATGGTGGCCAAGAATCTATTCGCCGAATCATGCTCAACGACCAAGGCGACTTAAAGACGTTTCTTCAGGTCATTCAGGAAAAGAATATCCAGCAAGGCAAATCCCCAGCCGAACGTGCCGACCTACGTTTCGGAACTGGATCGGATGGACAAATCTTCCTTCTCAATAAACACGACAGTATCATTCGCGTTCTGGTCTCAGCTTCCGAGTCGTAAGCTTCCGACGTATGCGTGCTCACCTCTCGACACGTGAGCTACTTGAACTCCTGTTTCGTTAAACCGCTTCAGGGTAGTGCCAACGCCACCAACGAAGCTGGAAAATCGGTTTGGACACTTCCGATTTGCACGACGATATAGTGCTTGCCTTCGTGCATGTAGGTCATCATGCCGTACTGTCCTGGAGCTGGAAGCTCAACGCTTCCCAGGAGTTCACCAGTCGTCTTGTCCCGTGCATGAAGCTCCAACGGTGCGTCTGGAACCATCTGTTGACCGCCCTCACTAAGCGCCCTTGTCTGAACCAGAAGATCTGCCATGACCATCTGAATTGAGAAACCGACACCTCCAGTATTCGGTATCTCCATCCCCCTCAATAACGGGTTATTGGTCACGATCTCTGGTGTTTCACCCACCGGTAACGACCAAGTCCGTTCGCCAGTATTCATCTGGAATGCGGAGAGCTGGTTATCCATTGGTTTCCAAAGACGCAAGCCATCGACCGTGGGCAACCCTGTAACAGAAACCAAAGGAGCTTGGGACTCTGTCGGCTGTCTGAAGCCGCCACGCAACCACGCGGCCACGGTAGTGCCAGTGGTCGGGGTGGAGTTGGGTGTCGCTGCGCCTGCACCCGGCGTTGCGTAGGTCGGGTCGTCCTCATCTACGCCGCCGGTCGGCGCCAAGAACGATGGAGCACTGCAGCGGCGGTGATGCGAGACATACATGACTCCTGTGGTCGGATCTGCAACCGGTGGATGTGAGATAACGTTTCCACCTCCCTGGCAACCCACGTTGTTGTAGAAGTCATTGTCATGATTTTCGGGAAGTGCCGGAACGTAGAGCCCCCCGACCCGGTATTGACTCAGAATTTCCAGCGCGCGCTGTTTCAGCTCAGGTGTGTAATCGATGACAAATTCCTCTGTCAATCCGTCTATGACGATGGGGTCCACTGTTTGGGGTCGAGTTTGGTAAGGCTGCGTAGGGGAAGTGTAGTTACCGGGAACCTCGGTCTGGAAGACCGGCCGATCTTCAATCGGCCAGATCGGCTCTCCAGTCTCCCGATTGAACGCGAAGATCAAACCCTGCTTGGTATTCTGAATCAGGGCGGGAATCCGCTGCCCATCCACTGTTAGATCCATCAGCATCGGCGGAGTTGGAAGGTCGTAGTTCCACTGATCACTTCGGTGAATTTGAAAGTGCCACTTCCGCTCACCCGTCTGAACGTCCAACGCGAGCACACTACCCCCGAAGAGATTATCGCCCGGCCGATGTCCAGCGTAGAACTGGACGGTCGAGGCATTCGTGACGATGTACACAAGGCCCAGCTCGGGGTCGGCAGAGGCGGGCGCCCATGACGACATATCACCCGACCATTGCCAGGCATCGTTGTGCCACGTTTCGTGACCGAACTCGCCAGGCCTCGGGATAACATGGAACTTCCACAGAAATTCTCCCGTCGCCGCGTCGAATCCCATGATGTCGCCAGGGACATTCTCGATACGGGTCTGACCATAACTGGGCTGGTGCCCCACGAGTACGACGACCACACCGTTCACTACGATCGGCGGCGCCGAGGCCGTAACCATCCCGAGCTCTCTCGGAATCCCGTACCCAGCGTCGTAACTTCCGGCGCGGTCTTGCCACCTCCCCCAGTCCGACACGAGCGGTGGAATCAAGTCGTTGACACCGGTGTCAGAAAAGCCATCAAGCTGCACCGACGTCCCCCAGTTCTCTAAGGGCAGACCAGTCTTCGCGTCGAGCGCCCACAGAAAGAAAGCCGGACTCGTCACATAGATCACACCACGACCGTCGACCTCGCCGTATGCAACTCCCTTTCCATAGGCCTGCCTTGGAGAACGTAAATGCCTCACGGTCTCAGGCTCACGGAAGACCCAGAGCGTCTCCCCAGTCTCTGGATCGATCGCCACCACCTGCCGCCGCGGCGTGGCCACCGTGTAGAGCATGCCGTCGACGTAAATCGGGGTCGACCGTGAGAAGTAGTCGAGGTTAGGACCAAAATTGTCACTCCGCCACACCCACTTGACCTCGAGGTCATCAAAATTGGTGCGATTAATCTGGTCTAACGGTGACGAACGCGTATGCCCGGCGTCTCCACCGAGATACCGCCATTCTCCATTCTCAGTTCCAGGCAGGCTCTGTGCCGTGGTCAAGGTAGCCATCAAGAGTAAAGTGGCAGCCGACAACGCACACGGTAGAATTTTCACCTTGCAACAAGGTCGCAGCTTGATTTTCGTCATCTGTTCCCTTCGCACCCGCAAAATACGAGTGACTCGCCCATCTCGATGCACGACACTCGTCACCAACCTCGACTATCGTAAAACTTCCTTTCAAAACACAGTGCTGTTACGGCACCATCAAATGAGCCTCAGTGGTGCCCGCGGCCATAATCCATGCACCACCTTGTTCTCGATTTTCAGGAAAACCAGTCGATGCCATCGTCGCTCCAGGCATCGAAATCGTGGTGTGCACCCCTGCACTCCCGCGGTCCTGACCGTTCATCGACCGAAACCACGTTCCGAATTCAGCCGCCACACGACTACCATCTGCAGCAGCGGCGGCAACAAGCGCCCGCTCTCCTTCGGCATCAGTGCTCTCGGCACGAAATTTTCTGTTCTGGGCAACTCTGTCGAGATTGGCCAAATTTGTGCATTGCACGGCAAACGGTGGTCGATCGCGTTGGTCGGCTCGGCTATAGCACACAACCTGATTTGTGCCTTGCTTGATCGTTGTGTGAGTATGGTTGGCACTCCACTTGACGACCGATGCATTGTCACGCGCCCGGCGGGGAGCAGCAGCCAGAGCCTGTTCAATCAGTTCCGCGTCCGATTGCGCATAGGAACTCGGTGCAATCGCGAACACACCAAGCATGAATATAAAAATTCTCTTCATTGGACCTCTCCATTTCCCAAGATTGTCTCTGCTTCTGCAAAAATTCTGATCGTATGAAAAAATCACAAATAACTAACTCCTCCACACAGCCTTGCCGCCAATCGGTTCTGGTCCTCTATCGTTGACGTCTAACGGACACTTACCTGGTCACTGAACAAAATCCGTTTCACTATACGCCAGCCGTGCTCCGTCTTTCGCCACGTATTCCGATAGATCCCTGATCCATTGATAAACGGTGTGCCGCTTTCCGCGGTTTGATGCGTGATCAATGCCATGTTTTCGGTTAGTGCGCGCTCCTCGGACAGTTCAAGAAAGACCAGATTTGACATATGGTGCCGGGTCTGTCGGTCTGCGAGTCGCCCCGCGTGTGACCGCTTAGCGTACTCGAAGATCGCCTGTCGGCCAACGATGCGTGAACCTGAGACCAATGCGCCGTCACGCCACCGTTCCATGACAGCCTCGTCGGCAAACAACTCCGAAAAACCCTTGGCGTTTTTTCCATCCCATCGATATGAGTACTGCGCTAATTGCTCGGCAATCTCAATTCGGTCTCGAGTAAAATCAACCTCCTGCGTTATCCCGGTCACAGTTGTGAGAACCAAAATGACCAACGTTAAAATTACACGCATACGGCATTAAACCACGAAGGAGACAATCTGACAGATAGGTATCTTCAAGAAACGTTGTGGAAGAGGTTCACCACGTCGATTACCGCGTGTCTAAGTGCAACCCGGAAACTGATTGACGGGACAGTAATTACGCCCACAGGCAAGGTTTCGCCTGACCAGGATCCCGAACACATTGAAGCCGCTCGGTTATACCGGATTGCTGCAGAACAAGGTATCGCGGGAGCCCAGTGCAGGCTTGGGGTCCTCTACGCGGAGGGACGGGGCGTGGAACGGAACGATCGCGAGTCTATTCGGTGGTTTCGTCTCGCCGCTTCCCAAGGCGACGCAGAAGCACAAGCCAGTTTAGGTTTGTCATATGGTTCAGGACGAGGAGTCTCGCGCGACTTCGTCACGGCTCACATGTGGTTAACCCTTGCCAGCGAACAACTGACGGGGATGATGCAGACCCGCACTCGACGCTTCCGCGACACTATCGCCGCCGGCATGACCGCTACTCAAATTACTGACGCTCAGCAGCTTGTCACCGACTGGAAAACAAACCACACCATAGCGGTCGATTCCGACCCGCTGAGTGGGAAATGACTCCGATCACCGTGGCTCGACCAGTGAACAATTCCCCTGACTAGTCAAATGAGTCGTGATATCGATCCCGATCAGCTCTAACTCCGCGGGCGCCAACCCACTTTGAACGGCCTGAAACAGCACCCGCTCTTCCTTTCGAATATGTGCCGTCATGAGTCGTCCAAGAGCGGGCAACTTGACGTCAAGTTCATCTAAACTACCCCCTGACAGTTCGCTGACGAGACGACGAAGGAGCTCATGATCACTACGGAGTTCATCGATTAATGCTGTTTGGTCTGGCATACGCGCAGTCACCTTCGTAAACAGGTACATTTCCTCAACGTCGAAATGCACAAAGAATCTCTCTTGAAAAAACTCGTTAACCCGGTCAACTTGTAGCCGTCGATCGGTCGGCCAATTCGACCGCGGCGCCTTTGACCGCCCCAACATGAGTCCCTGGGCAAGAACGAGCGCATCATGGTGTTCCCACGACAGTGGAATCAAACTCGAATGTCGTTTCATAACTTACTGAGAGCAAGATGAATCCACGAATGACCCATCGTAACCTGTGTATCGCAAATGTACTTCGCTGAGCAATTAGCCCCCTGCCGATCTCGATTCTGAAGGGCCGAGAAACGTTAAGTTCCCATTTCGAGTGTCTCCAATCGACGACATAGTTCAAACGAGCCGGCGTTCATGATATTTTCGTTATTGCCGTCCCGAACCAACCCGTTGCAGAAGGATGCCCCCGTAATAGCCTGGTGCCATTCAACGTCGACATATCCCGCATCGCGAAGCGCGTGGACAAACTTAAGAGTCCGAAAAGCATCGAACCAGTCATCAAGCCATTTTCTTCGAACCGCAAACGAACTACTCTGTGCCGCCGCTTCATGCAGAGCCTTCGGAGCACCAATCGCCGTTAAAGCTCTCTTGAGACGACCTTGCTCCCTGGCATCAAGGCCTACTTCCGCCTGGGAGCATACACAGTCGTAAGCACGATGCGGGTCGACCCCAGCGATCGAAGGAAACGTGTCAATCCAGGCCTTCAGCAAATCAAAGATTTTTGGATCATAAATGCAGTAAGCATCAACGTCTTTGGCGATGTCGTGAGTCGAACGACCGGTACCAAAAGGAACACGCAGCGACTGGCGCGCGCGGATCCGAATGGGCGCCCCCGCAGCGGTTTCTATTCGCCCGACCTTGGCAAGTTTGTTGAGCAAGTAGAAATCTTCACCCGCCTGACGTTTAGGAACACCTCGCACTCCCGCGTAAGCAGTTACTCCAGTGGCAATACAACTTCCAATCGCATGGAAAGCGTATGGGGAACCAGCGTGGCGTAGACCCAGCATGTAGTAGCGCAAATAGGCTTCGTAGCGGGCATGCGCCTCATCGATGACGGGCTCGCCCGATGGCTCATGCATAAATCGATAAATTAAAGCTGACATTGTCGGTCGTCCACTGACCTTAAAGTAATCAGCCGGGAGACAAACGTCGCAATCAGTCATATGAATGAGCTGTGCTTGGCTCACACCCGCATGAATGGCAGCCAGGGCAAAATCACCGCCTATTTTTCTCGCTAATCCAACACCTTCATGGCGAGGCAACCGGTGTCCAGAAGAGTTGCGGTCAATAATGACAAGGTCGAACCCAACTCCCTTGCCATACCAACATGGAGTGTCAACAAGACCATCGCATATCGCCTCAGCGGCCGTAGAGCTTCTCAAAGCGTCGACCAACACTTGATTGCGCGCATGAAGCTTATCGTCGTGCCCATCAGTCGCATTAACCACAACAATGCACAGGACGCGCTCGCCGTCTGCCGCAACGGCGGACATACTCGGCAGGATTCCTTCGAAGAATGTTGCCGCCTCATCATGGGCTGGGATCACGACGATATGCCGCGTCAACCGATTAAGCCGTGACCCAAGCATGGCCTCTGGCTCTGCGTAACGCTCAAGATACTTGGCAACAGGATCTCGACGTAATGTAGACATCGGCAAAACGCGATCGAACCTTACACACTAATCTAAAGGGTGAATGTTCTTCAGCAACATCTGAGTAACAAGCTCAAATCGCCATCCTTGAAACTTGCTCGGCACCATCTCCTGGGTCACCACGCTCACAACCAGTTCTTCAAGCATTCGTCTGTTGGCCAGAAGCTCTGGAGGCAAATTGTGAGTCTCAGCAATTCGTTGAACCACGGACTTTAAACGATCGAGTTGGTCTGAATACGGCTTCAGGTTCACAACGGTGTCGGTTTGGGGAGAGCCGTCCGAACCCGCCTGACCGATACACGCGAGAAGTGATTGGCCGTAACGAGTCCGAATGCCCACAGGTAATCCTTGCACGTCTTCCAAGGACGTAACATCGGTGCTGGCAATACCCGCGAGTTTCACTAACAAGCCGTCAGACAACAAATGCCTTCGGGGCGTGTCTTGAACCATGGCTTCAGTTTCACGCCACTGACAGAGCGCTCGCAAAACTCTACGCTGTTCCGGCGTCAGTTTCCCCCGCCCACGTACGCGGAGATATATCGTTTCCAACAGATTTTCATTGGAACGGGAACGTCGCCGATGCTCCAATTCTTCATTCGGCCAGGCGGAACGTCCGGTTGCCTCAATTTCTCGAAAGAGCCGATCGTGCATCGGCAAAAGATATGTTGCGTCTAAAGCAGCGTAACGAAGTTGCGCTGAGGACAAGGGGCGCCGGAGCCAATTTGACCGTGTTTCATTCTTGTCCAGAACTATTCCAAATAGTTGTTCTACAAGATTTTGATACCCCAATGAAAACCCGTACCCCGCAAAAGCAGCGGCCAGTTGCGTATCGAACACGTTCTCGACGGACCCTCCAGTAACAAGTTCGAGAACCTCCAGATCCTCATCGCAGGCATGCATCACTTTTACAACCGCCCGCTCCATCAACACCGCTTTGAGCGAATCAAGGTCCGATACCGCCAGCGGATCAATCAGACTTACTCCTTGGGCGCCGGCCACTTGAATCAATGCGGGTCGAGGAAAATACGTGGTCTCACGAAAAAATTCGGTGTCCAGTCCAATAACGCCAGTATTTACCCAAATATCACAGGCTGCCTCCAAAGCTTTAGTGGTTGCTATGAACGACCAACTGGAAGAAACAGGGACTTCTCGTGAATCTGAAGCAGTGCTGTGCATGTCGAGTAACAATCGTCGTTGGGAATCGATTCTCTGACGAGTATAGTCAGGAACATTCAGCTTGAATCACCGCTCCAATGTCGTCCATAACGTTTTCAAGATAAAAATACGAACTGTAGTGCCCACTTTTCATGTCAAATCTTGCAGGCTTTCCGTACACACTCCATAGGTCTTGCTGGTATCGGGTAGGAACAACCGTATCGAAGAGTGCAAGATACTGTTTGATGTTCTTGGCCTTCGTATGACGACCTAGGATCTCGAGGTCCGTAATACTCCACACACGATTGAGCATCTGCTCATCGAACCCCTTCGCTTCAAGATCATGTTTTACGTACTGCGTAATCAGACCATTCCACGTGATGCTACCCAAACGACAGCCTGTGATGAGCGGAAACAAAAAATCAACCTCCTCACAGACTGCCGCCAGTCCTGTTTGGAATCCTCCGCTACTCATACCGAGCAGACCAATATATCTGTAGCGTTTCCGCATCAGTTGAATCAGCACGCGGATCTCAGACACAAGTTGACGAAAATTAGAAATTGTCCAGAATACATTGGCACTGATGAAATATTCGCCGCTATAAGACTCGGGCGGAGTCCGTGCCAAATGATACGGCGTGGTCATCAGACCAACATCCACACTATGAGCCATGAGACGAAGAGCCATTTCGTCTTCGACTCGCTGATTTTCACGCCCCCACCCTGGGACAAAAAGAACTAAAACGTCAGAGCGTGTATCCGGGCAGCGGAACAACTTAAACGGTACAAGATCATTTGTCTGGTCCCCCGTTGGCAGAGGCGAGTCAAACAGCAACATTTGTGCCTCGTCCGGAACAGGTATCGTGTGACGGGGATGGAGACCCTCTCTCAGACACACCGATTCCGGTGAAGCCGCCGTCGTGTAGAACCCCTGCGGATGGTCAAAATATTGGCTAACGTGGTTTACAAACTCGTCAACCTGATAGATCTGTCCGTCGAATGAGTCATGGTCGAGCAGTTTTCGGCAAATCTTCTTTCGGTGGGTTCGATAGTATAGTTGCTCAAACGCACCGACGAAAAGTCTGTTTGTCAAACGACGTAAACCCATACACGCTTAGTAATGACTACAGTCGCGATTGCACGCGACACATGAACTGGAGGTTAACCTGAATGTCCACGGACACGACCGAACTCGTAGCTATTATCACGACTGAAAAAGGAGTTATCCGAATTAAGCTCTCCCCCGAAGAAACCCCTTTGACGGTAGCAAACTTCATAAATCTGGCACAACGAGGATATTACGATGGACTAAAGTTTCATCGCGTTATCGCCGGCTTCATGATTCAAGGCGGCGATCCCACTGGCACTGGACGAGGAGGCCCAGGCTACAACTTTGCTGACGAATTCAGCCCGTCACTTCGACACGACTCACCTGGTACATTGTCGATGGCAAATGCCGGCCCTGGGACCAACGGCAGCCAGTTCTTTATTACTCACGTACCAACGCCTCATCTTGATGGTGCCCACTCTGTTTTTGGCAAGGTGTCTTCAGGGCAAGACATCGTAGACAGCATCACACAAGATGACGTTATGACAACCGTTACTATCGATGGGGACCCAGCGCCACTGCTTGCAGCGCAAAAAGAACATGTAGACGCGTGGAATCGGATCCTAGACAGTAAATAATCAAGGTGGCGAACAGGGGGACCTCAGAATCTTCGTATCAGGGGAACCCGGTGACCCTACGTTGCCGACTCAGAAATATCATGCTGACCGCTGCAGCACTGATTGCTCTTGCGCTCGTCGTGCTACTCGCCAGTTCCCGTCTATCCCTCGACGCAGATTACCGCTACACCCAGGCCGCAGAACGTCTACCGGTTCTTACGGGTGGCCTCCCGGCCGGACTCGTACAAATTCAAGCGAGAGGGATGGCTTTCAGGGCACGGGTGGCTGGACTGGACGGAAAAGGTCCAGCTTTAATCCTGCTGCACGGCTTTCCCGAAACATCGATTATGTGGGAACCCCTCCTTACTAGCGCCGCGAACGCTGGCTTCCGAGTGGTAGCATTCGATCAACGTGGTTACAGTCCACTGGCCCGGCCGACTGACACCGAAGCCTATCGCGTTCCAGAACTGACAGAAGATCTCTTCGCCGTCGCAGACGCCGTCGGCTTTGACCGTTTTGATCTTGTCGGTCACGATTGGGGAGCCGTCGTGGGATGGGCAACCACGGGCCAGTCCCCTAAACGAGTCCGGTCGTTGGTCGCCCTTTCGATTCCCCACCCTAGCGCAATCCAAGTCGCGAACAAAGATCGGGGCATGCCTGCCTACATGCAGTTCTTCCGCATGTCCGGCATAGCGGAAACGTTCTTCACCGCCGGTAAATTTGCGCTCATGCGAAACGCACTCTATGCGTCAATGCCATCCGGGCAACTCAATGAATACATATCCTTATTCTCGGAGCCCGGAGCACTCAAAGCAGCCTTCAATTGGTATCGCGCTATTCCAGCCATTCCACCAGTTATTGCCGAAACAGTAACCCAGCCCGTACTCTATCTGTTCGGAAGTCGAGACCTTCCGGTCTGGACTCGAGCTCAGGTTCGTGCAGCGCAACCACAGTTCGTAACTGGAATATACCGGGAGGTTGAACTCGATGCTGGACACTGGTTAATTCAAGAACGCCCCGAACAGGTGGTCAAAGAAATCATGAATCACTTAGACTCCGTTGGCGCAAATTCTGACTAACCCTCACGCACCAAAGCTTTCTTAAGAATCCAGACGGTTGTGATAGATGTTCTAGACTAAAAATGGTTGTCAGCCACGACCACCGCTTATCCTCAAACAAAGGCCTCGCACATGGCAGGGTCGGCTGGCATCTTTGAATAAAAAAGAGAGGACCTAGTGAGCATCGAGACTAGAAATCCAGCGACAGAAGAACTTCTCGAACGTTTTGAGCCGATGACAGACGTGGCGATTGATGCCATCCTCGAGAAAGCCAGTCAGACATTCGAACAATTCAGACACACCGACGTCGCTCGCCGAGCAGCATGGCTGAATGCCGCAGCCAACATCCTCGACGCTGAAGTTGACCACTGGGCAGCAATACTCACGACTGAAATGGGGAAGACTCTGTCGTCTGCCGCTGCCGAAGTACAAAAATCGGCACAGGGCTGCCGGTACTACGCCGAGCATGCCGAAACGCTGCTCGCCGACGAGCCACTCGAAGGTAATGACAGCCACGACTTTGTACGACATCTCCCGCTTGGACCAGTACTCGCCGTGATGCCATGGAACTTCCCCTTCTGGCAGGTTTTTCGCTTTGCCGCCCCAGCCTTGATCGCCGGAAACGTAGGTCTACTCAAACATGCGTCAAATGTGCCACGGTCTGCTCTCGCTATTCAGCACATTCTTGAGCGTGCAGGATTTCCGAGTGGGGCTTTTCAAACATTACTCATCGACTCTACCCAAGTTCAACGAGTCCTTGACGATGCTCGTGTACGAGCGGCAACATTGACGGGGTCTGAAGCCGCTGGTCGAGCAGTCGCATCACGAGCTGGTCTCGCGCTCAAACCAACCGTCCTGGAGCTTGGAGGAGCTGATCCATTCATAGTTATGCCGTCAGCTGACCTAAACCAAGCCGTTAAGAATGCCGTTATCGGAAGGACCATCAATAATGGGCAGTCTTGTATAGCGGCAAAACGTTTCATCGTACACGCGGACGTGTATGACGAATTCGAAGACCGATTCGTCGCCGAATTCGAACAATTGACCGTTGGCGACCCCACCTCGCATGCTACCGACATCGGACCACTCGCCATGGCACAGGTCCGTGATGACATCGACGACCAGGTGAAACATTCGACGTCGAAAGGAGCGAAGCGACTGACTGGAGCGGAACCAATCAGCGGCCAAGGTTATTTCTATCGCCCTGGTATTCTCGCCCAAGTGCCGGAAAGTGCGCCAACGTATAGCGAAGAGGTGTTCGGTCCGGTCGCGATGTTGTTTCGTGTCTCGGACCTCTCAGAAGCCATCAGAGTGGGGAATGCCACACGCTTCGGGTTGGGCTCAGCAATCTTCACTCATGATCCAAAGGACATAGAACGAGCCGCCAATGAACTCGATGCCGGAGCCACCTTTGTCAATCAAATTGTCACATCGGACCCAAGTCGGCCGTTCGGCGGTGTTAAGGCTTCAGGATATGGTCGAGAACTATACCGTGACGGACTCATGGCTTTTGTAAATCGTAAAACCGTGTCAATTCGGTAAACCTCATTGTCCTCGTACCCGGGTCTAAGTTCTGAGTAAGTTAGACTTTGAACCCAGAAGTCGACAACATTTAAACTGCAACTTCAGACAGCAATTGATTGACCTGTTGAACAACGAGAAGAGGATTCACTGTGTTGAAACATCATAATGACACTCCACTAGTGCCCAAACGAACCGTCGTGCTGGGTTCCGCTGGCTTCATCGGACAAACCTTGGTCAACCGGCTCTCTGCCGCTGGCGTTAACATGGTCTCACTAGCAAAACAGGACCTAGACTTGGAGACACCCGCTGCCGCGACTCAGTTGACAGAGTTACTGCACGCAGATGACACACTCGTGTTTATTTCAGCCAAAGCACCTGTGCGGGACGTGTCGATGCTCGCTGCCAATCTCCGAATGGCCGAAACCGTTGTCGCAGCAGTATCACGCCAAGCAGTTGCCCACGTAATCTACGTGAGTTCAGACGCCGTCTATCACGACTCTACCGAACCTTTAACTGAAGACAGTCCCACAGCACCTGGTTCCCTGCACGGCGTCATGCATTTAGCTCGTGAACTAGCTCTGACACAATCACTAACCGTGCCGATCGGCATTCTTCGACCAACATTGATCTATGGCGTTAACGATCCTCACAATGGTTACGGCCCGAACCGATTTCGGCGGCTAGTTGAACAAGGACAGTCCATCACTCTTTTCGGCGAGGGAGAAGAAAAGCGTGACCACATCTTGGTCGATGACGTAGCCGAATTACTCCAATGTATGATGTTTCATCGTTCTGAAGGTGTACTCAATGCCGTAACCGGCCACGTTACATCTTTCCGCACCATAGCCGAAACCATCGTGAACTTCGGCGACACATCTGTGAAAATTAACGGTAGCCCGCGTAACGGCCCGATGCCACATAATGGCTTTAGAGCCTTCGACCCAGCGGCAACAGCAGCTGCGTTTCCCGATTTCCGCTATACCTCGCTCAAAGAAGGACTGACTCAGGTAAACCAACAGGTATCGGAAGCTTAGGACGGCGCGTCAGTCGAAATGGCTCACTACCAGGCGGAACATAGCGATGAATGTCGAGAAATCACAATGGCTCATTCCTGAAACGTCCACCGGCGTTTCTCGCCGTCCCGGTTTCCGTGTGCTTCTTCGATGACAATCCTCGGGGTCTCACTGTGTCGATAGACAAACACCCATTTGAGTCCTTTAAGATTCGCCTCTGGAACAGGGTACTCATGGGTAGCCAGTTCAATCCCTTCGAAAACATTCACTTCACAATATTCCTCGGGCGCACAAAACCCTCTGGCTTCCTCGACCCACTCCTCTACCTCAACGCCAGGAACAACCCACGTGCCCCATGAATGGGCAGTAACACCCACAAAATTCAGCACAGGCCGACCAGATGACCTATCTTGTTCTGCAAAGCTCACAAGACCATTAGTCCCCAGAAGGCCCAGTACCAGCCACACAACCAAACCCACACGGATTCCTGCGTTCGTCAATAATGAACGCATCAAATTTCCCGCTGTGTAAAGTCTGAAGAAAACACCCAAAGGTCTAACCATTGCACTCTCGCCCACGAACACCAAACTATTGTCCAACCCGGTCGCTGGCCGGTTTCCGAATGCTATACACCTTCGACCGCGTACGAATGATCAGCCGGTCACCGACGATGGCGGGCGACGCCATGGCCATCTCATCAAGACTGTTTACACCAAGAACCTCGAATTGTGGCCCCGCACGAAGCACGTAGGTATCGCCCTGCTCGCTCAGTGCGAAGATCTTGCCATTGTAGGCCCACGGTGACGACGTGAAGCTGGCACCAACACGGATCCGCTGGCGCCCATAAACCGGCTCCCCTGTCTTCGCGTCGTAACTTTCGAAGAAACCGCGGTCCAATAGGCTGTAGTAAATCTCGCCATAGACAAGTGGCGACGTGTTGTAGTTACCCGCTCGGGGTTGATACCACGCGACATATTCGCTGCTTGTCGCATCTTCCCTAAGTGAGATGTCGCCGCTCGCTCCTGGGCGAATTGCATACACCGGACGGTGACTATCCTGAAAGTAACCAGACGTAACATAAACCAGTCCGTGACTGGAAAACGGCGTAGCGATACTTGCCCATGACATCCGACCATCCATCTCCCACAGCAATTTTCCGGTCAGATCGTAGGAGCGAATACGTTTTCGCCCAGAAGTCACGATCTCGGTTCGCTGGGAATTCTTCCAGATATAGGGCGTCGCCCAACTGGACACCTCATCGCGGGCTGTTCGCCACACCTCGTCTCCAGTGCGCTTATCCAGCGCGGCGATCCACGATTCTTCTTCGTTGTCGTAAAGGACGATAAGAAGGTTGCCTTCAAGGATTGGAGAGGAGGCCGACCCCCAATCTGACATCGTTGATTTGAAGGGAATCGGATGTGTCCACACCTCATTCCCATCCATGTCGAACGCGTAGATCCCAAGATCACCAAAACGCACATACACGCGTTCTCCATCTGTTGTGGGCGTTTCAGAGGCGTACGTATTCTTCTGATGACGTGGAAACTCCGGAACAGCGACCTTGACCGACTGCATCCATAAGACTTCTCCAGATTCCAGGTCAAGACAATAGACCCGCCAGTCGTGTCGATCCGGCGGAGGCTCACTCCGGCCGCGCGGGGCATAAAGACCTGGTTTTGGTTTTTCAAAATCTCCGTTTGAGGTCACCGTTGTCACGAAGACCCGCGTACCCCATACGATCGGACTCGACCACCCGAGTTCAGGGATGTCCGTCACCCATTCCACGTTCTCAGTTTGACTCCATCGCTCTGGCAAATCAGGGTCGTCTGCCACCGCAGCATTCATGGTGGGACCACGAAATTGCGTCCAATTAGTGTTCTCAACAGCTACGCCATCAACAACACACGCAAAGAAGAACACCATCAACGGAAATAGCACACGAATTTTGGTTACCATATCTATTGGCAATACTAGTCGCAGGATGCACACTCGCGTCAAGTTAGAAAACTTTCGTCCCTTACATCTCCGCGACGACACGACGGCCGGCCGCTATTAGCTATGTCAGAATCTCGCCTTTCCGCCGCCTGGTCCACCCGCTCTTGGTGGATGAACCTCATCTTCTGCTTCTGTCTGTTTATGACCTTCATTTATATGCCGTTCGATATGTTTCTCAAACCCGTAGCTCAAGATCAAGAAGTCTGGTTTGGGTTTCTCCTAGAAGGATGGGCAGCGAAGCTCACCGAGCCATTCCACTGGGCCATCTATGGAGCCGGCGCGTACGGGTTCTGGAAAATGCGTTCCTGGATGTGGCCGTGGGCGGCCATCTACGCGCTGCAGGTCGCAATCAGCATGCTCGTGTGGAGCACGTTGAGAGGCACGTTTCTGGTAGGAGTCGTTAGTTTCAGTATTTTCATGATTCCGACGATCGCACTCTACCGCAGTCGACGAAGTTTCGATGGGAACTAGAACATCTCAGCAAAAACTCTTCAGTAACATGCTTTTCTACGGTGCCTCAACAGGCGGCTTGGTCGGGTTGTCTCTAGCCACCCTAACTAGGGTTAGTAATCCTATGTATTCCGGATGGTCGACGCTACTTACCTGTGTCGTGATCCCCACAACCTCAGCCGTACTCATTCGACAGGCGGTACGGGGAAAGTTGTATTTCACCCCACCAACCTGGTCTCTGCTCCTAGTCGCTGGCCTAACACTCGCTATCCCAATAGCAGGTCCGGTCTTCGGCGGAACCGGCCGCTGGCGCGAGGTGCCCTTCATCACTCTGCTTGGCATTGCCGGAGGCGGCATTTGGAGTCTACCTTTGGCGGGACTATTGTCCCGGCGCCAGCGTCAGTAAGGTTGCTAATAATGCTACTAGTGAAACATCACCCTTAAACGGGGCACCCTCCGTATAGTAGGATGTCGATAGATTTAAAGAAGTTCCGTGTGACACTTAACACTCTGCCGAAGGAGGGCATCGTGTGCTATCTACAGACCAGGTGCGCAATCTTGATCGGAGCCGCAGGAGTTATCTTTTCCGTTTCGGTCAGTGGACAGACTTCCACATCGACTGAGTCCGACGCGCGGACGGCTTGGGGAACTCCCAATCTACAAGGGGTCTGGTCGACGGCAACGGTAACGCCACTACAGCGTCCGGAAGGCGCCGCCGAGTTCCTCACAGACGAAGAGGTCGCCGAAATCGAACGGCAGGCCGTCGTAGAGGCGAACGATGAAGCCCGAGGCCAAACCCAGCAGGCCGACGTCAGGGGAGCCTACAACGACTTTTGGTGGGATCGAGGCACCCAAGTTGCCGGAAGCCAACGCACCTCACTGATTTTTGATCCCCAAGACGGTAGACTGCCGGCGCTGACCAGCTCAGCAAAGGCCTACGCCGACTCTGACGAAGCCCTCATAGCAAGGGAAACTCGCCGCGGCATGCACCCCGCAGCCTCCTACACCGACACCGATCTCTGGGATCGCTGCTTAACCCGTGGTCTGCCGCTGAGACCAGGACCGTATAACAACAATTTTCAAATCTTTCAGACGGAAAACCATCTTGTCGTGCTTCATGAAATGATTCATGACGCACGAATCATCCCAATCGAAAATAGAGCCGGCATCGTCAGCCCAGCCATTCCACAATGGTTCGGCACCTCGTCCGCCCATTGGGAGGGTGACACGCTCATTGTCGTCACCAAGAATTTTGCCAAAAAACAGGAACTGCCCTTTGAACCTCAGATGACCTCGGCTGGCATGACTCTCACCGAGAGATTCAGCCCTCGCGGAGATGGCTTATTAAATTACGAGTACACGGTAGACCACCCGACTATTTACTCCGAGCCGAGGTCCGCGCAACTGCCACTTCGGAGACTCGAAGGCAACACCTACGAATACGCCTGTCACGAAGGCAACTACGGACTGACTGGCATTCTGCAAGGATCTCGAAACATCGAAAATCGATAGACAGAGCAAGCAATAACCAGAACGGTGGTTTTATGAGAAGAAACTGGCTGTTAGTTTCCCTCGTCGCGATCTGTTTGCTTTTTACGAAAACAACGCACGCCCAAGAGTTCGAACTTCTCGAAGCAACGATTGCGGACGTACACCGAGCCTTTGAATCAGGACAACTCACCTGTCGCGACCTAACGTCCCATTACATTCAACGTATTGAGGCGTATGATGCGACGGGACCGTCACTTAACAGCATTCAACTCGTAAATCCGAACGCGTTACAGGATGCAGCATCGCTCGACCAGCAATTCGACCGTTCCGGACTAGTCGGGCCATTGCACTGCATTCCCGTCCTCCTCAAAGACCAAGTTGAAACCCTCGACATGCCAACCACCTACGGTTCCGCAGTGTTCGAGGGTTTTATGTCCAACCGAGACGCCACAATCGTCACCCGTATGCGAAACGCTGGTGCATTGATCCTCGCTAAAACCACGATGGGTGAATTTGCTTCTCGATATGTCGGGTCAGGATTCGGAATAATCAGAAACGCCTATGACCCCGCTCGGAATCCAAGCGGTTCCTCCGGTGGAACCGGTGCCGGAATTGCCGCGAATTTTGGCATGGTCGGAATCGGCGAAGACACCGGCGGATCCATCCGTGGACCTGCGGCGGTTCACAGTCTCGTCGGGCTCCGACCGACCGTTCCACTAGTGAGTCGCCAAGGCATGATGCCGGCCAATCCATCCAGTGACACACTCGGTCCGATCACACGCAGTGTCACCGATGCCGCAATTCTTCTCCAAGTCCTCGCGGGATACGATCCCAAGGACCCCATCACGGCATATGCCACTGGACACGTGCCCGACTCCTACACGGATGCCTTATCTCACGATGGCCTCCAAAATGTCCGAATCGTCGTGATTCGAAATCCGATGGATTCCAACACCGATATAACTTCCGATGACTATCAGAAAGTGAGCACTGTAGTCGACGAAGCGCTCACAGACCTTCAAGCCCTCGGCGCCGTCTTGATCGATCCCGTCTCATTCGCTCATTTCGATACCATCCAGCAAACCTATATCGACAATGTGTACGAAACCGAAGATGCAACAGATGCCTATCTTGCCGAACACGCCCACGCTCCTGTTGCCACACTTCAAGACATCTTACTCTCGGGTATCGTGACACCATGGCGGGCGAAAGGGCTCATGAATGTCATTGGCAAAACGACAGACGACTCGGGCTACCTGGCAGTCCTAACGGCGAGAGAACGTCTCCGCCGAAGTGTTCTGACGACCATGGCGGACCACCGTCTCGATGCTCTGGTTTACGCCACCTTCGACCACCAAACTACGCTAATTGAAGCCGACGTCCTTACGAACCCGAACACGCAAGACGGATACGGCCGTGGAAACAACCGCTATCTGAGTCCAATCATCGGGTTTCCCGCTCTCACTGTACCAGCTGGATTTACTGCAGATCACCTGCCGGTCGGCCTCGAATTTCTCGGCCGGCCATTTACTGAAGCTACGCGCTTACAACTCGGCTATGCTTACGAACAAGCCACCACTCGGCGTAAACCTCCCCACACAACACCCGCCCTCCCATAGGATTACTACGTTTCATCGGAGACGAGTGGCGAGATAGCGCAACAATAACGCCTTCAACCAACAACGGATTTGAGCGCGTCAACGACTCACGGCACACGTGACAAAACCACCAACCCAGGGCAGCACGTACACCGGTTCATATGGCACTCGCGCCTGCCACTTTACTCAAGCAGGCGACCGGGGCTTTGCAGCAATGCGCCAATGAACAAAACGATATTCACCGTGCGAGACCTCAAGCTGTTTAGATGACGGAACCCGAGGGAAATCCCATGAATCGGTCAACTTTGATAGGATTCAGCCTCAACGAAAGGCAAGACCTGTGTCCAAAGCTAGTTCAAAATCGAGACGCGACTTTTTGAAAGGCGCCGCTGTCGTGGGCGGTGCTGCCACCTTGGGCAGTTGCACCACCGCTCAAGACATGACTCCGTCAGATACTGGGCAACACTCACCAATCGTTGGTAGCGACTCGGC
>CAZUZW010000013.1:66007-66392 GCA_964624855.1 uncultured Vicinamibacteraceae bacterium
CGGCTGTCGTTCGCCGGAACAACACGCCCAGCTTTCGCCCGCAACATAACGAACGCACCTAGGGGTGGTTACGGTTTCTCTGGCAAAAGGCCACAACACCAGACGACTGGAGCTATCACGGCGATGAGGAATTGCCCTGGGGGATCAAGCTAGAACGTGGTCCTATTGATTTCACTGATGACGGCAAGGGGCCTCATCCCTGGTGGGACCAGTACAGCAGTGCGCCTTACTTGAGTTATCCCCGTTTTGATTTGACTGATTCCAGCTATCCCTTGCTGTTGATGGCTGATCAGACACCGGCCTGGCGCGAAGTGTATACGCGCATTCTGGATGAACTAACTATCCGACACCCAGCCTACTGGGCTGCGATCGCCTGGAACACCTT
>CAZUZW010000014.1:0-56516 GCA_964624855.1 uncultured Vicinamibacteraceae bacterium
GAATGGCATACCCAATGCGACACGTGCTTCGCCACCTCATCAATTTGGCCAAAGTACCCGTGACTGTCACAGTGGACGAATCGAGACTTCGACCAAGCGACAACCCATTACTACTTGGCAACCGCTCGAGAATCACGGACGAAATAGGCTGGAATCCACAGATTTCATTAGAAACGACATTACAGGATTTGCTTCAATACTGGCGGAATGTTGAACACTAAACCACCACAGAAGGCCTTGCTTGACTGAAAGTAACCAAGTTCGCAACAATAGGAGAACAAAAAGCGAATATTGGTGCCTAAAACACAACTTCCACTGCTCGGATGCTGCTCATCTCACCTTCCAACCACACGTGAAATCGCTGATAGCGTTGCTCGCCACGGAGTAGGTGGTCTGCCTAGCCCGATTCAACTAGGAGGGGACCGCACTTATCAAGAGATTCAGTGTAAAAGTGCCCTGAACCGAACAAGGGGTATGCCTTCTCAATGGACACTCAATCCTTACCGAGGGTGCACCCATGGTTGTCACTACTGTTTCGCTAGGAAATATCAAACTCAACTTGAACTTGGAAGCGGAGATGATTTTTCAAAAGTCATTTTGATCAAGGCCAACTTTCCATCTGTATTAAATCAAGAGCTATCGAAGATTTCGAGGAAAACACGAACCGATCAAACTCATCAACTGGTTACCATTGGCACAGCAACCGACCCGTATCAACCCATAGAAGGACGTTATCAGCTGACACGGCAGACACTAAAAACACTCCTTAACCATCCGACTCCAATTCACTTGATCACCAAGGGGCCAATGGTTGTGCGTGACAAGGATGTCATCTTTGAACTGTCGAAACACACTGAGGTGTCTGTGTGTATGAGTGTTCCCTCAGTAGACGAAGAAGGATGGAAGAAACTGGAACCCGGAACAGCACACCCTTTACAGCGTCTCCGGGCGGTTCGAGCGCTCCGGGACGCAGGAATTGACGCAGGTGTCCTAATGGCTCCGATCGTGCCTGGCATCACATCTCATCCAATAAAGATTGAAAGAACGATACAAGCAATCAGCGATCACGGGGCTAACTATGTAGGCGGGGCAGTTATGCATCTCGAAGGTGGAACCCGAAAGCACTTCATGAACTTTCTTAAAAAAGAATTTCCACATCTTGTCGAAGGTTACGGACGACTCTACGCAGGAAAATACGCCACTGGTGTCTACCAACAGCAAGTCAAGAACATTCTGAAAGCGCTCAGGGAACGCTCTGGCTAAGCACGACCCGGAATCCAATAAATGAACGTCGCGCCCCTGGGTCGGCCCCACCGCGGATAGCGGCGCGAACGTTTCTTGAGGAATCACTATATGAACCACCGCGCATAACCCAGAGCGCATCCTGAGAAAGCACAGTGAGGTCATCTCTCGGCTCGGAGGAATAGGGTTGATATGCACTGCTAGTCAACTCCCAGACATTACCACTCATATCGAATAAGCCGAATGGGCACTCCGGACAATTGAAACTGCCAACCGGAGCGGAATCAGCGGCATCAAAATTAGCCCGGTCTCGCCTGGGGGTATCTCCCCAAGGAAAGATGCGTCCATCCGAACCCCGTGCCGCCTTCTCCCATTCTGCTTCCGTCGGCAAGCTGACACGCCAACCATTTTCTATTAGTGCTCGTAGAAACTTAGGCGTCGTCGGCGACCCTAACAGACTGCTTTCAAGCCATCGACAGTACGCTAGAGCGTCCGGCCACGAAATATGAGTCACGGGATGATTAGCTGGTCTCGCTAGTGATCCGTCATCGACGAGAAATCCAGTTGCTTCGACAAACATATTGAACTGTGCAACAGTAACCTCGTACCGGCCAATGTAATAAGTGGGAAGATGTAATAACTTACGACCACCCGACGGCACCCAGCGCTCGTTGTCAAACAGCATTTGATCGTGGTTGGGGTCACTGCCCATCAGGAACGGCCCGGCGGGAACCTCAACAAAACCCAAAAGTTCCTCATCCGGAAGAAACCAAACATCTGGTCGAAAACCTTCAAGTTCGGACGGATCAATTCGCACCGCCGAACTGGAACTTGACGACGTGAGAAGTAGTGCCGGCCGTTGAGTATAGAGCCACGCTGACACGCCGCAAATAAGTAGGATAATTACTGCGCCACCGACTGATCCACGACCGACCGCCGCGTCTGAGATATTAGAAGCCAAGTGCAGCCCCTGCCCCAGGAGTCCCATCACAGGCAAATAACCACCGATGCTCACACGCTCGAGCGTAGAGATCCGACTCAGACATCTCCATCAAATTCCCACCGCCCTCGCGGAGCAAGAGGCGGAGATCAAGCGGCCTTGGATTAGCTTGCTCGATCCGGCCGGGTGTCAACACATTTAGACAGCCAGCTGTAAAACGGAGTTCACAGGCTCTCGAAAAATAACGAAGTGCTTGATCGGTATCCGCCTCGACCACATTTCCTTCGGTATAGTGTTGACCCAGTTGATTACAGGCCCATCCAGAGTTGTCACTGCAGTACGAAGATTCAATTTGCAGCAATCGATCGCACGCCCCACGGCGCCCATCGGCACACGCCTGCTCCCAGAAGGGAATCGTGTCACCACGGTGCCTGCCGTCAGTTGAACCTTGTAGCGTCATCACGCCAAAGAACAGGATCCAAAGCGCCATATATGAAAGATTTGCTCGTTCAGGTCTCCACATAATCTGCGAGCGACTGAAACCACTCCGGACACTAAGACTTCTAACTAATCCGTCAATTCCTTTGACGCTCAAATTGAGTAAAGGGACACACAACAACTTGTCGTAGAAAGTCGGTACACCGATAGCACCGAGCAAAGCATAAAGACCGAAGACACCGACGCCGTACAAAACACCGAAGAGGACCTTCCCAATCTGTGTGCGTGGCGAAGTTGATGGGTCAGTAACCAGTAAATGAAGACCAAGAAATACCGCCGTTGGAATCTCAGAATCGACGAAATACGGAGTTCCCGTTAGCATCGAGTACAAGGCGCTCGAACCAAACAGAACTATTGCTGCCGACCCAGCCACCAGGGTAATCGAGAAAAAATACATGACCACCAAGCCAATCAAAAACAAGAACAGGTAGATCTGAGGTGCGAGGCTCAAAGTCGTGGCGATTTCTTGGCCAAAAGTAAGACTGGTCGTATCAGTAGCAACAAGAATGAAAGAGAAGATGGCGAGCGAAAATGCCGAGGGGTTAAAGATGTGGACACGCCGACCATCACGATTCCAACGCACATACTCCTTCCCCAAAAATCCAATAGCAATCATCACAAATTGCAAATAAAACCAGTCATCTCTGAACCAGAGAAACAGATTGGTACTGAAGATAATCGGGAAAGGACCAAATCCAAGAACATAGGTCTTCCGCCGCGACCACGACAGCAACATGTCAAACGCATAGGCAAACAAAAGCTGTGCTACTAACAACCACGTATGGTCATAGACCGGGCGCCAGTAATAACCCCAGTAGGCAAACACCATCGCCTGTACGGCGGCCTGGATGTAATGCTGTGATCTCAACTCGACTGTTAAAGTTTTTGTGGCTGCCGTCCGTTTTACATCTAAGTAGAGCAAGACCTGCCACACAGCAATCACTACGGCTGCTGACCAAATGGATCGACTGAGGATCGGGTTCTGACTGATTCGAGGAACTAGGGAAACCGTCAAAAGAGCAACCGGCAACCAGATTGAGACCCACAAATTCCAAACAACGGACAGACCACTCTCTCGTAGAGCTGATCGGTTCCGATCCTTAGTTTGCGTACGATGTTGCTTCTGTCCGCGCTGTCGTTTTCCAGCTGTCATCACAACCGGTCCGAGAAAGCTGAGTGGTTGCAGTGTAGTGCTACGTCTAGTGCAAAGTTTTAGACTGTGAATCTTTACGGAATCTGTAATCCTGAGTAACCCAAGATAAGGAAGCCATTGATGTCGTATAAGCCGATGGACGCCTTAATTCCCCAACCACAGTCTGCCTAAGTCGATCCCAATAACCGCTCAATCCGCTGCTTAGTTGGCGGATGGGTACTGAAAAGCGCCATCATGCCTCGACCTGAAAACGGCTTCATGATGAACATATGCGCGGTAGCTGGATTGGCATCCATCGGAATTCGCCGGGCTGTCGCTTCAATCTTTTTTAGAGCGTCAGCAAGGCCGTGCGGACTTCCAACAATTTCGGCCGCACCTCGGTCAGCAGCAAACTCCCGCGACCTCGAAATAGCAGCCTGAATGAGCATCGCTGACAGCGGCGCAAAAATCATCATTCCGATCAGTGCAACCGGGTTCGATCCGCCACGGTCATCTCTCCCTCCAAAACCACCAAAAATTGCTGCAAACTGGGCCCACCTAGCGATCATCATCACGGTTGCAGCCACTGTGGCTGCAATCGAGCTAATCAATATGTCCCGATGTTTCACGTGAGCGAGCTCATGTGCGATGACACCTTCAAGCTCACGCTCATCTAGAACCTGAAGAATTCCTTCAGTCGCGGCAACTGCCGCATTTCTTGGATTCCGACCCGTGGCGAACGCGTTGGGCGATTTATCAGGAATTACAAAAACGCGTGGCATCGGCAAACCTGCCCGTTCAGACAATCGCTTGGTGAGTTGGTGTAATGGATGCTCCGGACCGACTGCGGCTGCTCGATACATTTTCAGGACAACCTTGTCAGAAAACCAATACGAGCCAAAGTTCATCAGCACCGCCAACCCAAAAGCCATTAACAAGCCACTTTGACCGCCAAGCAACTCGCCTATCATCAGCAAAAGGCCACTAAGTAAACCTAGAAGAAACACTGTTTTGACTGTGTTTTCCATATTGAAATTTCCTATCTTTCCATTGTATCAGTCCCCTCACTTCATCTCTCGCACTCGATCTACTAATCCGGCTACCATCGCAGCACGCCATGGAAGTTCAGCTATTTCAACATGCTCGTGAAGTGCGTGAGCCCCGGCTCCGACAGCCCCGAGTCCGTCGAGCGTCGGAATACCAAGCGAAGCAGTTAAATTTCCGTCCGAGGCTCCTCCGGTAGGTCCCTCACCTAATTCATAACCAAGTTCCGCCGCAACAACTTTCGCCAATTCGTAGAGCGCTAATACCTCCTCCGTTCTTTCGAATGGAGGACGCGAAAAGCCACCAGTTAACTGAACCGATGTACCTGGAATCGAAGGTTTAAGACCATTGAGCGTCTTCTCAACAGTTAGGCAATCCTCAGTAGACTCAACGCGAACATCAATGACACAACGGGCCTGCTCAGCTACTACGTTTGCACCGCTTCCACCCTCCACCAAACCCACATTGACCGAAATGCCAGCTTCACGCAGTGGTTCCAAAGCAACAACCTGACGAGCCAACTCATGAATGGCACTTGCACCATTCTGCGGTTCAATACCGGCATGCGCTGAAACACCTTCTATTTTTAGTTCAAACTCGCCAACACCTTTCCGTGCGGTCTTCGCAGCTCCTCCGGGCAGGGACGGTTCCAAAACCAGAACCGCATTGCTGCGACCCGCCTCCATCTCAATAAGCTTCCTAGATGTCACGCTACCGCGCTCCTCGTCGGAAGTCAGCAATACAACGACTCGTTGTCCGAACAGAGCATCCTGCGCTTTAAGCGCGCGAATCGCGAGGATCGCAATCGCGATACCCGCCTTCATGTCATATACCCCAGGTCCATAGAGGCGTCCTTGTTGTTCATGGACCGGCATCCGCTCAGCTTGGCCAATGGGCCAGACCGTGTCGAAGTGACCAAGCAGCAAAACTTGTGGCGAACCATTTCCAAAAGTGGCTCGGATATGATTACCGGCTAAATCTTGAGCAATCTGATCAACATCGGCGCCAATACTTTCAAAAAGGCTGACAAGTTCAACTCCGCATCTGTCGACTGCCACTTTGTCAGGCGTGGGCGATTCCAATCGAGCCAACGAAACCGTAGTGTCAATGAGCCAAGACCGCTCTGACACACAAAACTGAAGGGCTTGGTTCAAATTGAATGTCATAACACTAGGTTTTCAAACTTGCGAAGGCGCCACTGGCTCCTCATAATTGACACATGACTCATGGTCACCTGACCGTTACAGTAGCGCTTTTCTTCAGTACGTCTCTCATGGCCACTTCACCGACACTTCCTCGCCTAGAGACGATTGTCAATGCAAAAGCGATGACGTTATCGGCACAAGTCCAGATTTCGACAGCAACAAATATTCCCGTTGAGCCACCGACCGAAGAAACACTGGGCGTTCCAATCTTTCCCAATGCGGTGTATCTAACCAGTTATGACGCCGGGCAGGATCAGACGTACCACCTTTTCGGAACAAATTCCCCCTTCGAGGAAATGGTTCGCTATTACACCGTTGTATTAGAGGAGCGAGGTGATTCTGTTTTCACCGCCCCCCCTGTACATATTTTTGAAACCGAGCGTTTTCGGGAAGAGAGTATGGCCTTTCAACCGAGTGTCACCATCAAGGACTACAGTTGGAACGACTCTGAAGGGTATCTAGATCCAAAACCCAACGGAGACCAAAGATATCGGACGGTCATTCAGATCGTTCCGGCCCCTACAAACCCAACATCGCGCTAGAAACGGCCCGGTCACTCCGTCGGCACATACAATTTCCGGTGCTCAACAAATTCTCGTGACTTCTCATCAAGTCCAGCCTCGACAGCATCCGTCGGTGTTAGACCTCGTTCGGCCGCAAAGTCTCGAAGTTGTTGGGTAAGCTCCATACTGCAGAACTTAGGACCACACATGGAACAGAAATGGGCAACCTTGGCACCATCTTTAGGCAACGTCTGATCGTGGTATAGCCGAGCCGTCACGGGATCCATCGATAAGTTGAATTGATCATCCCACCGAAAATCAAATCGAGCCTTTGAAAGAGCATCATCCCATTCTTGAGCTCTTGGGTGACCTTTTGCAAGATCCGCCGCATGCGCAGCAATCTTGTAAGCAATGACGCCTGCCTTTACGTCATCTCGATTGGGTAGTCCGAGATGCTCTTTGGGAGTCACATAGCACAACATCGCAGTTCCATACCAACCGATCATTGCAGCACCGATCGCTGAAGTTATATGGTCATAACCAGGTGCCACATCGGTTGTCAGAGGACCTAACGTATAGAATGGAGCCTCCTGACACCATTCCAGCTGTTTGTCCATATTCTCTTTAATCATGTGCATCGGCACATGCCCAGGTCCCTCGTTCATTACTTGGACGTCGTATTCCCAAGCGATCTGCGTAAGTTCACCTTGGGTTTTAAGCTCCGCAAACTGACTTTCATCATTCGCATCAGCTAAGGATCCTGGCCGAAGACCGTCACCCAAAGAAAACGAGACGTCGTAAGCCTGCATAATCTCGCAGATCTCACGAAAATGGGTGTAAGTAAAGTTTTCCTCATGATGCGCCAGGCACCACTTCGCAATGATAGAACCACCACGAGAAACAATGCCGGTGACTCGTTTCGCAGTCAGCGGGATATAACGCAAGAGAACCCCAGCATGCACGGTGAAATAATCAACGCCCTGCTCAGCCTGTTCAATCAGCGTATCTCGGTAAATTTCCCAGGTCAGTTCCTCCGGTTGACCTCCGACTTTCTCGAGCGCTTGATAGATCGGAACGGTTCCAATTGGTACCGGTGAGTTTCGAATTACCCACTCACGGGTGAGATGGATATCGTCACCAGTCGATAGATCCATCGCCGTGTCAGCTCCCCACAGCGTCGCCCATCGAAGCTTTTCAACTTCCTCTTCAATAGATGAAGTAACAGCAGAATTTCCAATGTTCGCATTGATCTTGACGAGAAACTTCCGCCCAATGGCCATCGGTTCAAGCTCTGAATGATTAATATTTGCCGGAATAATTGCCCTTCCGCTCGACACCTCTGACCGAACAAACTCGGGATCGCAACCCTCTCGAATGGCGACATATTCCATCTCCGAAGTAATTATTCCCTTTCGAGCATAGTGCAATTGGGTCACCGGTCCTGTGCCCCGTAACACCGGCCGCTGAAGGGTCTCTGGCACACCCTCAAGTTGAACAGGAATGTCTCGAAGTTCCTCTACTCCACCCCGTTCGTCAATCCACTTTCGCCGAACCGGCGGTAATCCCAGTCTTGGGTCGATACCACGCGGTCCACTTGTGTCGTAGAGACGTAGTGGTGGTTCGCCACCCGACAGCGTCACCTCACGCATTGGCACGCGGACGCGACCGGTGCCTTCGTAAATTTTCTGAGATTTCGGATACGCTTCGCCGTAATCCGATAATTGAGTTGAAGATGTCGATACAGGACTAGCCATTGCTATTTACTCACCTTCTCCTGACGAAATATATCATGGCCGTTCAGTACTTCGCGGCACCAAAGGGCTAGAACGGAGCCAAGGGATTCTCTATAGTAAAATTGTTACATGCGTATCGCACTCGGCTCGGATCACGCTGGTGTTGAACTTAAAGCGCTGATCATACGGGAACTCGATGATCGCGAATTTGATTATCACGACTTTGGACCCTCTACTGATTCTCCGGTGGACTACCCTGACTATGCTGCTCGCGTAGCCGAAAGCGTCTCTTCCGGACAATTCGACAGAGGCATTCTGATCTGCGGAACAGGAGTTGGTATGGCCATTGCCGCAAATAAGGTACCGGGTATCAGGGCTGCACAAGTTACTAATAGTGATGGCGCTCGCCTCAGTCGCGAGCATAATAACGCCAACGTACTCACATTGGGAGCTCGTACTACTCCTGTTATTGAGGCACTAAAAATAGTGGACGCGTTTTTGGAGACACCGTTTAGTGGCGGTCGACACCAACGCCGAATAGACAAAATCATGGCGCTCGAGCAAGGTGACGTATCTCCGTCAGACGACTCCGGCCGCGACTCTTAATTTAGGATATAACCTCCAGAAATGACTCATATGATGAGCACGGTTGACACAAAACTGTCAGATAGTTTGATGCGCGAGATTTCCGATATCGACCAAGAAATTGCTCAGGTCGTTCAAAAAGAAGTCGACCGTCAAAACAATGGCCTCGAACTAATAGCCTCCGAAAATTTTGTGAGCGCGGCCGTTCTTAAAGTCATGGGATCGGTACTAACAAACAAATATGCTGAAGGGTACCCGGGACGTCGCTATTACGGCGGGTGCGAGAATGTCGATGTCGCCGAAGAGCTTGCGATCGAGCGCGCCAAGAATCTGTTTAAGGCTGAGCACGCCAACGTCCAACCGCATTCGGGTGCCCAAGCAAACATGGCGGTCTATTTCGCCCATCTCAAACCTGGAGACACCGTGTTAGGTATGAACCTAGCGCACGGCGGGCATCTCACCCACGGACATCCACTGAACTTCTCCGGTCAACTCTACGAGATTGTGCCCTACGGTGTCCGTCAAGAGGATGAAAGAATTGACTATGAAGAGTTAAATCGCCTAGCGCGTGAATGTCGTCCGAAACTTATCGTTGTTGGAGCAAGTGCCTATCCCCGATTAATTGATTTTGAACGAATTCGCAATGTGGCCGATGAGGTTGGGGCAGCAATGATGACAGACATGGCCCACATCGCAGGTCTAGTAGCAGCCGGTATTCATCCTAGCCCTGTTCCTCATTCAGATTTTGTCACCTCGACGACCCACAAGACACTTCGTGGTCCGAGGGGAGGTTTAGTACTCTGCCGTGGCGAACATACTAAGAACCTCAACCGCTCCCTGTTCCCTGGTGTGCAAGGGGGCCCACTGATGCACATAATCGCAGCTAAAGCGGTGTGCTTTAAAGAGGCGAGTGACCCGGGGTTTGCGGAATATCAAAAACGTGTGGTGGCTAACGCCAAGCGCCTGGCGGGTGCTTTAGCATCTTCTGGTTTCAGACTGGTGAGCGGAGGGACTGACAACCATCTGTTACTCGTTGATGTCTTCTCTAAAGGCTTAACAGGAAAGGTTTCCGAAAATGCCCTTGGACGAGCTGGGATAACTGTGAACAAGAACGCGATTCCATTTGATGAAAACCCTCCGATGATCGCTAGTGGTATCAGGCTCGGCACCCCGGCGGTGACAACACGGGGCATGGGCGAACCAGAAATGGATAAAATCGGAGAGCTCATCACTCGAGTTTTAGCTGCACCAGACGATGATCAAGTCGCGACTTCCGTCCGGTCTGAAATTAGAACCTTGTGTCAAGAGTTTCCACTGTACCCCGATCTTTCGTAACAAACCCGAAGCCAAAATAAAAGGGTGTCCAACTGGCGGACCGAGAAATACACCGTGGAAGGAGAATAATCAGCCGCAACAAACGGCTATGAATAGCGAAAGTAACACGCTAGCTGAAAGGCTAGCGACGATATTCGGAAACGACGGACCTCTTGCCGAGACGCTGCCGGCGTTCGAACCACGCCCTGGTCAACACCAAATGGCAACAGCAGTCGCTGATGTCTTTGAAAGCGGCGGTGTCTTACTCGCCCAAGCAGGAACTGGTACCGGAAAAACCCTCGCCTACCTAGTTCCTGCGGTATTAAGTGGCAAGCGAGTGCTGATCTCAACCGGCACTAAGAACCTTCAAGATCAAATTTACTACAAGGACCTTCCCACTCTTCGAGATGCCTTAGGTAATTCTTTCACGGCCACCTACATGAAGGGCCGGGCAAACTATTTATGTTTACACCGATTCAGTGACATTCACGATAGTTCAGAATCCCGACCGCCGGTAGAGCGTGCCTACCTTGAAATTGTTGGCCAATGGGCTGGACAGACCGATACGGGAGACCGCGCAGAATTGGAAGAGTTACCAGACGACGTCCCACTCTGGAATGAAATTTCAGCCACGTCAGAAAATTGTATTGGATCGGACTGTCCAGACTACGACCAGTGTTTTATTACCCGGATGCGACAACGGGCGAGCGAATCGAACATCGTCATCGTTAACCACCACCTTTTTTGCGCCGATGCTGCCGTCCGGCAAAGTGCTTACGGGGAAGTAATTCCGAGTTGCAGTTACACCGTGATCGATGAAGCCCATCAACTCGAAGACGTAACCACCCAGTATTTCGGTGTCGTTGTAAGCAACTTTCGACTAGAAACACTAATCCACGACGTAAACCGTTTTCTTTTGTCGGCACCTGAAAACAACGCGCAAGCCAAGAATGAAATTCAGACGACAATCAACAAAACAAAAGACCTAGCAAAGAATTTTTTTTCGTCGCTGATACTCTTGGACACGACAACAGACCGAAGTCGGATCACGAATAATACGCTCTTACCCATCGACGACTCAGCGCGTCAACTGATTGCTTCACTCGGCACATTACACTCTGAGCTCAAGCAAACTACCGAACAATCTGAGGATCTTGCCGATCTAACGCAGCGCATAGACGATCTACGTGCCCAGTTAGAATTTCTCTTGAATGCAAACGACCCAGACTATGTATATTTCCTTGAGACCAGAGGTAGCGGCGTCTTCCTTCGTGCATCGCCAATCGATGTGTCGTCAATCGTCAACGAAATCTTAATACAACGATACGAAGGCATAGTCCTAACCTCCGCAACATTGGCGGTAGATGAATCATTTGACTACGTTCGAGGTCGACTTGGAATCAGAAATTCGTTCGAAATTAACCTGCCTTCCGAGTTCGACTTTCGCCAGCAATCTGTGTTGTATCTACCAACTGAAATGCCAGACCCGAGAACTGAACGGTTTCCCTTATTCGTAGCTGATGAACTCACGCGCCTGCTAGCCGTAACCAAAGGACGTGCCTTTATCTTGTTCACGAGTTACTCCAATCTCTATGCTGTACAAAATCACCTGAGCGGCAAGTGCCCTTATCCCCTATTAACTCAGGGTTCGGCACCGCGAACGGCGCTACTCCGAGAGTTCCGTAACACACCCAACGCGGTCCTACTCGCAACCTCGAGTTTCTGGCAAGGGGTCGACGTGGTCGGTGAAGCTCTTAGTTGCGTCGTTATTGATAAGCTGCCATTCGCGTCACCAGGAGATCCTATTATCGCGGCCAGAATGGAAGCTATCGAAGCACAAGGTGGCAATGCATTTAGTGACTACCAATTACCTTTGGCCATTCTGACTCTGCTCCAAGGTTTCGGTAGACTAATCCGCCATCGTCACGACAGAGGCATTCTGGCGTTACTTGACCCCCGTATAAAGACTAAAACGTATGGTCGGCGTTTCCTTGCTAGTCTCCCCCCGTCACCCATCACACACGACTTGGAAACAGTCAAAGCGTTCTTTAATAGCGACGACAAACAGTTTGAGACAATAACTGACGGCAGAGGAAGTCTGCGGTAGACTGAAACAAATGTTTTACGCACGTGTCTGGGCTGTCGTTGGCATCCTGATTATTTGTACGGACCCCACAATCACCCAAACCAGCGGCACTGTTCAAGGCGTTGTTGTTGACGCCCAGGGCCAACCGATCGATGAAGCAATAATTTCTATCAATAACCTTCAAGGTGCTGAAACCGCAGAGGCCCAGACATCCACCGATGGTCAGTTTAGCTATAGTGGTGTAATTCCAGGTGTTTACACCATAACCGCATCGAAAAACGAGTTGGGTGGTGAAGTATTCAGGATTCGGGTCCGAGAGAATCGCACGGTTTCGGTGAATTTTGAACTCACACCTGGCCAACGCGTAGCAGCGTATCTCGGCGAAGCCGGCCAACGGGAAGCCTTATCCCGTAACTTCGCAGCTGGCATTGAAGCAAGTCGGTCTGGAGATTATGAAATCTCTGTTGAAAGCTTTCTCAATACCCTCAAACTCAGTCCAACCTGTCTTGAATGTCATTTTAATCTCGCGATTTCATACACAGAATTGGGTCGTTTCACTGATGCTGAATCTGAATTTCGTGAAGTTCTTCGCCTACGGCCTGACTATGCAGCCGCCTACTACGGTCTTTCCAGTATCTATACTCGGCTTGGCCGCGATGCCGAAGCCGCTGAGGCAAGAAGTGAAGCCAATCGTCTTGCCCTCCAGCGAGTCGCGATCGGCCGCGCTCAAGCTGAGGACGCCGTCGCAAGGGGACTGAGTTTTTTTAACGCTGGTAACATCATTGACGCTATCGCCCGATTCGAAGCTGCGATTCAATTAGATTCCAGCTTCGGTACCGCCTACTACTGGCTGGGGGTTTCACTAGAAGAAACGGGACAAAACGGTCCGGCCAGATCAGCACTCCAACGGTATCTCCAACTTGCAGCGGGTGGCGATTTTGAAGCTGAGGTTAGACAACGTCTTGAAAACTTAGGCCCTTAATTTCTGTGCTCCCTACTACGAACTTAACCGACACCATCGCCGTTAATGTAGCGCGTGTTAAGGAGCGTGTCGCTCACGCGGCCGCTCAAGTCAATCGTGACGCTACGAACATTACAATCGTTGCAGTGTCCAAAAAATTTGGACCAGAAAGAGTCACAGCTGTCATCTCAGCTGGCCTGACAAACTTGGGAGAGAATCGAGTTCAGGAAGCAATTCAAAAAATAGATGCCGTGGATCCTATCGGGCATTTGGGTATCACATGGCACTTGGTGGGTCACTTACAATCAAACAAAGTCCGGAAGGCTGCAAATAGTTTTTCCTGGATCCATTCAGTTGACAGCATTGAACTCCTGCAACAACTTGAAGATGCAGCACACCTCGCAGGAACTCGACCGAATCTTTTAATCCAAGTAGCCCTTGCGGACGAAGCCACTAAGCATGGAGCATCGATCGATCAAACACGCCGGATTCTTGAGTTAGCAAAGGACTGCACTTCGGTCAAAGTCCGTGGACTTATGACATTGCCACCGTTCTCAGAAAATACCGAAACAACCAGAATCTTCTTTCGCCGGCTTCACCAACTTCGTGACCAGCTTGTGCAAGACGGTATCAGTCCGACGTTATTGGAGGAATTGTCAATGGGTATGAGCAAAGACCTTGAAGTCGCAGTCGAAGAAGGTGCCACAATTGTTCGAGTCGGCACCGCTATCTTCGGATTACGGCCTAGGTAAAACCTCTGTTCAACCCAATTGGTGGAACATTCGATTCCACCGAGTACCGCTAAAAAAATTTATGATTGTGGAGCCAATTCGCCGGATTGTCGCTCGTAGGCCAGTCTGTGCAATCAGTGGTTGATTTCCCTCGTACGACCAATAAATCATCATGGCCTTACCCTTGATATAACTTGCTGGCAACGGGCCCCAAAATCGACTGTCCTCAGAATTGTCTCGATTATCACCCATCATAAAATAATGATTCTGGGGAATGATGATGGGACCAAAATTGTCACGCCTGTCCAACACAATTGCCCCAGATTCCAAAGCCGGCAACTGGTCTCCCAAGTACGGTTCATCGAGTCTCACACCGTCAATGTATATCTGCTTTCGACGAACCTCAAAATTTTCACCCGGAAGACCGATAACACGCTTTATGAAGTCCCGCTCGGGTTCCTGCGGGTACTTAAAAACCAAAATGTCCCCACGCTGGACATCTGCTTCTGGCAGTAGCACGCGTTCAAAATCATTCACAACCGGCCCAAACACGAATTTGTTTACTAACAAGTGATCCCCAACAAGCAAATTGTGCTCCATAGAACCCGTAGGTATCTTAAAGGCCTGCACAACCCAAGTTCGAATAAACAATGCCAGAATCACGGCGATAACAATTGACTCAAAATACTCCCGAATCGTAGATTTTCTAGACAGGTCGGCTGAAGTCATGATTCTGTTCCAATCTTGAGTACCGCCAAAAAGGCCTCTTGCGGAATTTCTACTCGACCCACCCGCTTCATCCGCCGTTTCCCTTCCTTCTGTTTTTCCAACAGCTTTCGCTTGCGACTGATGTCTCCTCCATAACACTTCGCGAGCACATTCTTGCGAAGTGCGCGGACCGTCTCACGTGCAATGATTCGAGTACCGACAGCAGCCTGGATCGCCACATCAAAAAGCTGACGGGGAATCAACTCACGCATCTTGGTAGCTAAAATTCGTCCCCGCTGAAACGCCATGTCTCGATGAGCAATGACCGACAGGGCATCGACGGGTTCACCGTTCACCAAAAGATCAAGTCTCACGAGGGGAGATTCCCAGTACCCAGTCACTTGGTAGTCGAGCGAAGCATAGCCTCTCGAGACTGTCTTAAGTCGATCATAGAAATCGAGGACAACCTCGTTAAATGGCATCTCATAAGAAATCATGACCCGATTAGATGCATGATATTCCAAAGTTTTCTGAACCCCGCGTTTCTCCTGACACAGAGTCAAAATAGCTCCAACATAGTCCGCAGGAGTGAGTATCATGGCGGTAATCACCGGCTCTTCAACTTTGGCAATCTTACCAGCGTCCGGAAGCTTTGCCGGACTATCAATCTCGGTCACCTCACCGTCCGTTGTTGTTAACCGATACAACACCCCGGGGGCAGTGGTCACAAGAGCCATATCAAATTCTCGCTCAAGCCGCTCTTGAACAACCTCCATATGCAACAACCCTAGGAAGCCGCAACGGAACCCAAATCCGAGCGCACCGGAAGTCTCAGGTTCAAAGAAAAAGGAAGAGTCATTTAATCGGAGTTTCTCCAAGGCTTCACGTAGTTCCGGATACTGGTGGCTCTCCACCGGATATAGACCAGCAAAAACCATCGGCTTCAATTCCATGAACCCAGCCAGCGGTTCCGCTGTCGGACGCGTGCTTTCCGTAACCGTGTCACCAATCTTTGCGTCACCTACGTTCTTAATACCAACAATGACGAAACCTACCTCACCCACACCTATGGATTCCATGGAAACTGGTTTAGGTGAAAACACCCCAACCTGTTCGACCTCGTAATCTCGTGCAGAAGCCATAAACCGAACTCTCATTTTCGGACGAATTTCGCCATCAATAACGCGAACCAGAACCACAACTCCTCGATACTCGTCGTACCAAGAATCAAAAATCAATGCTTTAAGAGGACTTCGTGGTTCACCCGTCGGTGGAGGCACACGACTGACGATCGCTTCTAAAATATCGTCAACCCCTTTTCCTTCTTTTGCGCTAGCGTGGATCGTGACTGACGAATCAAGGCCAACAAGATCCTCAATTTGCAGGGACACTTCCTCAACCTGCGCGCCCGGTAGGTCTATCTTGTTGATGACCGGAATGATCTCTAAGTTGCCATCAACCGCAAGATAAGCATTGGCAACAGTCTGCGCCTCAACACCTTGGGAAGCGTCTACAAGTAGCAGGGCACCTTCACAAGCAGATAGTGACCGAGTGACCTCATACGAGAAGTCTACGTGTCCAGGAGTATCAATTAGATTCAGTATATAAGTTTGACTGTCACGGGCTGTGTAAGAAAGTCTGACCGTCTGCGCCTTGATCGTTATTCCCCGTTCTCGCTCAAGATCCATGCTGTCAAGTACCTGAGCCTCCATCTCACGAGGTCTCAACGCTCCAGTCGCTTCTAACAACCGATCGGCAAGCGTGGATTTGCCATGATCGATGTGCGCAATAATGGAGAAATTTCTTACGCGACGATGTTCCATCAACTATTCAGCAAGAATTTGAACCGATGCGATCTCTACAATTACCGGCGGTCAAGTTGAACATACGCCTGAGGATACTCCAGACCAATGTACTCGGCGCGTGGTCGAATTAAGCGATTGTTGGAATACTGCTCCAAGACATGAGCTGTCCACCCTGATACCCGACTCACTGCAAATAGCGGCGTGAACAAAGCAATAGGAATGCCAAGTAAATAATAAGTCGACGCCGAATAAAAATCGACGTTTGCATCAAGCTGTTTTTCAGTTTTCATAACAGCTTCGATGCGTTGTGATATTTCAAACCAACGATTATTCCCAGTCCTCTCCCCCACTTCTTGAGACATACGACGAAGATGGGTAGCCCGTGGGTCTTCGGTTCGATAAACACGATGTCCAAACCCAGGCACCTTTTCCCTTTTTCTCAATTTTTCACGAATCAATTCGTCAACACGGTCGTTGTCAGCGTCCTCACCAATCCCCAGTAACATCTGCATGACAGCGGCGTTAGCACCACCATGTAAAGGACCTTTCAGCGCTCCAACACCCGCAACAATCGACGAATACAAATCGCTTAGTGTGGCGGCCGTGACCCGGCCAGCAAACGTCGAGGCATTCAATTCGTGGTCAGCATGAAGAATCAAAGCAACATCCAAGGCCCGAGCCTCTACGGCAGTAGGCCGCGTTCCATTCAGCATCAATAAAAAGTTTGCTGCGTGACCTATTACGGGATCCGGTTCCACCATGTTGGCACCAGCTGACAAACGGCCATAGGTTGCGACTAGACTGCCCATTCTTGCTGTAAGTCGAACAGCCTGCCGATACCTAGATTCGGAGGAATCATCTTCAGCTTCTCCGTCAAAATGCGACAGGGCCGACACTAATGTTCGCAGTCCTCCCATGGCGTCAGTGCTCATGTCGATCGGAAGCGATCGCATCAACCGAATAATTCCATCAGGGAGCAACCGCGCCGCGGCCAACTGTGATTGCAGATCGCCAAGTTCTCCACGAGTAGGAAGACGGCGATGCCACAGGAGAAAACAGACTTCCTCAAAGGTCGCGTGTTGAGCTAATTCGTGAATGTCGTAGCCACAATAAGCGAGTACTCCCTTAGCACCGTCGATGTCACAAATTGTTGAAGATGTTGCCACAACACCTTCAAGTCCAGCCGCCGGTGGAGAAGTCTTTATGTTTGTCATATTTTTAATCGGTCACCAGAACTCAAACCTATATGTCGGCACCAAATTCAACGAAGTAGTCTATCGCAAGAAACCCGGTTTCGAGACAACAGAAGTTCAGTAAAAGATGTTGAAATCATTCCCCAGTGATCAGTACTCGAGCAGAAACGTTACGCTTGAAAAGCTGCTGTAAAAGTGACTTCAAGCCGATGTAAAGAAATCCTGACTGGAAGAGCATGAGAAATGGCAGTGTCATCAAGAGACCATGCGAAACCGCATAGACAATACCCCCCGTGAAATATAGCCCTAAACAAACCTCGACGATAGGTTGTGCCACAGCGACCTGACGATATCCCTTGGTTAACCACTCATCGCCTTGACCGATAACTCCATATTTTGGAGTTCGTCTAAACGTTGTCTTTCTCCCCATCCAAGTGCCAACTACAGCCAGAGTGTTGTTTACGGACAGACCAATACCAATCGCCATAGCCGCAGGTATGTAGCGCATCTGCGCCACCCAATCGTCCCGAACCACTTGCTGGCTAACCGCGTAAAAATTCACAATTGACAGAGTCGCAGCACAAAAAATCGGCAGGTCAATCAATAGAACCGATGGAGCTGAAATCATATTTCGCACAACTAGGGCCGGAACCATAATAAGTGACAGAACTAGCATTAGAGGATGGTTCAAGTTCGCAGTCAGATGAAAAAAAGCTTCTAGCTTGACGCGACTTGGGATGCGAGCGCGCAACAACTTCGGCAAGAGCTTGAACCCCGTTTGGATTGACCCTCTCGCCCATCGATGCTGTTGTGTCTTGAAACCCGTCATCTCAACAGGAACCTCGGCCGGCGCAACTAAGTCTTGCAGGAACACAAAGCGCCAACCAGCAAGTTGAGCACGATAGCTCAAGTCGAGATCCTCAGTCAGCGTGTCATACTGCCACCCACCCGCTGAATCGATCGCCTCGCGACGCCAAACTCCAGCGGTCCCATTAAAATTAAAGAATAGACCGCCGCGATTTCTCGCACCGTGCTCCAAAATAAAATGGGCATCAAGAAACATTGCCTGCACACGAGTCAGGAGTGAGTAGTCACGATTCAAGTGGCCCCATCTTCCTTGGACCATACCAACCCTAGGGTCGTGAAAAGGCACCAAAACCCGCGACAGAAAATCTGATGGCGGAACAAAATCAGCGTCGAAAATTGCAATTAATTCGCCGCGGGCTTTCGTTAGCCCCTCCGCCAAAGCACCAGCCTTAAATCCTTCTCGATTGTTACGATGAAGATAATGGATATCAAGGCCGCGAAGACTAGCTCGATCAACTGCGTTTTGAGCAATCTCCTGGGTCTCATCGGTAGAGTCATCGAGCACCTGCACCTCGAAACAGTCTCTTGGATAGTTTAAATTGGCAACCGCATTAACAAGGCGATCGACCACATATTTTTCGTTGTAGACGGGAAGCTGGACCGTTACAAAAGGAACTTTCTGGCGTCTGGTCGACTTCTCAAACAACACAACATCCTCACCTATGTCTCCTGCAACCGAGCGGCGGTGTTTTATGTAAAGATACACAAGGTAACAGCGATGCAAACCAAACAGACTCAGACAGGCAAGAACGACAAAATAGAGCCCGAGTAGCAAAGATACGAATGAAGTCATCGGCGGAACGTGGATGGATGAGCGACGGTTACGATTCCTCGCTCAAGTTACATTTCGGTGGTCCACAAGTCAAACGGGCCAAATTAAACTAATAATAAACTTCAGCCTCATCGAATGAATCAGCAATCATTACGGAACATTCTTGAACGAGTCGAAAACCGCGAGGTCAGTATTGACCAAGCACAAGACGAACTCGTCAATGTTCTAAAACACCAACCCTTCGAAGATATAGGCTTTGCCAGAATCGATCATCACCGCTCACTCCGCACTGGTATGCCAGAAGTGATCTATGGAGCTGGAAAAACACCGCACCAAGTAGCGATGATTGCTGAGCGCCTTGTTGCGGCGGGACAAATACTGCTAGTTACACGGACAGACGAACCTACGTATGAGGCAGTAAAACGGGTTGTCCCAAATTGTAAGTTTCACTCGCAAGCTCGAATAATCACTTTGGAAGACTCAACACCGAAGACCGGTAAAGGCGTAGTCCTAGTAGTTGCAGCCGGCACCTCAGATCTCCAAGTTGCTGAAGAAGCTAGAGTGTCGTCTGAAACGTTAGGAAATCACACCGATTCTTTATACGACGTCGGAGTGGCAGGAATCCATCGACTCTTAGCAGAACAACCGCGGCTTGAAGCTGCCCGAGTCATCGTAGCAGTGGCTGGGATGGAGGGCGCACTGCCAAGCGTTATTGGAGGACTGGTCAGCATTCCGGTTGTAGCAGTTCCTACAAGCGTTGGGTATGGTGCCAATTTTGGTGGGCTGACCGCACTTCTTGGCATGTTGAACAGCTGCTCGTCTGGTGTAGCAGTCGTTAATATAGACAACGGGTTCGGTGGTGCAGCTATGGCAAGTACCATCAACCACTTAGACTCAAGAGGAGAGTCATGACCGAAGAAACGCTCCGGTTGCTAGAGTTTGACCGGATCGTTGAAGCAGTAAGAAGCTTTGCCCAAACCCCGCTTGGCGAGGAAAAACTCGATACATTACATCCACTAACGGACCCCGAAAGTGTGCAAGATGCTCTCGCTCAGACTACCGAAGGTGTGCGGTATCTGAAAGCCGACAATCGGTTCTCCCTCCAAGCAACTGCTGAAATAGACAAAGCATTGACAGCACTAGCAGTGGAAGGACGTGCTCTGGAACCAAAGCAATTATTGGCGATAGTAGAGCTACTCACATCAGTTGCTGCGGTTCGCCGTGCCATTGCTCAAGCTTCAGGTGGCCCTTTTCCCTCACTCCAAACTGTACTGGATGGATGTCAGTCGTTCGAACGAGAAATTTCACAAATTGTAAAAAAGATCGATCCCGCCTACGGCGTCCTAGACGATGCATCGAAACAACTTAAGGGAATCCGAGACCGACTACGAAGACAACGTGATCGTTTACGAGGAGTCCTAAATTCCTATCTAAAAAACAAAGAGACTAGTCAGCATCTGCAAGAGCAAGTAATCACAGAACGAAATGGCCGATACGTTTTGGTCCTAAAGTCCGAGCACAAACACTCAATTCCAGGCATTGTGCACGCTAGTTCAGGAAGTGGTGCAAGCCTATTTCTGGAACCGCTGAGCACTGTCGATATAAACAATGAAATCGTTGCCATTGAACAGACAGAACAGGTTGAAATTCAAAGAATTCTTCTTGAGTTGGCAAATAACTTACGTAAGAGAGCGGTCGACCTTAGGGCTACCTTGACAGCCGCAGCCGAAATCGATGTTATTCAGGCACGCTCAGCGTTTTCTCTACTACTTGACGGCGTCGAGCCATCACTCTGCTCGGCAAGTCAAATTAAGTACCTCAAGGCCCGCCATCCCCTTCTGATTCCAGAGGTACAAGCCCGTTTGCAACCGATAGATCGAAGACCCGCCGGCAAACCAGTTCCTAACGATGTAGTAATTGACCCACCGAACAACACCCTCGTGATTACGGGTCCCAACACGGGCGGAAAAACGGTCTCACTCAAGACCGCCGGCCTGCTTGCATTAATGGCTCAAGCCGGACTCCATATTCCTGCCGATCACGGTTCAATGACACCCGTGTTTCGAACGGTTTTCTCAGACATTGGTGACGAGCAATCAATTTCTGACAGCTTGTCGACGTTCTCTGCTCACATAACCAACATCATCTCTCTAGATAGGCGGCTAAAGTTACCTGCACTAGTCTTACTTGACGAAATCGGAACAGGCACAGACCCAATAGAAGGTGGTGCACTTGCCACAGCTATTGTCGATCACTTTCGGCAACGTGGTGCATTAGTTATTGTCACAACACACAATGATGCCTTGAAATCCTATGCTTCGACGACATCAGGTGTCGTCTGTAGCGGCATGGGTTTCAATGCTGAGACTTACGCGCCAACATATCAACTTCTCTACGGCTCTCCAGGACGGAGTCTCGGTCTCGAGATCGCTGCGCGCCTCGGTATGGCTGAGTCAATTATCGACGCAGCAAAACGGAAACGGGGTGACAGGGAAACTCAACTTGCCGAACAGCTTACGAAGGTCGACGACAACCTGCAACAACTCGAAACCGAACGAAAGCAGTTGTTCAAAGAACGGCAGCAGTTGACGACCACGCGTGATCAACTGATTTCGGATCGACGAGCTCAGGAAATGCGTGAGACCAGCTTCAAGGAACGAATGGCCTCACGTCTGAATATTCATGTGCGAGAGGCGCGTACAGAAATTGACGCAGTTGTTCATGACCTTAAATCCAAAGCGTCCGAACTCGCACGCACCAGAACCCAAAAACCTTCTGGCGACAAGACCGGTCTTTCAACCGGAGACACCGGACAGTTGCGCACTACCGCCACTCGCGCCATAAGTCGCATTGCAGCAAAAGCTACAACTTTTACGGACTTAGGAGAGTTCAGCGATGATAGCCACACATCGGATGCTGGAAAGTATTTCACATGTGCGAAACCGCCTGAGATTGGAGAAATCGTGATCGTAGATGTTCTCGGGATCAAAGGGCGTATGCTAAGCCTAAGCAATGGACAGGCTGAGGTTGACGTGCAGGGCAAACGCCTTCAAGTTAAAGTCCAGGAACTTCGCCCCGTGAACCAAAAGGAAAACGCTTCGGCAGATCCAGATACGCCAACTGGCAGTGTGACTGTCATCACCAACACAATTCAAGGAGACCTCAGCGACCTTAATGTAATTGGCTGTAACGTTGAAGAGGCACAAGAAACAATTGAAAAACATCTTGACCAAGCAATACTCCAAGAGCAGCAACGAATTCGCATAATCCATGGCCACGGAACAGGTCGACTTAGGCGTTCAATCGGAGATCTACTGAAAAGACATCCCCAAGTTGTTCGGTTTACGCCGGCACCACCAGACCAAGGCGGAAGTGGCGTCACTCTGGTGGACCTTAAGGATTAAAGGTGGGACGATTTCCACAGGGGTTTGTCGACGACCTTAAGTTACAAGCGGACATAGTTCAGGTGATCCAAGAATATGTTCCACTGAAAAAATCAGGAGCAACCTTTAAAGGACTTTGCCCATTTCATAATGAAAAAACACCGTCATTCAATGTCAACGGTGACAAGGGTTTCTTTCATTGTTTCGGGTGCGGTATCGGCGGTGACGTCGTCAAATTTATCGAACTCCAAGAGAAACTCAACTTTCCCGAAGCAGTCCGTCAACTTGCACAACGGTTCAGTGTGGAGATTCCTGAACCAGCTGATTTAGAACACGATATTGCTGCGGAAGCACGTCGGGAAGGTTTGCTTACTATTCATGACTCGGCAGCGAGTTATTTTCAGGAACAACTCAACTCGCCTTCTGGTCGGTATGCACGACGTGTACTCGAGCAGAGAGAGATCACACCAGAGACCATAAAACGTCTCGGGCTAGGGTATGCTCCTCCACAGCGGGAAGCGTTAACGAATCGTCTACTTGCTGCGGGTCATCAACCAGACTTAATTTTGGCAAGCGGTTTGGCTATTCAAAGAGAAGGAAACAAGTTAATCGATCGGTTTCGCAATAGACTCATGATTCCCATCTGTCGGACTACCGGTTCGGTAATTGCATTTGGTGGTAGAGCTCTAGAAAGCGGACAACAGCCCAAATATGTTAATTCTCCAGAGACTGAACTCTACACGAAAGGCCGTACGCTCTATGGCCTGCATCTGACGAAGGATGCAATTCGACGCCTTGGATATTCTGTGATGGTAGAAGGCTATTTTGATTTTGCACAAGCACTGCAAGCTGGGGTGGCACCACTAGTCGCGACCTGCGGCACAGCAGTTACCAACCGCCAGACGCGACTACTTAAGCGATTTACTTCAAAGGTAATCCTAAGTTTTGACTCAGACACGGCCGGCCAAAATGCTTCGACTCGCTCGGGAGAACTATTAGTCTCAGAAGGACTTCAGGTCAATGTAGCTGTTTTGGACAACGGCGAAGACCCAGATACAACTGTGCGGCATAGAGGTCCGGCACACTACATAAAGCAGTTAAAAGAATCAACACCTTACCTTGAGTTTGTGTTAGACCAAGCTTCGCATCGTCATGATTTTTCAAGCGATCAGCAGAGACGTGCATTTCTCACAGAAATGCTTGGCATTGCAGCCAAGATTCCAGATGCTGCATCCCGGGACCAGTTTGCGGATAAACTGGCGCACAAGGCGCGGGTCCTAGAAGATGTAGTTCGAACCGAAATTCGACGAGCCGCGGTGGCACGACGAACAAAGCTTACAGTAGAGACTCCTGGCTCGGTGGCTAGGATAACGCCGGCAGAACGTGGAATCATCTGGGCGATAATGTGTAACACTTCGGAAGCACAAGAAGTAATTACAGAATTGGATCCTGAGGATTTGGACGGTTTGGCAACATCGCCGATCTTGCAGGTCGCCAAAACCTTAGTCGACTGGCCTGTCAACTCGGTCAATCAGGCTCTACTCGACAGAGTAACTGACGAACAAGCCGCACTCACCAGTCGAATCGCCTCTGAACCTGAAGCACCAGCGCGAATACATGATTGTGCAACTGAATTAAAACGACTTCGCTTTGAACGAGAACGACGCACGCTCCAGAGTGAAATCGACCGGAGGCAATCAAGAATAACAGCAGAACAATCTGAAGACGAACTTGTAAACGACTTACTTAGGCGTAAGCACGACTTATTGCAGCGCATTGCAGCGTTAGAAGAGTAGAATCAACTAGCGCTCGGCTTTACCCGGCCTTCTTCGCGTTATTTGACGGCCTAATGATTTAGGGAGAACACCTTGTCGCTTGAAGAGAAATACGACGAGATTCGCCAACTAATAATCATCGGCAAGGAAAAGGGTTATCTACTGTACGAAGAAGTAAACGATGCTCTTCCAACCGACCTCACCTCTTCCGAAGACCTCGAAGATCTCTTTGGTTTACTAGGCACTGCCGGCATTGAAATCGTCGACTCAGAAGGCCAATATCGAGAAGAAAAGCTTCTTGATAGAACTGTTAAAGAAAAAAATGCTGCTGAGACCGAAGTTACACCGGCTACCATCGATAAAACAAATGATCCGGTAAGAATGTACCTTAGGGAAATGGGTACTGTCCCACTCCTTAACCGTGAGGGTGAGGTAGAAATCGCCAAGCGGATTGAACGAGGAAAACTAGCTGCACTAAAAGCAATTTCCCGAGTGCCAGCTGTCTCAAAGGTGATCATCCGACTAGGAGAACAACTTGAAACAGGCGAGCGAACAATTCGAGAGCTTGTTACATTTAAGGACGATGAATTAACTGATAGCCGGATCGCCGACCGAACAAGGCAAATTCTTCGGCAGATCGATACCATTCAAAAAAAACGAATAGAAGTCGACCGGAGAACCATCAAACTCAATGCCGTTTCAAAACGAGACCGCCGAAGATACCGGCGAGCATGGTGGCGTGTAGGACGGACACAGATTGAACTTTCTCAACTAATTCGGCAGCTCGAGTTCACTGATGCAGTCAAACGTAACCTAACCAATCTGATTAAGAAATCAGTGGAACGCATGCAGCGTATCCAACACGAAATCGAATTTTTGGATCGTAAAGTCAAGAACAAGACGCAACGGAGGAAACTAAAGGACGAAGAACAAAAGAATTTGATGAGACGGCTCCGTGAACAACGAAGGGAACTGCGAGTTCGAGTAGGCGACCTGGAAACAACTCCCGAGAAACTAAACCATACCCTTTCAGTTGTGATGCGGGGAGAACTGGAAGCCGAGGACGCAAAACAGGAGTTGGTCGAGGCCAACCTTCGATTAGTCGTTTCTATTGCAAAAAAATACACCAACCGCGGGTTGCAATTCCTTGACCTTATTCAGGAAGGAAACATCGGCCTAATGAAGGCCGTCGATAAATTCGAATATCGCCGGGGCTACAAGTTTTCTACCTATGCTACTTGGTGGATTAGGCAAGCGATCACACGCGCAATAGCAGACCAAGCAAGAACCATCCGTATTCCGGTTCACATGATCGAAACGATTAACAAGCTAATCCGAACATCGCGGTCATTAGTCCAAGAGTATGGACGCGAACCAACTTCTGAGGAAATCGCCGATCGGATGGACATTCCCGTCATAAAAGTTCGAAAGGTTTTGAAGATTGCCCAAGAGCCGATCTCCCTAGAAACACCTATCGGTGATGAGGAAGACAGTCATTTAGGCGATTTTATTGAGGACAAACAAGTTGTATCGCCTGCAGAGGCCGTTATCAGCTTAAACCTAAAGGAACAGACTGACTCAATCCTGAAAACGTTGACACCACGGGAAGAAAAAGTGATCAAGATGCGGTTCGGAGTCGGAGAAAGAAGTGAGCATACTCTAGAAGAAGTAGGTCAGAATTTTGCGGTGACACGTGAACGAATCCGTCAAATCGAAGCCAAAGCCCTGCGAAAACTTCGACATCCTTCACGAAGCCGAAAACTGCGAGCTTTTCTCGAAGATGGACCTAGCGGGTAGTCAGGGCCCATAGCTCAGCGGTCAGAGCCGCCGGCTCATAACCGGCTTGTCCCAGGTTCGAATCCTGGTGGGCCCACCATTTCGTGTTATGTTTATCTTCCTTTAAAGACTAGAGTCACAACTTCGATTCACCAATGCTCAAGCTGATTAGACACCTACCACGTGCCATCATCCTCAAGCAAGATCGTGCTAGTATCTGATTTTGAATGATAGCCCGATTGCTAGCACCCTATCGTGTGACTCAACACAGAACCTCAGGCTGCCGAGCCGCCCATGCCTCACAAACCACAGCGCCCCGTTTATCCGGGGCTTTTTTTTGCCCATCAGGACAAACACGATGCTACCCGAGCTCGAATATCTAATCCGGCTTCAACAACTTGAAAATAGAGCCACAGGGACTCGTGAGCAGATCGATAATATTCCAGTAAAACTCGAACACCTAGAACTACAGGTTGCGGAACGCGTTAAGGAAGTTGAAGATGTAAATCAAACCTTAGAAACACATCGAACTTCACGGGTTGCTTTGGAGAAGGACGTTGCCGAAATACAGAGTCGGCTGAGCCGATCCAAAGAACAACTCATGGCAGTTAAGACCAACAAAGAATACCAAGCGATGCAAACAGAGATTTCGAATGGCGAAGAAGAGATGAAGCGCTTGGAAGACAAACTGCTTGAAAAAATGCTTGAAGGTGACGACCTGAATGGAAATTTAGAACAAGCGGATCGACTATTAGTAAAAGAACGAAACATTGTCGAAACTGAACGGTCACGTATCGAAAAAGAACAGATTGAACTAGAGCAACAGATCGAAGTAGTTCAGGTCGAACGAAACGAACTCGTTTCCCAGTTATCTGCGCAAACCGTTGACCTGTTCGAGATGCTGGCACGAGGCCGCAAAGGCATTGCAGTAGTTGAGGCTGCCAATGGTCGATGCAACTCTTGCCAGGTAAGGCTACGCCCACAACTTTTCAATAGCGTCCGCTCCAATAGCGCGCTTATTCAATGCGAGAGCTGCCAGCGCATTCTGTACTTCGTTGAACCTCCTCACGTAACGGAATAATGGTGCAAGCCACCGTGATTGTATACATCGATGGCGGGGCGAGAGGAAATCCAGGACCTGCAGGATATGGCGTTAGAATCGAAACATCCGATGGCACATTGATCGAGGAACTGCACGACTCGATTGGTGTGGCCACCAACAATGTCGCGGAATACAGTGCTTTGGTCGCCGCACTTACGTATCTTGATCAACACGGTTTTCAAGACGCGACCATCAGGTCTGACTCCCAGCTACTAACCAAACAAATGCTTGGAGAGTACCGGGTTAGGAGTCCAGGCATATCCCCACTTCATCGCGAGGCGTCGGCCCTAGTCCAACGTTTGGGTAATGTCCGATTCGAGCATATCCCGCGTAATATGAATACTGAAGCTGACCGGTTAGCCAATGTTGCGATGGATGTCAGCACGGCTAGCCAATATCCAGTCCGACAGGCGGGCGTCACCACAACACCAGGAGAGCTTCAAGAAAAATCTATCCTGTCAATTGGTGTCGATATGGAATCAATCACCCGCGTGGATAATCTGTTGCAAAGATACGGCGAACGATTTCTTAACCGGATTTTCACCGAACATGAAGTTAACTATTCCCAACGGCGAAAATTCCCAGCTCAACATCTGGCCGCACGTTTCTGCGCAAAAGAGGCCACAATGAAGGCTCTGGGAACAGGACGATCGGTAGGCGTGCTCTGGACAGATATAGAAGTTATAAGAGCCTCAGGACCTCCTCGACTCAGGTTATACGGCGGCGCAGACAAACGGTTCCAAGAATTAGGAGCTGAACGCTCACTGCTGACAATAACTCATACCGGTGATTTAGCGTTTGCCCAAGTGCTGTTATTGAAATCGTAGTTCTCAATATTGTCAACGGGTGTTCTATTACGACACTACTTGCCAGATCGCGGCAGGAAGGATCGCGGCAGGAAGGCTGGTGTCTCAAGAGACGTGTCTAATTCTAGAACCTCATTAGCGTCATCGTCGTTACTCTCTTGGTCGAGTGTGGACACTTCCTCAACATTAGAACTTTCAGACGGCGAACGTCGAATAATAGCAATATCATCACCCACCGCTTGTGCCATCGGCGTTTCTGATTGCCATTCAGCATAGTTCCGTAAATCAACCGGTGTTGCATCTGGCGGCGAAGCTAAGTTCGAATCTGACGATGGCAAGCCAAATCCTGTTGCAATAACGGTAATTTTTACCCGGCCCTGCATAGACGGATCAATAACTGTACCAAAGATGATATTGGCTTCATCATCGGCGGCTTCTGTGATTATCTTTGTTGCTTCGCTAACTTCAGCAAGGGATAAATCTGGTCCGGCCGTAACATTGACGATCACCCCTCGCGCTCCCTCAACTGCTGCTTCTTCTAGCAACGGGCTGGACACGGCTCGGTTAGCGGCATCTATTGCTCGCTTTTCACCTTCGCCAATCCCAGTGCCCATTATGGCCAAGCCCATTCCCTTCATGATTGTTGTCACATCTGCAAAATCAAGATTGATCAAACCAGGCATGATAATCAGGTCAGAGATTCCTTGTATAGCCTGATGGAGAACGTCGTCTGCGCGAGCAAACGAATCTGCAAAACTTGTTGTTGAATCGATCGTTGCGAGTAAGCGTTCGTTGGGAATCGTGATTACTGTGTCAACAGATTCCTGTAGCTCTTCAAGGCCACGGTTTGCTTGTGACTCACGACGCTTCCCTTCAAAAGCAAAAGGTTTAGTGACTACAGCAACCGTCAAAGCACCAAGTTCACTCGCCAAATTGGCTATCACTGGTGCAGCGCCCGTGCCTGTGCCGCCACCCAACCCAGCCGTAACGAACACCATGTCAGCTCCGTCAAGAGCCCCGATCAACTGTTCGGTATCTTCAAGAGCGGCCTGACGACCGACCATCGGGTCAGCTCCCGCACCTAGACCTTTAGTGAGCTTTGCGCCGAGTTGCAGCCGGATCGATGCGGAGGCTTGTGCCAAAGCCTGGGCATCAGTATTGGCAACGATAAAATCGATGCCTTCAAGTCCGGCCTTCACCATAGAATTGACGGCATTACTTCCACCGCCGCCGACTCCAATTACCTTGATGCTGGCTCCTGGTTTGCGGTCACTGTCCAGTGTGAGCCTCAGCTCTGGATTCTCTAAATCATCAACCTGACCTAGCAAGTCTGGCATGCCTCACGTCTCCTCTCTACCAGTGGTTTGTGCTGGTTAACTCGACACCGAACACGAACCAGGGCACCCTATGTAGTTCAGCTTCGACTTCGCAAACGCTGCGCAAGATGTTCCTTTTCAGCATGTGTGCATTACGTATTAACTCCTCATGACCAATTACTAACCGCATCCAAAATCGTCACGAAGAAGACTCCTTGAACAACGATGCCAACCCAGCGGTGAACCGACCCCAAACGGGAAACCGATTAGGTTGAACAACTTGATGGCGACAGGCATACATTACTAGGCCGACGGACGTCGCAAACGCTGGAGTGTTCACATGATCGTTTAAACGGCCAAGACCCTCAGGGTGTCCGCGACGAACCGGTGAATCAAAAATCTGTTCAGCGATTTCTGGTATGCCATCCAACATACAGGCGCCGCCCGTCAGAACGATTCCAGAATTCAAAGCCCGTTCATAACCAGCTTTGTTAATCTCATCCCATAATTTTTGAAAGATTTCCTCAGCACGAGGTTGAATACAATCTGAAAGTGTTCGTTTTAACATCACTCTCGGTTCGCGTCCGCCGACACTAGCCACCTCAACTGTTTCGTCTTCACTGACCAACGCCGTCATTGCACAACCAGACCGCCGTTTTGTTTTCTCCGCCTCAGGAATTGGCGTCCTCAATCCAATCGCAATGTCCTCGGTAAAATGATCTCCACCCAGTGGGACCGTATCTGTGTGCCAAAGACTGCCCTTTTCGAAGATCGAAAATTTCGTTGTCCCTCCGCCGATATCTACAAGTGCAACACCCAAGTCCTTCTCGTCTGGACTCAACACCGCTTCTGCAGCTCCTAACTGCTCCAGCACGGTATCCACCACCCTCACACCGGCATGATTGACACAGTTCACCACATTCTGACTGGTCGACATACTTCCAGTAACTACGTGGACATTAACTTCAAGACGGGCTCCAGTCATACCAACCGGGGCTCCTATACCGTCTTGCTCGTCAACGACAAAATCCTGCGGAAGGACATGTACTATCTCCCGGCCACTCGGTAAGTTCACTGTCTTGGCTGCATCGATTGCCCGCCCTACATCTTCTTTGGTAATTTCGCGGTTGCTACCAGCTACTGCTACAACTCCTCGACTGTTAAATGCTTTGACGTGCGCACCTGATAGCCCTAGGTGAACGGAGCCGATTTCAACGCCGGCCGTTAACTCAGCATCCTCAATTGCTTTCTTAATCGATTCCCTAGCAGCATCCATTTTGACGATAGCCCCAGCCCGAATTCCTTCAGCATCTGCAAGGCCGACACCGACGATGTCAAGACGATCGTCGTCAGGAACTGGTTCCCCAACAATTGCGGAAATTCGGGAAGTCCCGACATCAAGACCGGCGATAAATTTTTCTCTACGCGCCACACATCCTCCGATAACTGATCACTGAATCTCGACCTTCCTCGAATTACTCGACATAACCAGCTGCGCAGATTCGAAACCGGGTTCCGCGGGTCCAAGAAAAAGTTTTCGATCAAATCGAAAATCGATGTAGTCAATGTCTAAGACATGGCTACGAAGTGCCGGTAACAAATCAAGGTATTCTTGAAGTCTTTCGGCAAACTTGTCTTCTCCTAGGTGTATCAGCGTTGGACTATCGTTCAGTAAAACGATGGCATTGTGGGGGTCTGAAACGTCGACCTGTGACACTTGTGACAATAGCTCGGGGTAAGGGTGTATTGAGGAAATCAGCTTCGAGGCAAGCTGTGCGCGAGTTTCGTCGACGCCCCTCCCCGACCCAAGCAACAGACCATCAATGATCGGTAGATTGTGATCGGTCAGAGGCGCACCGTGCTCAGCAATAACAGCCCCGCCACTATCTATAAGATAGAGGCGATCGCCCAACCTCGCTAAACCGACCGGGCTTCTCTCTTCTACGGTAACTTCTATCGTCGACGGTAAAATTCGTCTTAGCGTGGCAGTTTTTACCCACCCAGAAGCCATCAAGTGCCGGCGATAAATATCCAAATCTGCGGTCAGGATGTTTTGGTCGTCTAGCGGACCAAGAAGAGCCTGAATCTCACCTTGTGAAACATGGGTGTGACCTCTCACTGTAATTGTGTCGACTTGGAACACTCCAGTGTTCCTAAACACACTTGGGAGAAAAAATGAGGTCAGTGCGACGCCGCTAATCAATACAACCCACAGAACTAGTCGCAATACTGTAACTGACGTCCGGTGTCGTCTGGACGGCTTCACATGCGCTCGGTGAAAGCGTCGATCAGTGCGTGCTTGAACTGCCATTAAATAGAGCTCCCAACACACCGGGTGTGCAGAACTTCGGTTATTCGGGATGGCAACATCCCAATCGACCCTGCACCGAGGGTAACCACAACATCTCCTGACCGCGCATCCCTAGTGACAATCTCAACCGCTTCATCCAATGTTTTAGCGAGGCTCACGGAAACGTTTCCATGCTTTGCGACTGCTTGAGCTAAATCCACTGAGGTCGCACCAGAAATTGGCGACTCGTGTGCTGCATACACCTCGGTTAGAATCACGTCGTCAGCCTTGGCTAACACCTCCCCAAAACGGTCTAGCAGGCGATATGTTCGACTGTATCGATGTGGCTGGAAAACAACGCGAAGTCGACGTGGCGCACGTAATCGAACTGTTTCAAAAACTGCCTCGATCTCGGTTGGATGATGTGCATAGTCATCAATGACAACGATACCGCCGACATCTCCACAAACCTGTAACCGCCGCTCGGCTCCTGAAAACGTTTTCAGCGCACTTGACAGACGATCATGCGGTATCGTCAACTCACTTCCTACAGCAATAGCTGCGAGTGCATTCTGAACATTGTGCCGTCCCGGTGAGGCCGTACTAATCGAAATATCGTCGACCTCGACATCATCACGATTTATAACGACTCTGAAGTCGGAACGAGACGGCCCAAGCTTCACGTCAACCGCTCGAATGTCCGCTGACGTTTCATCGATGCCATAGGTTACGATACGTCCCTCAATCGTAGACAGCACGGTTCGCAGACGAGAATCGTCGACGCAACCGAAAATACAACCCCGCTCGGCCACACTCTGCGCAAATGTTCCAAACGACTTCTCTAGGTCGTTGATACTGCTATATGCATCTAGATGTTCATCATCAATATTGGTTAACACTGCCATTTCAGGAGAGAGCTCAAGGAATGACCGATCGCTTTCATCGGCCTCGACAATCATGAAATCGCCTCCACCAAATCTGGCATTACTTCCTAAACTACTTACCCGACCACCAATGATTGCTGTTGGATCCAATCCTGCATTTTCAAGCACTACAGTCACCATAGCGGTCGTGGTAGTTTTGCCGTGAGAACCAACGACTGCCACAGTTCGCTTGAGGCTGGTTAGTTCAGCGAGCATCAAACCACGTGAAACTGTGGGAATTCCTCGCTCAGCCGCTGCTAGTCTCTCCGGGTTGTTAGCAGGGATAGCCGTAGACACAATCACCAGATCCGCCGCGGAAACATAACGAGCATCATGACCTCGGTTACAGTGAACTCCTAGACTTCCGAGACGTTCCGTAGCTGGTGACGATGACAAATCAGAACCAGTAACCACGTACCCTAGTCTCAACAGTAGTTCAGCAATGCCACTCATGCCCGATCCACCTACGCCCACAAGGTGCACTTGTTTAATATTCTCGAGCAAGCTCGGTTTAGCAGTCAGAGTTCAATTCTCCCGACCCGAAATTAGATGTTCCATTCGATCGACAATCTGAGCCGCGGCTTCAGGTGCGGCAAGGCAGAGTGCAGAATCAGCCAGGCTCAAGCGACGATCGTTATCTACAACCAGATCTATCAGACGTTCCGCTAATATCGCTGCAGTCAAATCGGTTGGATCAATCACCTCGGCCGCCCCGTTCTTTTTGAACACTTCGGCATTACGTCGCTGGTGGTCATTGGCGGCGGCGGGATAAGGAACAAGAATTGACGGACGTCCGGCCGCCGCCAACTCGGCCAAAGTTGTAGCGCCGGCACGGCAGACCACGACATCTGCCTCAGACATCTCAGAATCCATCTTGTTAAGGAATGGTTCGACCCGAACATCAAGTCCGACCGATTGGTAGGCGCTGGAGACCATCTCAAAGTCGTCCTGGCCAGTTTGATGCGTCAGACGGATCACGCCAAGTGATTTCACGAGACTCGAAGCTGCTTCAATCATGGCAACATTGATCGCATGAGCACCCTGAGACCCGCCGATGACTAGAATCCGTGGTTCGGTCACGGTCTTCCGAGGTGGTACCGACTCAAAAAATCCCGGTCGCACTGGATTACCGCTCACAAAGCCCTTGTGTCCAAAGCAACTTAATGTGTCTTGGTACGAAACGGCGGCAGCTCGCACAACCGCACCCAAGAGACGATTCGTAACACCTGGAACCGCATTCTGTTCAAGAATGAGCGTTGCAATCCGCTTTGCGGCAGCCAACAAAACAACCGGTCCAGAACTGTATCCACCCAGTCCAACAACTAAATCAGGTTGGTAGCGTCGTAACAGAACTCCCGCATCAAGAAACGCAGCTGGCAATGTTGACACGCCCTTTAACACCGCGACCGGCGAGCGCCCCACCAGGCCGACTGCCCGAACTCTTTCAAATGAAAAGCCTTCCCTCGAAAGTACTTGCATCTCTAAAACACGGCCGGCTCCTACAAACGTGACTTCTGACATCGGATCTCGACGTTTCAATTCCCTAGCCACCGTAATACCCGGAAATAAGTGGCCACCGGTTCCCCCGCCAGCAAACAACACTTTTGAACGTCGCTCCGTAACGGCCAAATTTGAAAACTTTCTCCTCGAATATCAGTTGCCGAGTCCTCATACCCTCGCCGAGGCTTGCTGGGAAATGTTCAGTAATACTCCCATCGCCAAAAGACTGACCAACATAGAGGATCCACCGGCACTGACAAACGGCAATGGATACCCTGTCGTCGGCATCAAACTTAGAACCACGCTGATATTCATGAATGCCTGAAGCGAAACCATCATGGTTAGCCCGAGAGCCAGCAATGATCCGAATCGGTCGGGTGCCAACATAGACACCCGTAATCCACGACACGCTATAACTAGAAAACATACTAAGAAAAACGATGCACCGACCAATCCTGTCTCCTCTGCAATAACGGCATAGATGAAATCTGTGTGAGGATAAGGAAGATAGAAAAGTTTTTGAACGCCCGCCATAATCCCTTGGCCAAAGACGCCACCCGTACCGACCGCAATCAACGACTGAATGATCTGAAACCCAGATCCAAAAGGATCAGCCCATGGATCGAGAAACGTCACTAGTCGCTCACGGCGATAGGGCGCCCATACCAGCACAAGATAGAGCAGCGGACCGACGATGACCGCCAACCCCACTATGTAGCGATAACTGAGCCCGGCCGTAAAAACCATCGCGGCGACAATCAACACCACCATCGCCGCTGTGCCATAGTCTGGTTGCAGAACAGTCAGAACTCCGATTGCACCGACCACCATAGCAATTGGCACCAAAGAATAAGAAACCTCGTCAATCCGTTTCATTCGGTGTTCAAGTATCGCGGCCGTAAACACAATAACTGCCACCTTGGCCAATTCTGAAGGCTGCACTCCAATACCACCGATCGCGAACCAACGTTGTGCACCATTAATCTCAGGCCCCACCAACTTAACCGCACAAAGTGCCGCTAACGAACCACCGAGTAATGTCCAAACAACAATCGGCTGTTTCAAATATCGGTAGTCAATACGCATTGCAGCCAACAGCAGACATAGTCCCAAGATCACCCAGGCGATCTGTCTGAACAGGTAATAGTACGGCTGCTCAAATCGATCCATCGCCAGGGCGTTCGAGGCGCTGAATACCATCACAACACTGCTAAAAACCAGTAGCAGAACTGGTAAAAACAACCACTTGTCCGATTTCAGTTTTCGCGCCATACTCTGCGTTCACCTGCAACGAAAATTAGCTGGAAGCTAAAGTTTTTGAGCCGCCAAACCGAAACAACAGTTGCAGATGAGCCGTCAGCAGTCATCAGCTAGCGCCTTGGGTGAAGACACTTGCCTCGCAGACCGGGGCAGCCTGCGTTCCCAGCGGCTTGCTCTCCACCGCACTCGCCAAGCTGATGACTGCTGACGACTCACCGTACAACTTAATTTTCCTCAACTTGAAGACGACCAACCTCTGCTTTGAATGCCCTCCCTCGTTCCGCATAGTCAGTAAACATGTCAAGACTGGCACACGCTGGTGCCAACAAAACCGTTCCTGATGGCCGCGCAACATCGAATGCCAGACGCACGGCATCGGCCAAATCATTCGCCTCCTCTAGTTCGATTAATCCGCCAAAAGCCTCCCTCAGCTGTGACCGGGATTCACCGATAGCGATCAACGCCTTTACTCTGGTCTTTAGAACTGGCCTAAGGTCTTTCAAGTCACCGCCTTTGAACCGTCCGCCCATAATTACGACAAGGTCGTGGTCAAAACACTCCATCGCAGCACGCGCCGACAAAATGTTTGTTGCCTTCGAGTCGTTAATAAATTGAACGCCATCGACTTCGCCCACTGGCTCCAAGCTGTGAGCCAACCCGGTGAAAGACTCAACCGCCGTACACATTCCGCGCGCCGAAATTCCCACAAACGTGCCGACCGCCGCCGCCGCTAACACGTCACTCAGATGGTGCCGACCGGGCACTCGAACCGCTGACACCGGTAGAAGTACTCGGTCACCAGACCCTGTTCGATGTGCGACAACATCGCCCGCTACTACGACTCCTTCATCGAGCGATTGGCTCACAGTAAACATCAAACGCTTTGCCCGACTACGCCGAGTAACTTCAAGAACATGTGGATCGTCAGCGTTGATTACAACCGCGTCCGAACTCGTCTGATTCGCAAAGATTCTGGCTTTTGCATCAACGTACTCTTCGTAGTTCGCATGACGGTCCAAGTGATCAGGAGACAGATTCAGAAGAACCGAAATCCATGGGTGAAACGTTTCCGTCAGCTCCAATTGAAAGCTACTGGCCTCGACTACATGAATTAGGTCCGGTGATGACATTTCGACCTGACTGCTCAATGCGGGACCAAGGTTTCCGCCAACAAGCGCACGGCGCCCATCGGCTTCCAACATGCGCCCCGTCAGAACAGTTGTTGTTGACTTCCCTTTTGTACCAGTCACAGCAACGACTCGACCGCGCAACCACCGTGAAGCCAGCTCGATCTCGCTAATAACAGGAGTGCCCTGACGGCGAACGCGATCAATCGCCACGATTTTTGGCGACACTCCAGGACTCAGGACGATCAACTCAGCACGCTCTAACGTCTCTTGACGATGGCCGCCTAGCTCCAAAGTAATGCCAGACTTCCTTATCCGGTTCGCTCCCGTGATCGAGTCTTTAACATCAGTCAGAATGACTCGAGCGCCGCGTTGTACCAGCAGTTCAGCAGCGGCGACACCACTGTGGGCAGCTCCGACAACTACGACACGAAGTCCATCAACTGAGTACTTACTCATGCTTACATTCCGCTCTGATCAGCGAAGCTTCAACGTTGTCAAGCTAAACAATGCAAATACAATTGCCACGATCAAAAAACGAGTGATGACTTTAGGTTCGCTCCAGCCGATTAATTCGCAATGGTGATGCAACGGAGCCATCCGAAACACTCGTCGGCCAGTTAATTTAAAGGCTCCAACCTGAACAATCACGGAAAGTGCCTCAAGCACAAAAACTGCTCCAACAATCGGCAAAAGCAATTCTTGCTTGATTAACAGCGCTACCGTTCCAAGAGCACCCCCAAGCGCCAAAGAACCAACATCTCCCATAAAGACATCGGCGGGGTAGGAGTTGTACCAAAGAAAACCAAGACCGGCACCAACCAGCGATCCGCAAAAAATCGTTAGCTCCGCGGCTGGTGAAAAACGTACGAGGAGTAGGTACTCCGCAAACACTGCGTGACCGGTAACGTAAGCCAGGGCCGTAAAAGCCACCGCCGCAACCGTAAAAATACTGATGGCAAGACCATCCAAGCCATCGGTCAGATTTACCGAGTTGGACGCTCCAACCAGTACAAGTATCGCGAAGGGCACGTAAAGCCATCCCAAGTCTGGCATCAAGCCCTTGAAGAAAGGAAAAATTAACTGAGTGTTATACAGTCCACTATCGCTAAGGGCCAGTAGAGACAAACCGACAGCCGCAGATACGACACATTGCCAGAACAGTTTGTAGAGAGGGCGTAACCCGTGGTGGGATTTGTGAACCACTTTTAGGTAGTCGTCGGCGAAACCAATCAGTCCAAATGCAAGTGTAGAAACTATGGCCACCCACACGTATTTGTTGCGGAGGTCCACCCAAAGCAATGTTGGAGTAATCGCCGCAAAAAGAATTAACAACCCACCCATCGTCGGAGTTCCGGCCTTGGGCTCGTGCGTCTCAGGTCCGTCCCCACGAACAATCTGGCCGATTTGAAGACGTCGTAACACCCGAATAACCCACGGACCGACAGCAATGGAAAATAGAAACGCTGTAATGCTTGCCGCCGCTGTCCGGAACGTAATGTATTGGGTAACGTTTAATAGGGACAGTTCCGTATGAAGTGGATAAAGTAAGTGATACAGCATCACCCACACTCCAAAGTGAGGCGGTCTACAATTCGGTCAATGCCGATTCCGCGAGAACCCTTGACCAACACCACATCACCGGATTGAATCAGTCCACCAATATGATCAGCTGCCTCCCCACTTGTGCTATACCTCAGGACGGAAGCACTGGGAAGTCCAGCTGCTATGGCCGCATCAGCCAACGCGTGTATAGGCTTCCCACCCACAACGAGTAAAAGGTCAAATCTGCCAGAAACAACAAGGCGTCCACAATACCGATGTAACGCTTCTGAACGCTCGCCTAATTCGAGCATCTCTCCTAATACCGCTATCCGCCGACCACTGACTCGACTTTGTCCGACTGCGAACAGAACCCGTTCCAACGCCAAGGGACTCGAATTGTATGAATCGTCGACGACTGTAATGCTTCCTACACGGACAACTTGACCACGGTGAGGTTGTGCTTCGAATCGCTTTACTCGGGCAAGGACCGTCTCCAGTGGAAGCTGAAACTGCAGCGCAACCGCAATTGCCGCCAAAACATTCGCGACACTGCCTTCGCCAAGTAACGGTGTCCGCAATATCTGTGTACCTTGAACCGTCTCGACTTGAGCTTCCATTCCGTCTAAACCGAGGAAGCGTAGGCCCGTTGCTTGAATATTTGCGGGCACATCAACTCCGAATGTTGTGACCTCACCGGGAAAACTCTTAATGCGACTCATTACACGCGGGTCGCCAGCATTTACGATCAGATGGTGTTTCTCGGTGGCTCCTTCTAAAATTTCAGCTTTCGCGTCAGCAATCGCTTCAATCGACGAAAAGAACTGCGAATGAACCTCGGCTACGTTGGTCCATACTCGAATTTCAGGTTCCGCAATCTCAACAAGAGTTCGAATTTCCCCTGCGTGGTTCATGCCAAGTTCCACGACTGCTATTTCTGGCCGGCGGCGAAGCTCAAGTAGAGACAGTGGTAAACCTATGTGATTATTTAGATTTCCTTTCGTCCGACTCACGTCGAAACCATCCGTCAACACCGCCGCCATTAATTCCTTTGTGGTCGTTTTACCCACACTCCCAGTTATTGCCACAACACGTGTACCCGACGCTCGCCGAACAAAACGACCCATTAGCTGTAATGCACGCACTGAATCCGGCACTACGATCACAAAAGGTTTCTCTTCCTCTGACACCGTCGTATCCTGAAAATCAAGAATCGACTTATCGCTTACGATTAGCCCTGCTGCACCTTTACTTACGGCCTCCCGAATAAACTGGTGTCCGTCAAATCGCTGCCCACGAATTGCCACAAACAAATCACCGCTGCCAACACGTCGACTGTCGATTACCACTCCACGAACTTCGACATCTCGATGTCCGACCATTAACTGGCCTCCGACGACCTCACTCAATTCCCCAGACCGAAGAACAACTGGCGGCACCGTCATCAAGCGCTCATCCCACTCGCGAGTGAGACCGGCGACGGATCAACGCATCACGTGCGACGGCCACATCTTCGAAAGGCAACGTTGATGTTCCAATGACTTGATGACGTTCGTGACCCTTACCGGCAACCACCACCAAATCGCCAGATCGGGCACTACCAATCGCACCAACAATTGCTTGCTCTCGGTCGAGCTCCACCTCCCACGGTGTATCGTCCTCAACCAAGCCGCGCTCTATATCCTTAATAATTGACTGAGGATCCTCCGAGCGTGGGTTGTCGGAAGTTAGAATCACGCGGTCGCTTAACCGTGAGGCCACAGCTCCCATCAGTGGGCGCTTCGTTGTATCCCGGTCACCACCGCACCCAAAAACGGCTATCAGCTGCCCCTTTGCGAATTGCCGCGCTGTCTCGAGTAAACCTTTTAGCGCATCGTCTGTATGGGCAAAATCGACGAGAACATTCACATCATCACTCGCAGTCGATACCACTTCCATACGTCCTGGCACACGGTCGACGGCGCCTATGCCTCGTTCTATCGTTCGAAACGGCAACGCCAATGCGGCCCCAGTGGCGGCCGCAGCCAGCACGTTATAAGCATTGTTTCGCCCCAGCAACGGCGACCGGAGGTGTAGAGGCCCTCTCGGGGTTCGAACATCAAGCTCGATTCCGTCGAGCGAAAGGTCGATTCGCTCTGGCGTGATATCCGCAACCCCGTCCATGGCGTAGGTCACGGGCCGAGCAACCCTTGTTGCTAATTGCCGACCATAATCGTCATCGACATTGATGATGGCTGGTGCCGTATCAGCAAGCATATGAAAGAGCTGACTTTTTGCGGCAAAGTAGCGAGACATATCCCCATGAAAATCAAGGTGGTCACGCGTTAGGTTCGTAAAAAGGGCTGCATCAAATCGAATCGCGTCAACACGATGTAGCTCGAGCGCATGCGATGACACTTCCATAACACACGCGCGACACCCTTCGGTAACCATTTCGCGCATCAAACGTTGGAGTTGGGGTGATTCTGGTGTTGTGCGTTCGGCTACCGTTTCGCGGTTTCCTACGCGATAGGACACCGAGCTAATCCGCCCACAGGAAATTCCGCCTTCTTCAAGAATCCCTTCTAAGAGATATGTAGTTGTGGTCTTCCCGTTGGTACCCGTCGTCCCAATGACCAGAAGATCACGGCTTGGATCAGCATGAAATGTGGCAGCTAACACTGCCATTGCCACTCTGGCATCATCAACCTGAATCCAGACTGCATTAAACCCAGCTTGGGGAATATCCTCTGCTACAACTGCCACCGCACCTCTTGCGAGCGCATCTTCAGCAAAGACGACACCGTCCAGGTGTTGCCCTCGGAGTGCCACAAAGAGATCTCCAGGCTCTACGGCGCGAGAATCACAGACAATACGGTCGACCACCAGATCGCCTACCTCCGGAGACCCAGTCGGAAAATCTATGCCGCTATGGCGGCAGAGCTCATTGAGGATCAAGGTGTGACCTCAACTGCTAACCCTCGACTTCGCGCCATCCACAGTCTTGCGACGAATCCACGTTCCACGACCGTTCCCGCCGATGGTTCCTGGCGTATCACGAAGCCGTTACCGGAGAGATGAACCGTTCCCCGTAATGCCGCTATAGTCTCGGTCGCCTGACGTGCACTCATCCCGACCACATCTGGCATCGCTCCATTCACCGTTACCGGGGTCCTGGCCGAATTCGTTTTCCCTTGCTCACTGGAACTAAATTGAGCAGGTGTAATATTTGGCGTTGCCACTGGATCGATAACGATCGGCGCTACAGGATTAACAGGCGGCGGAATTGCCAGATACCGGAGTGCATCTTCCGCGATTCGCCGAAACGTCGGCGCCGCAACAAGGCCTCCGTAATAGACACCACCTGTGCGAGGCGTATCAATCATTACCAGAATCGTGATCGCTGGTCGCTCCGACGGTACAAATCCAGCAAACGAGGCGTAGTAATCTGTTTTCGAATAAACATTTTTTCCAGCGACTTTGATTAACTTCGCACTAGTTCCAGTTTTTCCAGCAACCCGATAGCCTGATAACTGAGCTTGGCGACCGGTCCCCTCTTCGACAACCCTCTCCATGATCTGGGTTAATTGATTGGCTGTCTCGGAACTAACAACCTGCCGAATTGTATGAACTGGAACATCTTCTCTTACACCGTCCCTAATGACCGATCGAACAAGCTTCGTTTGCGTAAGATCTCCCCCGTTAGCGACGGCGTTCACGGCTGCGGCCATTTGAAGTGGCGTCACCGACACCGCGTACCCCATCGACACCGATGCCATTTCACTGTCACTGTTCAGGGCGGACGGCGGGTGGACAATCCCTCGCCCTTGTCCTGGTAGGTCCAGCGCAAGGGCCTCACCAAACCCAAACCCGCGGATGTATCGACTCAACCGGTCGGGACCAAGTCTTAGACCAACCATGATGGCGCCGACATTGCTTGATTTAACGATTACCTCATCAAAAGACAGAGGTTCGGTATGCACCGACGTGTCATGAATACGTCGGCTGCCGAATTGCATTTCGCCAGCGCTAACATCGAACCGCTCGTCACGACTGACAACTCCTTCTTGCAAAGCAGCCGCAGCGGTAACAAGTTTGAAGGTTGAGCCAGGCTCATAAATATCCTGTATGGCTCGATTTCGACGATCTGTTTGTTTGTACTCGGAGAAACTGTTCGGATTGAAAGTTGGCCAATTCGCCAGCGCTAGTACTTCCCCGCTAGCAGGAGCGAGCATGACAACTGTTCCCGCAGCAGCAGCATGTTCTCGAACCGTTCGTTCCAGTTCGCGCTCCGCGATATGTTGCAAGTGAGTGTCAATCGTTAGTTCGAGAGTGGCTCCTGCCGTAGGTGGCTGTTCCCGTCGATTAAAATCTCGCTTTCTCGCATCGACTTGAAACAGGATCAGGCCTGGTTCTCCCTTGATCTCCTGGTCGTAGGTAGACTCGATTCCTCCGAGTCCTTGGTTGTCAACACCCACATAGCCCAGTACATGAGCAGCCAACTCACGGTTCGGATAATACCGACGGTTCTCCAAGACGGTGGAGATACCGGTAAGATTCAACGCGTCAACACGGCGAACCAAGTCTGGAGAAGCTTGGCGTTCTACATAGGCGAATTGACCCGATCCTGACAAGTTTGACTGAAGTTCACCCCGCCTCTGCTCTGAACAGTCGAGCACTTCGCACAGTTTCGTTGCAGTCTCCGCTACGTCGGCTCCAGCGATGCTAACTGGTGCAGCAACGATTGCATCTCCGTCGACGCTGTAAGCAAGCACGCGCCCTTGACGGTCCAAAATTTCACCACGTTTCGGGGCAACGTTAATGCTGTCGCGCTGCTGTCGTTCAGCGCGACCGACTAGCCGTTCATGTTCGACCACTTGCAGGAACACCAGACGGGCTTCGATACCAACTGCCCACACACCAAATACGAGACCTGCAACAACCAAACGATTTTTGACGCGCTGCCGCCAAGCCTGAGACGACCGCACGCGCGGCTGCTCCTCCTGATGATCGAGAGAAGAACTACTCCTTGGTTTCAGCAAACGCCTGAACCAACTAGCGCCGAAGACCTGAAACCGCCTCTGTTTGGACCGTGCTATCGTCAAGGGCCTCCCCACGTTGCTCCACCACAATTCCAGGCGGTGGTGTTTCAGACGGAACAACCCGCCTAAGAACAATCGCATCCTCGCTACTGGGCACCACCATGCCCAACACCTCTGTGGCGATCTGCTCAATTCTTTTCGGTGATTTAAGAGTCTCAATCTCAAGCCTGAGGTGTCGGTTGGTTTCGAGCTCCTTTGCTCGCTCGGCCTGCACATTTCCTATGGCGTAGCCATGTCGTAGAAGTTCCCCATGCTGCCAGGCAGAAAACAAGACGACTACTACAAGAAAAACCCCGATACCAACCCACCGCCAGATATCACGTGAGCGTGCGGGATCGACCTCGCGAACAATAGGACTATTACGAATGTCTCGCTTAATATCCCGATCGAAGTCCTGCTGGTGACGGCTCACGCTAACCTCTCCGCTATGCGAAGTCTTGCGCTTCGAGATCGAGGATTCCGACCAACCTCATCTTCCGAAGGACGAAGCGGACGTTTTGTCAATATCCGAACAGGTAAGTCTTGACCTCTATGAAGTTCTCGAAAGACAGTCTTGATTACCCGATCCTCAAGCGAATGAAATGCGAGAACAGCAAAGCGCGCACCAGTTCGAAGTCGTCGAAAAATTGCCCGAACAAAACCGTCAAGTCGATCCAGTTCTGCATTAACCCATATCCTTAAAGCTTGGAAGGTTCGGGTTGCAGGATCAATCCGACGCTTGTAATTCCTTGGGACCACGCGGCGAATAAGGGTCGCTAGTTGTGCCGTTGTTTTAAATGGTTCTCGCTGTCTCTCGGTAACAATTGCACGGGCAATGCGACGAGAGTAGCGTTCTTCACCATACTGGAAGATCAAGTTAGCTAACGTCTTCTCTGGAACATCGCGAAGAAGCTCAGCGGCCGTTGACCCTTCTGTGCGGTCCATCCTCATATCGAGCACGTCATCGCGACGAAAACTAAATCCGCGTCCCTGCGTATCGAGTTGCATCGACGAAACCCCGAGATCCGCTACCGCGCCGTCAACAGTAGTAATCCCATGTTCGTCTAAAACCTGGTCAATTTCTCGGAAATCGCCGTGAAAGAGCTTGACTCTGTCGGCCCACGATGCCAGTGCGACACGGGAGACCGGAAACGACTCAGAGTCCCTGTCTAAACCAAACACTCGACCACCACCTGCTTCGAGCAACGCGCGACTGTGACCACCGGCACCCACAGTACAGTCGAGATAATGGCCGTCAGGTCTTGGTTCGATGCCCTTGACCACTTCAGCGGCCATAACTGGCTGGTGGGCAAGACGTCCAGATAGATCGTCCTTAGTCACTTTTAGATTCCAAACTCCGACAGCGCGCGTGCATCATCGTCGGTGTAGGGATCACCGTCGAGACGTTCCACAAACCGATCGTGATTCCAGATTTCCAGATGGTCATATTGACCAAAGACGTCAACCTCTCCCACCATGCTGGCCGCTTCTCGAACTCGACCGTGCACTAGAACTCGGCCCTGTTTGTCAAATTCTGCGGGCTGGCCAAAAAAGTTAACTCGGTCAAAGAACCGACTGCGAGAAGGATGAGTCGAGGGTACGCGTGCGAGTTTCTCTTCGATACCGATCCAGACTGGCATCGGATAAATTCTGACCGAATCGCCTGTAATACTGGTCACAAAGAGTAATGAGCCGTACGTCTCCTCAATTGTCGACCGGAACGCGGTCGGAATCTTCAGTCGGCCCTTGTTATCAATTTTTGCGGAGAAGTTGCCCCGTAACACCACACTGCTCCACTCAAAACCACATTAGTCCACACCGATAGTAGGCAAGCTTAGTGATTCTTGTCAACGGAAAACAGGCTTTATTGGAATGATTAAGAGAATTTTGTGGTTTGATCACTAGGATAAATCATGGGAATGCTACGTGCGGGACTTATCGGACTCCCTTCAACCGGGAAAACCACTCTCTTTCAGTTGCTGACTAAAGGCGCTTCGGGTTCGTCATCAAACCGATTCGGCCGACTTGAGGCTCAGATGGGGATGGCAACGGTTCCAGATTCTCGGCTTGAGCAACTTGCAGCAATTTACAAACCCAAGAAATGTACTCCGGCTACGGTAACATTCGTCGATATCGGAGGAACAACAGCACCACGCTCTCTAGTAGATGTCGCAGCGTATCGCGAGGCGGACACGCTGCTTCACGTTGTGCGAGCATTCACGGCGAGCGCTATTCCACATACGGAAGGCACAATCGACCCCGATAGAGATATTCAAGCCATCGAAGTCGAGTTAATTTTGGCCGACCTTGCGGTCGCCGAAAAACGTTTGGACCGTATCCGACGTGACCGAAAAAAAACGGCTAGTCGGGACCTCGACGTTGAAGCAGCCTTACTCGAACGATGCTCTAAACAACTCGAGGATGGACTACCAATTCGAAGCATGGAACTGAACAAAACCGAGGAAAAAACGCTACGCGGTTTTCAATTCCTTTCCGCAAAACCACTGTTGTTAGTGAATAACGTTGACGAAAGCGACCTCAAATCAACAACCGCGACAACGGAATCAGTTGACCTCAAAGAAATGTTGGACAAACCGAATATCGAATCAGTAAGAGTCTGCGCCAAGATCGAACTTGAAATTTCTGAGTTAGATTCAAGCGACGAAAAAATCTTTCTCGCTGACCTAGGACTTGATCGCCCCGGACTGCACCGCGTAGTTCAGGCAACTTATGGCCTCCTTGGTTACATCTCTTTCTTCACTGTCGGTAAAGATGAATGTCGCGCGTGGTCAATTCCTGCTGGCACTAGTGCCAATCAAGCTGCCGGCGAAATCCATACCGACATAGAGCGAGGTTTTATTAGGGCCGAAGTTGTCGAGCATGGGCAGCTACTTCAACGCGGCACAATCTCCGCCTGCCGGGACCACGGAGAAGTCCGTCTTGAAGGCAAAGATTACGTAGTCAAAGATGGTGACGTGATCAACTTCAGGTTTGCCGTTTAAGACTTTAGTTTCGTTCATTGACTAGTAGCATCTTCTTAGGCCTAGTTCGCATATCAGCCGTGGCATATACTGGAACCGTGCGGAGTGTTTTGGGTGTTTTCTGGTTGGTGATCCTGCTACTGGGGACATCGGTTACAGCTACCACTGAACTTGAAATTTCATTTCACAACGGGCGGGTGACCATTATTGCTGATGACATCCCAGTTCAGAGAATTCTCCAAGCATGGTCAGAGATTGGGCAAACAATGTTCGTCGACACCGGAGAACTTCGCTCTGAATCGATTCGTGTTGACCTCATTAATGTGGACGAAATCGAAGCGATTCGTGTACTTCTTCGCCAAGCTACTGGTTATGTCGCAGCCCCGCGGTCGGCTGTACCGAGAGGACAATCACGCTTCGACCGCATATTCGTGATGGGGGCCACTCAAAAAGATGAAGAAAACGCTTACCAAGAAGTGACTAGCTTAAACAATCAGGGGATTCTACCTGCGCAGAGCCAACCCACTGACTCATTGCCGACCTTAGAGCTCAGTCCCTTCACCGTAACAAGTAATGGTGAGACCGTCGACGAGCGCCAGGAGATATTTCCTCAATCATCGGATCTGATTGGCCGCTATGCTTCTCCAGATAACGACCCCGAACAAGACCAAAATCCGGTGACCTCTTCTCGTCCCGGCCTCGTAGTCAACCCGGCTAACGACGATCAACCCACCTTATTTATACGTCGTCCGGTTCGGGCTGTCACTCCGAACCAACCTCGTCGGTGAAACGTTTCGGCCCGCAGTCGAACAATCTAGAATCCTCATGATTAAACGCCTGTTTCACGCATGGGAGCACCGCCTAGCTGAGTCAACATCAGATCGGGTCGTACGAAAATTCGAGTGGGGAATCGATTGGCTTAGGCCCGGTCAACTTGAGCATCACGAACCGGCTAGCGTCGTTAGCAGTTGGTCCGAAAAGATGGTGAAAAATAGCGACGAATTCTTCAAAACACCAGAAACTACGCTTTACCAACTGTCAGATAACATACTCAGTTTTCCAAGTGCATTGGAAACGCCGGACCAGAGTAACAACACGGTCTACGCTCGATATCATCCAACCAGCAATCAGAGTTTAAGGCGGCGCGCAATTGTTGTGCTCCCTCACTGGAACGCCGGCCCAGAAGAGCACATGGCTCTCAGTCGGTTAATTGCTAAATTCGGGATCGCGACGCTGAGACTCAGTCTGCCGTACCACGATCGACGAATGCCAGCGAACCTACACCGTGCTGACTACATCGTAAGCGCAAATGTGGGTCGAACATTGCAAGTCTGCCGACAAGCTGTACTCGACACAAGACGGGCAGTACATTGGCTAGCTGCCGAAGGCTACCAACGGATCGGCATCTTGGGCACAAGCCTTGGGTCTTGTCTCGCCATGCTCGCAACTGCTCACGAACCTCAAATCAAGGTGGCCGCCCTCAATCACATTTCACCATTTTTTGCAGACGTAGTGTGGCGAGGGTTATCGACTGCCCATGTCCGCGCTGGCCTAGATGGCCAAATCGACCTTGAGACTCTGAGACAAATGTGGCTTCCAATCAGCCCAGCACCGCATATCGAACGGATGAGACATAAACGCGTGTTACTCGTTTATGCTCGCTACGACCTTTCGTTTCCTGTCGACCTATCGCGCCAATTGGTTCATGAATTCAGACGCCGAAAAATCTCACATCGGCTGTGCGTTCTGCCTTGCGGTCACTACAGCACCGCGATTCCACCATTTAGTTGGTTGGACGGGTACGCGTTGGTGAACTTTCTCCGAACAGAACTTTAGGATCGTAATTAGACACAACTAAGAACGTTTCTCAATGTAACGTTTTGAGCGCTGAATAGAGAATGCCACACGGGAAACGCTTTTATGACGCCAATCGAGTATTTGCACAACCAGTGCAACTAGCCGAACTATTCATGAGTCTTAAATTCACATAAGAATTCTATCGCGCCCAGCGTCCGGCGTTACTCAACCAAGTAAGGTGTCCCGAGTCCTAGAGTCTCAAGTGATGGCAACACTTCGTCTGGCGACCCTACAACCACCGCCACAAGCTTGTCTGGATGCAGATGGGTGCCAGCCACCGCAACTACCCTGTCAAGATCAACAGCCATCACCCTTTGGACAAAATTATCCATTTCATCAACCGGTAACCCGTGAAGCGCGAGTGTGGTTCCGACACGGGCCACTTGGCTGGCTGTCTCCAGTCCCCGAGGAAAACCCCGGGTTAGGGCATCACGCGCTACTCTCAACTCGTGACTCGTCGGCAAACGGGTCGTTTGAATCTCTTGAATTTCTTGAATCGCTTCACGGATTGCCGCAGCGGTGACACTGGTTTGAACACTAGATCGAAACGAAAACGGCCCGCGACCAACCCGAAAATCGAATGACGTGTGTGCCCCATATGTATAGCCCTTGTCCTCACGGAGGTTGAGATTAATGCGGCTTACAAACTGGCCACCCAAGACCATGTTCAGAACAAGTAACGCGTGATAGTCCTCAGATTTTCTGGACACACCAGGATGACCTAGTCGAACTTCGGATTGGACCGCATTCGGTCTTGGGACAAACACTAAACGATTGTTCACAGTCGGTGGTTCTTGAAGACGGGACCCTGGAACAAACGGTGAGGAAGACGCACCTTGGACAACTCGGTCAACCTCAGATTTGACCGTTTCAAGAAGTGTGTCGTGAGACAGGTCCCCAACGGCCACGAGGGTCCACCCTCTCGCCTGATAGCATCGACTATGAAATTCAGTGACCGTAGATGCATCGATTTCAGATAGAGCTTTATGGGTCCCAATCGAGAGATGACCATACGGGTGCGAGCCGTATACTGACTTCATAAATACCCGGTCGGCCACGGCAGAAGGCACCTGTCGCATCTGGAGGATTCGATTACATCTAAGGTCACGTACGCGGGCGATATCATCAGAAGACAAACGTGGATGGGCTACAACATCAAGAAGAAGAGCGATGGCTGCCCTTGCGTGTTTAGCTAAAGTGGTCAGCGTCAGTGTTGTCGCATCGCTTGACACAACGATACCGAGATGCGCCCCGATACGCGTCAATGCTTTATGTAAGTCAACGTCTGTCAGCTGACAAGTGCCCTCATCCAAAATATCGGCGGTCAACGCGGCCAAGCCGTGTCGGTTATCAGGATCGTCGGCAGCCCCGACAGGTAGGAGTAACTTGAGCGTTAGGACAGGAGCTCGATGGTGCGTAGCTGTTAAAACATCAACGCCATTTGTCAGTCTGGTATGTCGGAGTTGAGGTGGCCGAAACAGAACTGGAGAACCAACGTCAGGAAGACGACTCCGATCGACAGTCTTCACCCAACAACCGTCCGTGTCGAATGAGGAAGACCAATCGAAGAATCGGCGCCCTCAGGAATCACGCTCAGAGCAACACGCCTTTCGTCGGTTAAATACCTCTGCGTAAGAGCTTGAATCGCTGCCGAATCCATCTGCAGGTAACGAGCCAAGTCAGCGTCAAAGTATCCAGGGTTATCGAGATAGATGTTATAGGCATTGAGTTGGTCCGACCGTCCGCCAAAATCGCCTAAACTTTGGACTCGATAGGCAAAATCTGCCTCGACCGTCATCTTGCTCCGTTCCACTTCGTCATCCGTAGGTCCGTCATTTTGCAGTCGATAGAGTTCATCAGCAATCACCTTCTCAATCTCGGCTAGTGAACCGCCTGGTACCGCCGTCGCAACAATACTAAAGATCCCATCGATTTCGCGGGAAGACTGGCCCGCGCTCACGTCAAGCGCCAGTTGACCGTCTCGGACCAACCGTTGGTATAGACGGGAAGATTTCCCCGCAGTCAAGATTGTCGCGAGCAAATCGAGTCCTGCATCTCCTTCACCAAACAGTGCCGGACTTCGCCAAGAGAGGTAGACACGGGCTAAATCGACGCGATCTTCTAGTAACAACCGCTGTTCACAATCCACCGACGTATCAGACACGTCGACCGCCGGTCGAGGGGGACCTTTTGGAATGGGACCAAAATACCGTTCTACAAGATCAAACCCTTGGACCACATCGATATCGCCAGCCAACACCAGCGACGCATTGCCGGGATGATAATAGGTTGAAAAAAACTGCCGAACGTCATTGAAAGAGGCCGCCATCAAATCGGAGGGCTCACCAATGGTGTTCCATCGATACGGATGCCCATGAGGAAATAAGGCCGGCATTAGCACCATCGATACCATGCCATACGGTCGATTCTCGTAATTTTGTCGCCGCTCGTTTAAGACAACTTTCCGCTGTGTTTCAAATTTCTCTGGAGTCAACGCAGGCAACAGGAAGCCCATACGATCCGACTCCATCCAGAGAGCCCGTTCAAGGGCGCCGGTCGGTACCACTTCCCAGTAGTTAGTGCGATCAGCATTCGTCGACCCATTCAGTGCGCCACCCACTTCTTGCAGCGGAGCGAAATAGCCGCGATCGTGATGCGCGGAACCTTCAAACATCAAATGTTCAAACAAATGGGCAAATCCTGTGCGGCCTAGTTGTTCGTTCTTTGAACCGACGTGATACCAGAGATTAACAGCAACGATCGGACACGATCGGTCGGAATGCAGTATGACCTCAAGTCCGTTAGCGAGTACCTGCTTCTCGTACGAGACATGCATAATGTCACTCACCAATCAACTGGACAACGATCTCACGGTCCCGAGAACGAGTGTCACACTCAACTACCACAACCTGCTGCCACGTCCCTAGGACGAGCTGGGCCGCGCTCAGCGGTAACGTGATCGACGAACCAAGCAAAGCCGCCCTCACATGGCTTGAACCATTGTCGTCACCCCACCGTTCATGATGCGCATATTGTGCATCGCGCGGTGCGAGCCGCTCGAGAAGGCGGTCAAAATCAGCTACAGCCCCGGGCTCAAATTCGATGGTCGTAACTGCTGCCGTTGACCCGATGACCGAAACTGTCGCCAAGCCGTCATCAAACTCCGCACTTTCCACCGCAGTCGTGATCTCTTTAGTGATGTCCCGCACATCCCCCTGACCCGTCGTTGCAATCGTAAATCGAACTGTGTTCACCATAGAAATTGCCCAAACGTGTCTCAATCAAGGCAGGAGTGTCATTCTAGCCGATTTGAGATCCCGACAGAACGAGCCTCCAGTGCTAAGATCTAGACTCTGATGCCACCCTATCTCAGTTGGCCAGTCGCGTTGATATTGTTTTTAGCTTCAGTCACCGTATCTGCCCAAGAATCACTGCGCTATCAGGCTCCTCCGGACTGGATTCAAATCGAAACTGCTTCCCCGCAGCAACTCGACCATTATGGGCTACCTAGAACACCAGGAGACCCGGAAGATGCAGAACTTTTCGTGTACTACTTCGCCGATGATGCTGTCACGGTCGAAGCCACACTCGAATCATGGACCAATCAGATGCTGCAACCCGACAGACGGCCGCCATCTGAGATGACAAGCACTACAAGTTTTGACGTCGCGAATTTATCGGTGACAGTACTTGATGTTCCTGGAATCTACTCCGTGGAAGTGCAACCGAATTCTGGTATGCATTATTACAAACGAGACTTCCGGCTTAAGGCAGCCGTAGTCGAAACCCCCGAAGGACCGTACTTTTTCAAGCTGACGGGACCCAGCCAAACCGTGGCTGACTCTGAAGTGGAATTCAACGCATTGCTCGCCAATCTAAGTTTTCAGCAGTAGCTATCTTCCTTCGTCAGAAGGGATCAAAGTCGCCCGGGTGCATTGTGTGCCACGGCGTGACCTGCTCATAGGCTGCAGCCAATTGGAGAATCGTACTCTCTTCATACAGTCGACCTGTGATCATCAACCCTACCGGTAACCCATCACGAAATCCGGCCTTGATCGCCACTGCCGGATGCCCGGTTAAATTCGTCACCACTAGACTTTGACTGAGGGTAGGGCTGACGAACGCATCATAGTCCGTCATCAAGACAGCCATCTCACGACCAAGTAGTGTTCGGGCTCGCTGGGCGCGGATGTACTCAGTGGCAGGAATGAACCTGGCCGACCGAAAACGGTTGGGCCAAGCACCAGGACCTTGACGAGTAAGGTCATCAATGCCCCTGGTTCTCGTCAGATCATCGAATGCCGTCGCTGCCTCGGCGTCGAGAATCAATCGCAGCGCATCAGCCGGAAAGTCGGGAAGTTCGATCGGTTCAAGTGCGACGCCAAGTTCACGGAACTTGCTCAACGCTTCCTGTAAGACTTCTCGTTGAGCAAGCCACAGTCGGCGTTGCTCCGAAGATGTCCCGTTTGGTGGCAGATCTAACTCGGACGCAATATAACCAACTCTCAACCGTGAAACCTGAAAACCGGTATCCCACAAAAACGGAGCATCAACAACGGTCTCATCATACCCATCAGAACCATAAATCGAGTTAAACACAAGCGCACAATCCTCAACACCCCGACACATCGGCCCGATCTTATCCATCGTCCAACTTAACGCCATAGCGCCGTGCCGGCTCACGCGACCGTAGGTAGGTCGCAACCCTGCGACACCGCACGCATTCGATGGAGAAATAATTGACCCGAGGGTTTCAGTTCCTATGGAAAAACCAACTAATCCAGCAGCCGTCGCGGCGGCGGGACCGGCGGACGACCCACTCGAACTTCGCGATACGTCCCACGGGTTGCGAGTCGAACCACCAAACCAAACTCCGCCTTGAGCCAATGCCCCCATCGATAATTTCGCCACCAACACGGCACCGGCGTCTTGCAGTCTCTGCACCACAGTCGCGTCGGAATCGATAATCTGAAATTCGTACGGTTTCGCACCCCACGTTGTTCGAACACCGCGCGTAGCAAGCAAATCCTTTGCACCCCAAGGAATTCCGTGTAATGGACCTCGATAACGCCCAGTTTGAATTTCTTGATCCGCTCGGGCCGCTTGTAACAGTGCGAGCTCCGGAGTCAACGTAATCACACAATTCAGAGTGTCACCATAGCGGTTAAGTCGATTGAGGTACATCGTCGTCAAATCGGTAGATGTGACCTCGCGACGTTCAACTAAACGTGACAGCACAGTCACTGGTTGGAGGGCCAAATCCTCAATGTTATCCGGAACATCAGGAAGTTCAGGACCTCGAATTGGCAATGCGCTTTGCGGGGTAGCACCACCCGTCGGACGATCTCCTGACATGAACGGCTGAAATGTCAACGCAGGTTCTGTGTCACTAGGAATCGGCAGATTTCTGAGTGTTGCGTATCGTTCGCGGTTACGCCGAATGGCACCCCGCATCAACTCGTGCTCGATCTCAGTAAACTCCAAATCTGCCAGTTCGCTCGCACTGCGTAAGTGATTAGTCGTAATCGCATTCGACGGCTGAGATTCTGCAACCCCCGGCAACACTCCCGCCGCCACACCTGCTGGCGCAATACGCAGAAAATCCCTCCGGTTGAAGCCAAATAGTCGGCGCGGCCTTGACTTCCACATCATGAGTATCTCCTCATTGGTCGGAGAACAACCCACTCGCAGACATGAATGGGAATGAACTAAAACTTACAGTAGGAACTGTTGAAAAACCACCGTCACAACATTGTCTCGGCAGAATTGATATCTACCGAAAGTTACAGTGCTTCAGCAGCCACCGGTAGCTATTTCTCTCTCTGCTCTTTCGCCCAAGCGAGCGCCTTCGTCAGAGTAACCGCCGTATGAGTCAAATCATTGACCCGTTCGAGTATGGCGGGGCCTAGGTTACCGTCAACGTCGATATCTGTCTTCGTACAGTAAACAAATCTTGGAATGATAAGACAGCGAAAATCAAACATCAGACTGTTGGCGAATCCAATGGGAGACATATAACTCCGCTCACCTCCAGCAGAACAGAGAAACCCAACCGGTTTCTCTGACCACACCTGGCCAGTCATTTCCAGGCAGTTCTTGGCTGCAGCATTGAGATCATAGTTGTAGACAGGGGCAGCTACCAAAATAGCCGAAGATTTCTCAATCAAGTCAGACAACGGTTTGACAGACTGGTGCTCAAAACTGGTACCGCCATCACAAATCGGCAAGTCCCACTCGCGAAGATCGACAAGTTCAGGACACGCACCCTCCGCCCGAACCGACGCTTCGGCTGCTAACGCGAGTCGGTGTGACCGGCTCAAAGGGTTCAGAGAACAACTGACGACAGCGATGGTTACAGGGCCGTCCATTAATTCATGAGTATAAGGAAGGACCGCGGCTGGTCAGCAGTCAGAAAACACGGCGTACACCGCGGCCCTTCACCACGAACTTCACATCCACTTCACACAGAGCAGCTCATATCGTCGCCGCAGCACTGGGGTGATTTGATCTTTCCGTGTCCGTCGGGACATTTTGCAATATCCACCGTGGCACCACCGTCTAGGGTTAATGTGTCATGAACGAGTTCTTTGCCACACTGTCCGCAAGTCATGGTTCCTACGCTCATCCCACACTTCTGACATGTATAAATTGCCATGTGTTTGTTCTCCTCTTTGTATTGACCCTGAACGTATTCTATCTATATGGATTGCCGGTAGCCCGTACTTAACAACTCTCACAAGTGTTAACCATTCGACAAGATCGGGCTAAATCGACCAACTCGCACGGTTTCTAGTTAAATACAGTTGACCGTTCGCAATCTGAACTCAACGCATTAAAGAAACCTCTCACGTCACTGCCCTGGAGGCGTATAGGACACGCTCTTTGCTGTAGCAGCGTCAATTTCCTCTGGCGTCAAAAGCACCGTCGTCTTTCCGGTAATTGCTCCAGAACCAGCCGTCGCCAAGGCGAGCGTGGCCGCTGACACATTGTCTGGAAGATCACAGATGGCAAACAGATCCACGTCGCCGAAAGCGAAGTAGACACACTCAACCGTGCCGCCCAGACTCTGTACTAACTTCTCAGCCTCGGCCCGCCGTTTACTTCCACCATCCTTGAATACACCGGCCGAACCGGCGGCAGTATAGGACAACTCAACCATATACTTTGGCAATTTCCACCTCCTCTTCTTCGAACGGAGAAAAAGGTAGAGCATACCCCTCTTTCGGCTGCCCCAGCAGATTTTTGTCACCGCCATCTCAGTTTGTCCGCAACCAGAACACCCGAGTATGACTGGTCACTAATCAAGATTTAACGGGCTTTATGCGAATGAAAATCGCAGAGTCGCAACTGCTGCTCTCGAGAAACGGACAGCTGGGCTTTTTGAGCCGTTCCCAACACTGGTCTATTATGAGGTTCGTGGTCCAGTGGTTTCGCAGGCAGCTCGGAAGTTTTCCCGTCCTGCTTTTGCTCACAGCGTCGATTGTTCTGGGAATTGCAGCCCTGACTACCCAACCACGTGCAACACCTGAAATCGAAATCTCACACCGGCCAATTCAAGTTCCGGACGATGGCTTCGTATCTTCGACAACATGTAAAGCCTGTCATCCAAACGAGTACGCCACTTGGTATGGTTCGTACCATCGCACAATGACTCAAGTAGCAACACCCGATACAGTCCAACCTGACTTTGATGATGTGACCGTATCTGAAGTACCGGGTCGAGCTATGCGCCTCGAACGTCGCGGCACTGAATTTTGGGCGGAATTTGACGACCCTGGGTGGGAAGGACCTAGTAGCGAGCGGCCAAGAATCACGCGCCAAGTCGTCATGATTACCGGCTCGCACCACCAACAAATCTATTGGTATGCCACCGGGCATGACCGAAGCCTGAATATCTTGCCAGGAGTGTTCCTGCTAGATGATCGCCGATGGGTTCCTCGCAGTGCGGTGTTACTCCACCCTCCCGATCAGTCGGTAGCAACATTTGACGGTCACTGGAACGCAATCTGTGTGGCATGCCATACGACAGCGCCGAAAACCCAGTTCGATACCCCGTTCCGGTCGGAAGCGATTAGCCAACAGGTCGTAGATAGTACGACGGCGGAATTCGGCATCGCATGCGAAGCCTGTAACGGGCCGTGCGAAGAACATGTGCAAGCCAATCGCAATCCAGTTCAGCGATACCTGAGCCACATTACTGGCAAAGAGGACAGTTTAATGATTCAACCCGCTTTACTGATCCCTCAAGCGTCATCTCAGGTCTGCGGGCAATGTCACAGCATCTGGGAATTCTATGCCGTAGAAGACGAACGTATAGCCAACAACGACGGATGCCCTTATCGACCCGGTGACGAACTCACCGATACCAGATTTATCGCACAGCCGATGGGTGCCCCCAACAGTACAACCCTCAGAACCTTTGTCGAACAGGACCCAGATTTTGTTCGAGGTTCCTTTTGGAGCGATGGGATGGTTCGGGGCTCTGGACGCGAGTACAAC
>CAZUZW010000015.1:0-55363 GCA_964624855.1 uncultured Vicinamibacteraceae bacterium
TCCCGTTTCTCGTGATAGATGCTGCCAGAAGCCTCGGTCATGAGGTGACAGTCGTTGCGATTCGCGAGGAGGCTGACGTCGGATTCGAATCGTTTGCTGACGGCCGGGCTGGAATTGTAATTCACTGGATATCACTTGGTCAGTTGGGACGTTGTATAGCGATCCTCAAAGAGGCTGGTGTGTCGCGAGTGCTGATGGCTGGGCAGGTCAAACACACAAAGTTGTTTTCTAAGGTTGTACCCGACCTGACTTTTTTCTCTGTGTTGAAGCGACTTCGCAATCGGAACACGGATTCTGTGATCTCTGCTGTGGCTGATGTCCTAAGTGAGAATGGTATTGAATTGTTGGATTCAACGTCATTCTTGAAACCATTGTTGGCAAGTGCGGGAGAATTGTCAAAGAGAAGTCCTTCGAAACACGAAGTATCAGATCTCGCATTCGGGTACGAAATGGCCGATGCCATTGCCGACCTCGACATCGGACAGACGATTGTTGTTAAAGACCGTGCCGTGGTGGCTGTTGAGGCAATGGAAGGAACAGACGACGTGATTATCAGGGCCGGCCAGTTGGCTGGTACGGGCGCGTGTGTCATAAAGGTGGCCAAACCTGAACAAGATATGCGTTTCGATGTTCCCGTAGTTGGTGTGGCAACTATTCGTAGTATGGAGAAAGCCGGAGCGACAGTCCTCTCGGTGGATGAAGGACGAACTCTCATGCTGGATGGTGAAGCAGTGATCAAAAGTGCTGACGAAGCGCAGATTGCGATTGTTGGTCGTTCGCGAGGTTCTAAAAAATGAAGCACTCGGGGCGGCTACGGGTAGGGGTGATAGGAGTTGGCTATGTTGGCCGTCACCATGCGAGGATTTTGAGTGGCCTCGAAGATGTGGAACTAGTGGCGGTAGCTGATATTGATCTCGATCAGGCAAAACTGATTGGATCGGAGAACGGGTGTGGTTTTACAAAGAACCATCATCGGTTGATATATGGTGGTAGCGGCGACTGGGATGATCCAAAACGAGAGAAAAAAGTTGACGCGGTAACAGTCGCAGTTCCGACCGAGGACCATGCGAGTGTGGCGATCCCTATCCTGGATTCAGGAATTCCTGTTTTGGTGGAGAAGCCAATTGCGGCTTCTTTGGCTGAATCGGACAAGATGATTCAGGCTGCCAACGACGGCGGAACTCTTCTCGCAGTCGGGCATTCAGAACGCTATAATCCGGCGGTTACGACGGCGATGCCTCTTGTGAATGAACCAAGATTTATTGAGGTGCATCGGTTGTCCACATTTCAAGGGAGAGGTTTAGACGTTGATGTTATTTTTGATGTCATGATCCATGATCTTGACTTACTTCTCTCTGTTGTAAATGCAGAAGTTGAATCGGTCGAAGCGGTAGGAGTCCCGGTGCTTACCGACCGGCATGATATAGCAAACGTCAGACTTCGTTTTGCGAATGGGTGTATTGCGAACCTCACGGCGAGTCGAATTAGTCGAGACCGAGTTAGGAAATTGAGATTTTTTCAACACCATTCATTGGTTACGGTAGATTGTGTTGCCAAAGCAGTGGAAGCGTTTCAAGTAATTCGCGACACTGAAGGTGAGGCGACGATTAAGGGCGGCCCGATAGCGGTTCCGGCTGGAGAGCCACTTGAGTTGGAACTTCGTGGGTTTGTGGACGCTGTGAAGACCAATCGCGGCCCGTTGGTCGATGGTGCGGCTGGCCGGCGCGCCTTGGCGCTGGCCGAAAGGATTGCAGTGTCTATGGATTCTAGACAAAGTGGAGAAAGCTCTTCTGTCTCTGGGCTACTGTGATTGCTATGGTGACGCCACGAGGACATCTTACTGGTAATGATTTCGAAGGAATAAGAGGCTATGACCTGATTCAACTGGGCATCGCTGCGGACGAACGGCTCCGAGCGCGGCGTGGACAGCGTGTGACTTATGTGAGGGTTCAAGAAATATCTTCTTTTATGATTCCTGCTGATTTTGAGGTTCTGCCAGGTGCCGGTGAACTTCGGATCGTGGTAGACCCAGAGACCCAGGATGACGCACTGACATTAACACGCGCTGTTGCCAGCGTTTCAGGCAAAGTGCCGGTAACAGGTTTTCGCCTCGACCAATTAGCGGAATTGTGCAACAACGAAGGTCGGACGTTGGGGTGTTTCCTTACAGACCTTCGTAGAGCTGGACTCAAGATGGTGTCGGCGTTGTCGGCAGAGACAGCACTTGCACGTAAGTGGCTCGATGTGAGTAGCGATGTTGGCGTCGGTGTGGCAAGGTTGACCGTAGAGCGATCTGAGGGGGATCGGGGCGTTGATTTGTTGACGAAGATTTCAGGCTGGGGGCAATCTACAAGGCATGTTCATGCTTTTGCGCCACTGGCTGGTAGGATGGACGATGGAGTGACAACAGGTTATGGTGATATGCGAGTAATTGCGCAAGCGCGTCTGTTGGTTGACAATATCGATTCTATTCAGGTCGACTGGTCTCGCTTAGGCGCCAAGCTTGCCCAAGTTGCTTTAACGTTCGGTGCGGACGACATTGACTCAGTGTCGCCGAGTGACTCACGTGAGCACGGGCCGAGGCGAATGCCCGTGGAGGAACTTAAGCAGAATATATTGGCGGCAGACCGAGTTCCTGTTGAGCGTAATGGATGTTTTGAGATGTCTACTTTATGAGTAACATACGTTTAAGTGCCGTAGAGTACCTCAACGCTAGGCCACTCGTTTATGGTCTGGATGAGAGACAGGATCTTTTTGACTGTCGTTATGACGTTCCGGCGAAATGCGCTGCGATGCTTCACGATAAGTCAGTCGATCTCAGTTTAATTCCTTCGATCGAATATTTCGGACACCCTGACTATCGCATTGTCCCAGACATTGGCGTGATGTCCACAGGACCAGTGGCATCTGTGGCTTTATTTACGGATCGCCCTGCCACCGCGCTGCGATCGGTCGCGGTCGATGTAAGTTCTCGAACGGCTGTTGCGCTATTGCGCGTTTTGTGTGCCCAGTGGTTCGATATTGAACCAACATTTGTTACTCTTCGCCCAGACCTTCCAGCTATGCTTAAGCGCTGCGATGCAGCGCTTCTGATAGGCGATGCCGCGTTATATCAAGAGCACGAAACTAATGGTCTCGATAAGATTGATCTAGGTTATGAATGGACCGCAATGACTGGATTGCCTTTTGTGTGGTCGTTTTGGGCTGGTCGTACCGGTTGTATTGATAAAAATCACATCAACGCACTCAGAACCGCTCGAGATGCTGGTGTTCAGCAGCTTGATCAAATCGCGGAACAGTACGCATCGTCTGAAGAAGAAGATGCACTCGCTATAGCGAAGGAATACCTGCACGACAACGTATCGTACACTCTCGATGATCAGGCTCGAACAGGCATGAAAAAGTTTTTTAGTGCAGCTGCAGATTTACAGATTGTTCCCTCTGGTGGGAAGCTTCGCTACTTTGAGTAGGGTCAGTGTCTACCTATCAGATTTCCCGAAAAATAGAGAATGGCGGACGCTTGACAAAGGCGGAGGCGTTTGAGCTTTATACGACTGCGTCGACGTTTCAACTGGGGCGTTTAGCTGATGCTGTACGAGCGCGGAAGCATAGGAACAGGATTGTCACTTACATAATCGATCGTAATGTGAATTACACCAACGTGTGTGTGGCGCGATGTAACTTTTGCGCATTTTACCGGCCCGTAGGTTCCGCTGAGGGTTACGTGCTTGGGTTTGATGAAATATGTAAGAAGATTGATGAAACATTAGCTGTTGGAGGCGTCCAGCTTTTACTGCAGGGCGGGCACAATCCCGATTTACCAATCGAGTGGTATGAGGATTTATTTCGTGAAGTGAAAAGTCGCTACCCTCAGTTTAAACTGCATGCGTTGTCGCCGCCGGAGGTGATTCACATTTCAAGACTCTCCCAGATGTCTCCTAAGGTAGCTATCTCGCGACTGGTTGCGGCAGGTTTAGACAGCATTCCTGGTGGTGGGGCAGAAATATTGGTAGATCGCGTACGACATATTCTCAACTGCTATAGCAAGGCGACTTCTGACGAGTGGCTCAATGTCATGCGTATGGCACACGGTGCTGGTCTCCGGACAACAGCGACGATGATGTATGGCAGCGTGGAAACACTGGATGAACGATTGGAACATCTTTTTAAATTACGGGATTTGCAAGACGAGACAAGCGGGTTCACGGCTTTCATTACCTGGAGTTACCAACCTGCGAATACAGAATTGGGTGGTCAGCAGGCTACAGGAGTTGATTACCTACGGACATTGGCGATGGCGCGGCTAGTTCTCGATAACTTCGACAATTTGCAGGCTTCTTGGGTGACGCAGGGGGGCAAAGTTGGACAGCTCAGTCTTGCCTTTGGTGCTAATGATATGGGCAGTGTGATGATCGAGGAGAATGTTGTTCGTGCCGCGGGCGCTTCGTATTGTATGGATGAGGTCGAAATTGCTAGAAATATTGAGGATGCGGGGTTTATTCCGAAACGCCGAAACATGCACTATGAGCTACTAGGGGACCCTATTTTTTGGCAGAGGGATGTTCCTCGGATGCCTAGCTTAGCCACTGCGCGGGACCGCGGACTGGCGGGACCCGGAGTCGAAGTGGAGAAATATCCTGCTCGGAGTCGCCAAGAGAAGGTCAGACGAAAAGAATCACGAGAACGTTCTGGTCCTATACGGACATCCTAAGAAGCGGTTTGCGGTGAGCGAAGGTAGGTATCGCTCACTCCGGAGTTGGCTTGTCTCTTCTAGTTCCGAAGTCAGTTTTAATCTAAAGCGCACAAAATAGACTTTCATGACTCGCTACAGCGCGGCTTGGATTGTACCGATCGTCTCGCCTCCTATTCAAAATGGATGGGTTGAGATTGACAAACAGTTTGTCACCTCCTTAGGTGGTCCCAATGACGAACCCTGTAAGCCAACCACACGTCAGGTCTATTTAGATGAAGCAATTATTTTACCTTCGCTTGTTAATGCGCACACACATCTCGAACTGTCCGGTTTGAGAGGACGTGTGAAGCCCGCGCGAAGCATGCCGGCATGGGTTCGTCAGGTGTTCAAAGAAACGTCGTCAGTGGGCTTTGACGAAGGTGAAGTAGTGAACGCAATCAGCGAAGTCTATGCGTCTGGAACTGGTTTAGTCGGAGACATTACGAACACCTTGAGTTCCGTTGCGCCACTTATAGAGAGTCTGGTAGACGCTGTTGTATTTAAGGAACTTCTGGGTTTTAACGAGGTAGACCCGGAAAGTCTTGTGGCACGAGAACTGGCTGAGATTTCTGAATTGAATCTTACCGCTGGTCATTTTGGTATTTCTCCAGGGGTGACAGTTCGCCTAGCCGCCCACGCACCTTATTCGGTATCGCCTACATTGTTCGGGGCTATTCAAAACATGTCCGGTAAAGGGCCGCTTGCTGTACATGTCGCGGAGTCCTCGGACGAGCTTAGTTTTCTAAAATTGGGAACTGGTCCTTGGCGGGAATTACTGAATGAACTGGGAAAGTGGGACCCAAGTTGGGAGCCGCCAGGGACAGGCCCGGTTGCCTATTTGGAAAGTCTTGGATGGTTGACTGCCGATTCGCTCATTGTTCATGGTGTCCACCTTACTGACCTAGAACTTCGGCGCCTTGCTTTGACGGGGGCGACGCTTGTGACCTGCCCGAGAAGTAATCAATGGACAGGTGCTGGTGCACCACCTATTGACAGATTTTATGAAGCTGGCGTGTCGATTGCAGTTGGGACTGATAGTCTTGCTAGTACTCCAGATCTAAATATGTTTTCAGAATTGGCCGAGATGCGCCGTCTGTGTCCATCGGAACCGGCGGCCTCTTTTTTACGTAGTGCGACGCTCACAGGTGCTAAGGCGCTAGGTTGGTCTCGTAGAGGCGGAATTGCTGAAGGGATGCAAGCGAGTCTAATTGCTGTTCAGTGCGTGTCGCAGGTCGACGATGTGGAAGAATACTTGGTGACCGGCATCAAACCTAAGGATATAAATTGGTTGAATGAAGTGTAGAGAAATCTGACATGTTGTCTCGCATTCGGATATACGCGTCGTTCGTTCGAGTAAGCCACACGGTGTTTGCTTTGCCGTTTGCATTAAGTGGCGCATTAATGGCCGCTCGGTCGACTCCGATTACGTGGGGGAGAGTAGGGTGGATTGTTTTGGCAATGGTGACTGCCCGGACGGCGGCAATGGGATTTAATAGGATTGTTGACGCAGGGTACGACGCGGAGAACCCGCGTACTGCTAATCGGGAACTTCCTCGCAATGTAATGTCGAAGCGGGAAGCGTGGTGGATTGTCGTGATCGCATCGGTAAGTTTTGTCGGTGTCGCGTGGGTTCTCGGCCCATTGTGTTTTGCGTTGTCCCCGTTGGCTCTTTGTATTGTGTTCTGGTACTCGTTGGCAAAGCGATTTACGACATATACGCAGCTATTTCTTGGATTGGCTTTGGGCGTGGCTCCGGTAGGAGGATGGCTGGCTGCTGGAGGTGGTTGGGGGTGGCCGCCAATATTGTTGGCGGTCGGCACGTCGATGTGGGTGGCAGGTTTCGATGTCCTGTATGCGTGCGAGGATGTAGACTTTGATCGATCCCAAGGTCTACACTCGATTCCAGCGAGTTTCGGAATCAAGAAGTCACTCCTTGTGTCCCGTGTGTTTCATGTAATCGCTGTTGTGAGCTTGGCAACGCTCGCTCTTGTGCTACCTGTCGGTCCACTTTATTTGATGGGCGTCACAATAGTTGGTTTTTTGTTGGTTTATGAGCAATCGATGGTTAAAAGCGATGACTTGTCGAGGATTAAACAAGCGTTTGACCTTAATGGGTGGGTCGGGATTGTCTATTTGATAACTACGGCTGTATCTCTTTATGGAAACTAAGCAAGCGAAGTCGATCGCGGTTGGTGTTACTGGCGCATCAGGAGCAATTTATGCAGTACGAACGATAGCGGCGTTGCTAGAACGAGGGTGTAATGTTGACGTTGTGGTTTCGGAGTTTGGACGACGTTTACTGCGAGATGAACTTGGCGAGTCAGCGGCCATAGGAGTTCTTGAAACGTACCTAAGAGACACCTACGGCTCAACTGTTGGGAACGGAACGATACGAATTCATTCAAATAAGGATGTTGGAGCAACGATCGCCAGCGGCAGCTATGTATGTGCCGGGATGGTCATTGTGCCATGCTCGATGAAAACTTTAGCTGGTGTTGCAAATGGTTTGTCACGAAATCTTGTCGAACGTGCAGCAGATGTCGTGTTGAAAGAACATCGACGCCTAGTGCTAGTGCCAAGGGAAACGCCAATGAGTCTTCCTCAACTCAAGAATCTCGTTTCATGTTGTGAAGCGGGAGCGGTTGTCTTGCCTGCTATGCCGGCTTTTTACCAAAGACCGCAAACCCTTGATGATCTAGCTGACTTCATGGCGGGCAAGATTCTTTCTGCGCTGGGGTTCGAGCATCAACTTTATCCATCGTGGACGGGTAGCAGTGTCGGTTGATCGATTGAGAATTACCGTATGCAAGGGTGATCGAACATGAAGTCCAATCGGGTCTCAGGATCTAGATTGTCACCGGCATTACCGCTGGATAAGGCACCTCATCGAATTTCTGGCATGTTTGATGCCATTGCTAGTCGATATGATCTCTTGAACAGCGTCCTCAGTGGGGGATTGGATCGGCGGTGGCGTGATCGAGCGGTAGGTGAACTCCAGTTAAGCGGCGATGAGGTTGCTGTTGATCTATGCACCGGAACGGCGGATTTGGCACTGACGATGACTCGGCTACCAGGTGTTCGTCGAGTCATCGGGGTTGACTTTTCTGCTGAGATGCTGCGGCTCGGACAGCGAAAAGTGAATGAGGCTGAGGTGGCACGAGCGGTAACGATGGTGCGTGGCGACGCTATGTCTGTGCCTGTTACGAATGCAATTGCTGACGTAGTGACGATCGGTTTCGGTATCAGAAATGTGCAGGTTCCAAGTGAAACTCTTGGTGAAGTGCACAGAATTCTTCGTCCTGGTGGACGAGTGGCCATCTTGGAGTTCGGTTTTCCGAGAAATATTTTCATAAGAAACATCTATAAATGGTACTTTCGCAGAGTGCTTCCACTTGTTGGGAAGGTGGTTTCAAGGCATAGTAGTGCCTACAGCTATTTACCCGCATCGGTAGGGACATTTTGTGCACCAGCAGAGTTTTGCAGTATTTTATCTTCCGTTGGTTTCACAGGGGTCAGGGCTGCTCCGTTAACGTTTGGAATCGTTTACCTGTACCTTGCTACGAAGTCTGCCGCGCCAGACTAGTCCTTGTGGATTACTTATCTAGAGTCGCGTTTCCATTGATATAATCTTGTAAGTTACTGATGTTCTTCGATTTCGAGGGTCGCAACTTCGATGCGCCGACTATCGAATCGGCGATTTCGTGGCGGGAACAACTGCTGAGTTCGTTGTTCTTGCACCTTGCGGCTGCCCTTTTAGTCTTTTTCCTCCCACAGTTGCCGTTCGTTCAAGAGGCGACCCAGCGTCGTGTCGAGCGCCTCGCGGAGCAGGCAAAAGTTTTAGAGCTTGCAGAGATGCAACGCCAGTTGCCGCTTCAACAATCTCAAGATGAAGCCCCGTTTATATTCGTGGCGCCACGTGTTGATATTGAGGCCGACGAGCCTCCTCGTTCTGACGCTTTGTCGTCGGACCAAAATCGAACGGCCCAGTCACCACTGCGAACATTCGATTCGGAAAGTAACTTGCCGATAGCTGATGGCAATTCCTTTGAATTCGTCGAGTCTGATGAAGCGAGCGATGAACTTGACTTACTTGCCGAGATTGATCGCGATCTCGACGACCAGGAGAGGGCTCAAGTCGATAGCGCCGAAGCAATTGAGGAAAATGACCCCCGTCTAGCCGAAGCGACTTCTGGAAACGAAGAGACCGACCGGTCGACTGACGAACCAGTGGATGAACCTGGTGGGCGGCCAGAGGAAAACGAGCGTCCGGTGGCATCAGAATTAGCCGATAGTTCGCTAACTAACCCTGGATTTGGACCAGGTGATCCAGACGATTCGCTTGACGACAGAGAGATAGAGGCTGATGGGCTCCTTGGACAAGTCAGAGAAACGTTACGGCGTAGCGTTAACGAACGCACATTTGGCAATGTGAGTGGTGACACGGGTCGTTACGGGCCAGAAATTCAGTTCGATACGAAGGGAGTTGAATTCGGGCCATGGATTCGAAGGTTTGTTGCACAGATTCGCCGAAATTGGTTTATACCATATTCGGTCTTATCTAATCGTGGACATGTGGTCCTTACATTCAACGTTCATCGCAATGGTAGTCTTACTGATTTGTCTGTGTTGCAGCCGTCCGCGATCGCGTCATTCAACCAATCGGCGTCGAATGCGCTTAGGCTTTCAAATCCGACGCAGCCGTTACCAACGGAATATCCAGACGAAACGGCTTTTTTTACCGTCACTTTCTATTTCAATGAAATCCCACCTGGTCGACAGCGGTTTTAGTTTTTGGTCGGCCTACGTTGTCGCTGAGATTACAACGCGCTTTTGAATCAAAACATGATTGCAACTAGTTGTTTACATTTCATGTTTTTCTGAAAATCCTTGAGCGTCGATTGATTGGAGTGTTGTGAGTATTGAGGTGCCTGCCGGATCCATCATTGCGATCGTTGGGCCTACTGCAACGGGTAAAAGCAGCTTGTCTCTGGCGTTGGCTGAGCGTGTTCGTGGAGAGATTGTCAGCTGTGATTCGACGGCCGTGTATCGAGGATTTGACATTGGCACCGACAAGGTGCCGATGGCCTCTCGCAGAGGCGTTCGCCATCACTTAATCGACATTGCTGAGCCCGCTGAGCAATATTCGGCTGCGCGGTATGCACGCGAGGCGACGATAGCTATCAAAAGAATTATCGAGAGAGGACACACGCCAATATTGGTTGGAGGCTCTGGGCTTTATTATCGGGCGTTGACGAGAGGTTTGTTTCCTGGACCGAGTCGTGACGACGATCTTCGTAGGCGACTATCGAACAGTGCCAGACGCCGAGGTGTGCAGTGGCTCCATCGGATGGTCGCTCGGGTTGATCCAATGTCCGCTCTACGTATCCAGTCGACCGATGAAAGACGTCTTGTCCGGGCACTTGAAGTGTTCTTTTTAACAAAGCGTCCATTGACCGATCATTTTGCAGAAACTCGGTCACCTTTGAGCGGTTACTTCGTGAATAGCTTTGCGTTACGTTTAACAGCAAAGGAGATTGCTCAACGCGCGGCCCGGCGTGTCGAGCAGCAATTTGCCAGTGGATTACTGGACGAGATTCGATCTTTGCAAGATCAAGGCGTGTCGCTTGAAGCACATCCGTTTAAGGGTCTTGTCTATCGGCAGGCAATAGAATATCTCGCTGGAGTTCGAGATGAAGCTACGACAAAGGAACTGATTGTTCGAGAGAACAGACGTTATGCTCGCCGGCAGTTGATTTGGTTCCGTAAAGAGCCTAACCTACACTGGATCGACTTTCCTGGTGAACATCCTGACGCGTTAGCTGCCGTGATGAATAGGCTTGTCGATCGATATTTATCTGTGAAGAAAAAATGAATCAGCTGGGAAGTCATCCTTCTGGACAGAATATCCAAGATCTGTTTCTTAATGGTGCACGTCGGAATCAACTGTTGGTTACTATTCAGTTGATGGATGGAGCGTGTTTTGATGTGACGATTAAGAGTTTCGATCGGTTTTCGATTGTCGTGGATCACGGGGGTTTCGATCGGCTCATTTTTAAACATGCCGTAGCTACGATTAGTCCTGCCAACGCTACTTCCACACCCACGCAACCACGTGAATAACCGGATGCGGTTAATCCGGACGGAACTCGAGGAACGCGAACGAAAGACGCTTGCGTCCGCTGCTTCTCTGAGTGCGCTGAGCAAAGGGCGTCTTCGAGCCGAAGAGGAAGATCCGATTCGACCGGCCTTCCAGCGCGATCGAGACCGGATAGTGCACTCAAAGGCTTTCCGGCGGCTGAAGCACAAGACCCAAGTGTTTCTTGCACCTACTGGCGACCACTACCGGACTCGTTTAACCCATACGTTGGAGGTGTCGCAGATTGCGCGAACAATCGCGAAAGTATTGTGCCTCAACGAGGACCTCACGGAGGCGATCGCACTTGGGCATGACTTGGGCCATACGCCATTCGGACACGCGGGCGAGCGGGTGATTCGAGGGTTAGTGCCAGGTGGGTTCAATCATTACGAGCAAAGCCTTCGAATTGTCGATGTCCTTGAACAAGATGGTTCTGGACTCAATCTGACATGGGAGGTTCGTAACGGTATCGCAAAGCATTCGAAAGGGCGTGATGGAAGTCCGGTCGGAGCTGAACCGGCCTCTCGTTCCGCCACGCTGGAAGGTCAAATTGCTAGGGTTGCAGACATCATAGCGTATGTAAATCATGATATTGACGATGCTGTTCGAGCTGGAATCCTTGCACCTGCAGCTCTACCGTCTGATTCCATACGGGTTCTTGGAGATACCTCGTCGACTCGAATCGGCCGGATGGTAACTGACGTTGTTAAGCATACTGACGTCGAGGGCGACGAACTTGTTGTTGGAATGGGACCAGAAATTTTGCAGGCGACGGTGGCACTGCGTGCATTTTTATTCGATGCTGTTTATGAGAACGATGCAGCGACCGCTGAATTTAAGAAGGCTTGGGGTATTCTCGAAGGACTTTGGGTGAAAATTCGTGAAGCACCCGAGCGTTTCCTCGAGCAACGAACCTTGGAAAGAGATGGCGTCGATATTGCAGCGAAGGACTTTTTGGCAGGTATGACTGATCGTTATGCAATTAGCCTATACGAAGAGCTATTTATACCTCGACCGTGGGGCCGGCGTAACGTCGATGGCCCATAAGTAAATGTTACAATTGATGGTTCGGTCGTTAGCGAAAATCATAATGAGGAGTTAGTTCTCTGGAGATGGCAATGGACCTGCGGAGTATGCGCAGTACTGATCAGCGCGTCGACCGCTTGTTTGCATCGGAGCAATTTCAGTCCGAGCCGAATGAGGACTATACGGTAGTTGATAACGTGTCGTTACGGTCACACCTTCACAAAGACGGTGATAAATATCGGCTAGTTGGAAGAATTGAAAGCCGTTTGCGACTGTCGTGTAGCCGATGTGTGGAGGCATTTAATTTATTTGTGAATGTGCCTGTAGACCTGATGTATCTGCCCTATGGTGCAAATGTTGGTGATGGTGAAGCAGAGATATCGGATGAAGATTTAGCGATCGCGTTTTATCGCGATGATCAAATTGACATGGGCTTAATGATTCGCGAACAGTTACAGTTGACAGTTCCGATGAAGCCGTTGTGTTGCGACGACTGTCATGGTCTCTGTTCCGTATGTGGAAAGAATCTTAACCATGAGCAGTGTTCGTGTGATCAAAGTTGGCATGATCCACGACTCGATGTGCTTGCGGCGTTACGCTCAGACAGCCGAAAGGATTGAAGGAAAATGGCAAATCCGAAGAGACGTCATTCCAAATCGAGAACGGCAAAACGGCGATCACACGATGGGTTGACGGCGACCGGGACTGGCGAATGCCCGCAGTGCCACGAACCAAAGTTGCCTCATCGCGTCTGTTCAAACTGTGGTTACTATGATGGTCGGCAGGTCAAAGCGGTTAAAGAAATATCGTGACTGTAACAGCAGTGAGTCAACCCTCTTTCGTTAGCCACGATGCGGATTGCAGTTGACGCGGCTGGTGGTGACTTTGGCCCCAGCAATATTGTTGACGGAGCATTAGTCGCGGCACGCCACCTAGGATTCAAACTCACGCTCGTTGGACCAAGAGATAAGTTAATTGCTGAATTGGCTGGGCATGACGATGCTCGTGGTGTTGAGGTAGAGGTGGTTGATGCTCCGGCGACAATAGGCATGGAGGAGTCGCCTGTTGGAGCCATGAGAAAGAAATCGCCAACGTCGGTTCGTCGGGCCGCTAACGAGGTTGCTAATGGTCACGCTGATGCGTTTTTTAGCGCCGGAAACACCGGAGCTACGTTTCTCGCCGCTCGTGCTGCGTTTGGAATGTTAGCGGGTGTGGATCGCCCGGCATTGGCTACAGTGATTCCGACGCTCCGGCGCGATGCTATTTTGCTTGATGCTGGAGCCAACATAGAGTGCCGACCGGAACATTTAGTTCAATTCGCTGCAATGGGACGAGCTTATGCGCGACTCTTACTTGATCTAAAAGAACCGCGCGTAGGGCTTCTTTCAATCGGGGAGGAGGCGAGTAAGGGAAATGAGTTAATCCGCGAGACTCACCAGTTATTGCAGGGACAGTCATTGAACTTTATAGGGAATGTTGAGGCGCGGGATGTCTATACGGGCAAGGCGGATGTCATCGTGTGTGATGGATTTACTGGAAATATCGCGTTGAAGATTAGCGAAGGACTGGTTGAGGTGGCGGAGGAATTACTGCGCCATGAACTCAACCGGACGTTTGCTTCGAGTGTTGGATTACTCTTGTCCAGGCGGGCATTTCGACGTTTCAGCCGGCGAGTGGATTATTCAGAATACGGGGGAGCGCCTTTACTAGGGGTCTCTGGGTTATGCGTCGTTGGACATGGCCGATCGTCAGCAAAGGCCGTTAGAAACGCAGTCGCTATGGCTTATCGATTTTCAAAACAGGAGTTTGTCAGCCAGGTAGAAAACGAGATTGGTTCTTTAACGCCTAATGCTCAATGCTAGTTTAGAAGTTCGTGAAGCAATGAATTGCTATTACAAGCCGACAATCGTTGGATCGTTTTTAGGGAGTGTGGTGTGATTGCTTTTGTATTTCCCGGACAAGGATCTCAGCATGTTGGCATGGGAAAGAGTTTGGCTGAGCAGTTTGACGTTTGTCGAGAAACACTTGGCCAAGCCGATTCAATAATTGGAGAATCCTTAACATCGCTGTGTTTTGGTGGTCCTGAGGAAGCGTTAGCCCTGACGGAAAATACCCAGCCAGCTGTGCTCGCGGTGAGTATAGCTGCGTATCGTCTGCTAGAGTCACGTGGAATTAAACCGGCATTTGTCGCCGGTCATAGCCTTGGCGAGTATTCTGCTCACGTGGCCGCTGGTACAATATCCTTTGCGGATGCCTTGAGGACCGTGCGTCGTCGGGGTCAGTATATGCAAGAGGCTGTGCCGGTTGGTTCTGGAGCCATGGCCGCGGTTCTTGGTCTTGATGAAAGTGTTGTGCGAATTGCATGTGAAGAAGTTGCTGCCGGTGAAGTAGTTGGTCCGGCCAACCTTAATGCGCCTGGACAGGTCGTTATTGCCGGTTCGGCTTCGGCAGTTCAACGGGCTTCTGAACGTGTGAAGGAATTGGGTGCTAGGCGAGTGTTGAGGCTGCCTGTAAGTGCACCTTTTCATTGCAGTTTGATGAAGCCAGCCGAGAAACGTTTGGAGCCAGAACTCCGAAGGCTGATAGTGTCAGATCCCAAGGTGCCCGTAATTGCGAATGTTGACGCGGAGGCCAAGACAGATGCAAGGTCTTCATTAGACGCTCTTATTCAGCAGGTGAGTGCGCCCGTTCGCTGGGAAGCAGTGGTTCGGCGTCTCCTATCGTTAGGGGTGAACGCCTTCGTCGAAGTTGGGCCTGGAACGGTGTTGAATGGGCTGGTCAAGAAGATTGATCGAAAGGCTCGCACTGCTAACTTGACCAGTCCGGAGGGATTGTCTCGTGTGGAGACGCTTTTTAACGAGGTTCATGCGTGATTAGTTTGTCCGGACGGGTAGCTTTCATAACTGGCGCATCGCGTGGTATTGGCAAAGCAATTGCTGAACGATGTGCGTCGGCTGGTGCGACTGTTGCAGCTTGCGCCAGGGCTGACCATGCTCAGGCGGTTGTTGACACTATTATGGCGTCTGGCGGTTCTGCCATGGCGCAAAGTCTTGAGGTTACTGATAAAGCAAGTGTTAACAATGCGGTTAACGAGGTGTTGAATAGATTTGGTCATATCGATATCGTTGTCAATAATGCAGGTATCGTTCGTGACCAGCTTCTCATGAGAATGAAGAGTGCGGATTGGGATGCGGTGTTAGCGACCAATTTGACAGCGGCGTTTCAATGCAGCCAAGCTGTGCTTAGGCCAATGCTGAAGCAACGTTATGGTCGGATCATTAATATTAGCTCAGTGGTGGGTCAGTCTGGCAGTGCTGGTCAGACGAATTATGCAGCGTCTAAGGAAGGACTCGTTGGGTTTACTCGTTCTTTGGCACGAGAGGTCGCGTCTCGAGGAATTACGGTGAACGTGGTTTCACCGGGTATGATTGAAACGGATATGACTGCAGCACTTAGTTCGAACACACGAGAAGTACTTGCTACGCAAATTCCAATAGGAAGGTTTGGTACAACAAATGATGTCGCAGGAGCAGTTTGTTTTTTAGCATCTGATGAAGCAGCATATATTACTGGACAGGTTCTTAGTGTCAACGGTGGGATGTACATGTAGGAGGCTTACGAATGGCCGTAAAGGACAAAATAAAGAGCATTATCGTCGAGCAACTTGGGGTAGATGAAGAGGAAGTGACTGAGGATGCGTCGTTTGTCGACGACCTTGGTGCGGACTCACTTGATACCGTTGAGTTGGTGATGGCATTGGAAGAGGAGTTTGGACTTGAGATTCCTGACGAAGATGCCGAGAAGATCACTAGGGTCAAGGAAGCGATCGAGTATATCGACACGCATTCCAAGACAAAGAAATAGAAGAGTCGAAGACAGCGATGTCGCAGAGGCGTGTCGTCTTAACGGGCGTCGGTCTTGTGTCGTCGGTCGGTATTGGCACCAAGGCAACATGGGGTGCACTGTGTGCTGGCCAGACAGGCATTGGCCCGATTACACGATTTGACGCGAGTGAGTTTGCCGCGCGGATAGCTGGCGAGGTTAAGGGTTTCGACCCTCTCGACTTTGTCGGCAAGAAAGACGTCAAGAAGATGGACGTCTTTATCCAGTACGCGGTAGCAGCGTCGGATTTTGCTCTTAGTGATGCTGAGTTAAAGGCTGATGTGCCGCTCGGCAGAGACGTGGGCGTGTTCATCGCATCTGGGATCGGCGGCTTCAGTACTATTGAGCGTGAGCACCGCGCTTTGCTTGAAGGCGGCCCCAGAAAGATTTCACCTTTCTTCATACCTTCCGCCATTATCAATCTTGCGGCTGGTCAAGTCTCAATTCGGTATGGCGCTAAAGGTCCGAATTCCGCAACTTGTACGGCGTGTTCTGCTTCCGCACATGCCATTGGTGATGCATTTGAAATCATCAAGCGCGGAGCTGCTGATGTCATGATTGCTGGTGGGTCTGAGGCCGCAATTACTCCTATGGGTGTTGGCGGGTTTGCGGCCATGCGGGCATTGTCGACTCGTAACGATGAGCCCGAACGGGCGAGCCGACCATTCGATCGTGACCGCGATGGTTTCATTATTGGTGAGGGTGCTGGTGTTGTGATTCTCGAGGAGTTGGGGCGAGCGAGGCAACGGGGAGCGAATATCTATTGTGAGATTGTTGGATATGGCATGTCTGCGGATGGTTATCACATGACAGCCCCAGCCGAGGATGGTGAAGGAGCTTTCAACGTCATGCAAGCTGCAATAGCCCAAGCCGATATTAAGCCCAGCGAGGTTGATTACATAAACGCGCACGGCACCTCTACGCACTACAACGATAAACTTGAGACGCTGGCGATTAAGCGATGTTTTGGTGATCATGCAGAGTCGTTAGCGGTGTCGTCGACGAAGTCGATGACTGGCCATTTACTCGGTGCGGCTGGTGGTTTGGAGGCAGGTATTTCAGCCTTGGTCGTTCGGGATCAGATTATTCCTCCGACGGTTAACCTAGATAATCCAGATCCTGAATGCGATCTTGATTACGTGCCTAACGAGTGCCGGTCGTCCTCGATAACCTACGCATTATCCAATTCGTTCGGATTCGGCGGTACGAACGCTAGCCTATTGTTTAAGAAATACGATCCGAAGTCTGTCTAGAGATCGGTCTCCGATTGTAAGAAGTTTTAATCATGAAAATTGCTGTCTGTATTAAACAGGTTGTAACACGGGACTGGCCGTTACGTGTCGATGATACAGAGCGTTGGGTCAGAGACGTCGACGCCGGGTTTGAAATGAATGAACCTGATGCTTATGCACTTGAAGAGGCGTTACGTCTCAAAGAGCAGAGTGGAGGGGAAGTTATTGTTTGTGCTGCTGGCCCAGCGAGAGTTCTGCAAGTTCTTCGGGAGGCATTAGCTCGGGGTGCGGACAGGGCGATTCACGTGGAGAGCGATAGTCTGGCGACGGCTGATTCTCTGAAATTGGCGCAGGCGTTGGCGGAGGCTTTGCGGGCCGAGGAACCAGATCTCATTTTGACTGGTTTGCAGTCAGACGACCAAGGATTTGGCCAGACCGGTGTTGTCTTGGCTGAACTCTTAGGAATTGTCCATTCGACGATCATCATGGAAGTTAAATTGGATTCGAATAGAAAAAATGAGATTCGAGTAAAACGTGAATTAGAGGCAGGGTGGTTTCAGTGGATTACGATACCCACACCGGCATTGCTGACTATTCAGAGCGGGATCAATCAGCTTCGCTATGCAACGTTGAAAGGCATAATGGCGGCCAAAAAGAAAGAGATTCGAAAGGTCGTTGCTGATTCTTCACTGGAGCCAACAATGGAGATCAGCAAAATCTATGTTCCCATAAAGTCGAAGAAAACACGTTTCATCGAAGGGTCGCCTAGTCAAGCGGCGGAAGAGCTGGTGCGTATTTTGCGCGATGAGGCTCGTGTGTTTTAGCCGAAATAGAACGAGAAACTGATGATTTTGGTAATAGCTGAACAGCGTGAGGGAGTATTAAACAATGCGAGTTGGGAAGCCGTAGCTGTCGCTCAAGAGTTAACTGAAAGCAAAGAAAGTCAGGTTAAGGTGGCTATCGTTGGCTCTAAGGTTGATTCAGTCGCAGGAGAACTCGCAAGTGCCAAAGTCGCGGAGGTTCTTGTTGTTGACGATCCAGCTCTTGAGTTGTACACCGCCGATGGGTTTGTTGAAGCGGTGACCCAATTAATTCAAGCTGAATCCCCTGAAATCGTCTGTTTTTCGCATAGTTATCAAACGAGAGACTTTGCGCCGAGAGTTGCCACTCGGCATCATCGATGTCTCGTGACCGACTGTGTGGGGTTGAAAGTTGATCAAGAGAACCTTGTTCTTTCTCGGCCTATGTTTCAAGGCAAGTTCTTGGCTGACATCACTATGTCAGGTTCCGCGCCACATTTCGCCAGTTTTCAGATAGGTGCGCGCCGAGTTGACTCGGTCATTCGTGGGGAAGTGAACTCGCCAGTACGGCATGTCGAAGTTTCGATTGACGCGTCTATGATTCGACAAAGCCCTGAAGCTCCATTTAAAGAAACAAAGCAAGCAGTTGACTTGACTCAAGCTGAGCGTATTGTCGCTGTTGGTCGGGGGATTAAAGGTGAAGAGCATCTGCCCATTGTTCAGGAGTTGGTGCGACTTCTTGAGGCAGAACTCGCCTCGTCACGTCCGATCTGTGATGCTGGTTGGTTGCCAATGGACCGACAAGTTGGAAGTTCGGGGCAGACGGTCACACCAAGGCTTTACCTTGCGCTCGGAATTTCTGGTGCGATCCAGCACTTGGTTGGCATGAAGGGGGCTCGCACCATTGTCGCCATTAACAAGGACAGGGAAGCGCCAATTTATGAAGTGGCAGATTACGGCATCGTTGGGGACCTGTTTGAGTTGGTTCCAGCGCTGATAGCCGTGTTGGGAGAATAAACTGACTCGCGAGACCCTCGATGTCGACGTCTTAATTGTCGGAGGTGGCCCCGCAGGTCTTTCCGCTGCGATACAACTGGCGACTTTCCAACGTAGGGATCATGTTGAGCCGTTGTCGATCGCGGTATTAGAAAAGGCTCGTGAGCACGGTGCTCATATGCTGTCTGGAGCTGTTCTAGATCCGTCCGCTCTGAACGAGCTTATACCGGATTGGCGGGAACGTGGTGCACCAATGGATGTCCCAGTTCAGGCTGACGAGGTCTATTTTCTTACCGAAAACAGGAAGTTTCGATTTCCGATCACACCACCCCCACTGAAGAACCATGGGAACTACGTCATTTCGCTAAACCAGTTTGTAAAATGGCTAGCGGCTCAGGCCGAAGCTGCAGGAGTGGATATCTTTACGGGTTTTGCAGGGACTGAGGTGTTGTTCGATGGCGACCGTGTGGTCGGTGTCAGGACCGGTGACCGTGGTGTTGATCGAATTGGCAATCCTAAGGGTAATTTTGAACCAGGTGTAGACATTAAGGCAAAAGTGACGATTTTTGCCGACGGAGTTCGAGGCAGTCTGACGAAGACTTTAGTGGCGAGGTTGGATCTCGATCGGGGTCGGCTCCCGCAGGTTTATGCCATTGGCATTAAGGAACTGTGGGATGTACCTCCGGGACGTTTACGACCCGGTTTCGTCATGCATACGATGGGATATCCACTTCGCTCCGATGAATTCGGTGGAGGATTTATTTATGCCTTAGCGGATGGGCGTCTATCAGTTGGATTTGTAGCTGGGCTTGACTATCAAAATCCGATGTTTGACCCACATGAGGCATTTCAACGGTTTAAGTCTCATGCAGTGGTTGCTGACCTACTGTCCGACGGACAGATGCTCCGCTATGGTGCGAAAGCACTTCCAGAGGGTGGTTGGCATGCGCTTCCTCGTTGCCATATGGATGGTGGGTTGATTGTGGGGGATGCTTCTGGTTTTGTGAATTCTTTACGACTTAAAGGTATTCACCTTGCGATGCGTAGTGGGATGTATGCAGCTGAGGCCGCGTACAACGCGATTCAGACGAACGATTGTAGCCGAGAGAAGCTTTCGTCCTTTACGGCGTTAGTCGAAAAGGGTCCAATTCGTGCTGAGCTGTATCCAGTTCGGAATGTTCACCAGAGTTTTAACCATGGATTGTTGGCAGGTGTTGTGTTTTCTGGGGTGTCCTTACTGACGGGAGGCTGGTGGTTTCGTGACCCTATGCCCACCGTAGCTGGACATCAGCGGATCGCACCTATTGCTTCCTCTGAATCCAGAGGAGCTTTGGCAGTCCAAAAACCAAGACTTAATCGCTCTGTAGCGTTCGATAAGTTAACCAACGTGCATTACTCTGGCACGCGACACGATGAAAACCAGCCGAACCATCTCTTGGTTGCGGATACTGATATTTGTCAAGATCGATGCCGTGAGGAATATGGCAATCCTTGCACGAAATTCTGTCCTGCTAACGTCTACGAAATTCTCGATGTCAGCGACGATTCCAACAGTAAGAGGCTTCAGATTAACGCCTCCAACTGTGTCCACTGTAAGACTTGCGACATCATGGACCCCTATCAGATTATTAATTGGGTGCCGCCAGAAGGTGGCGGAGGTCCCAATTACGAAGGCATGTGACGAGGACTTCACTGACGACCGGTCAGCGGGTTCGGGCGGCACTCATCGCGGCGTGTGCCTATCCGGTTGTAGCTCTGTTATGTCGGACGTTGCATTGGCAAGTTGATGGCTACGATCACTACTTGACGATTCGTGAGCATGGCAGACAGCCTATTTTTGCTTTCTGGCATGGGCGTATTCTTCCCGCGACGTGGTTTTGGCGTAAACGGAAGATTGTGGTTATGACGTCTGCAAATTTTGATGGTGAGTGGATTGCGAGAATCATTGAGCGATTTGGATTCGGCGCAGCAAGAGGTTCAACGAGTAGGGGCGGAGCCAGAGCTCTCGCTAAACTTCGGCGCGAGATGAAGGCGGGAAAACCGACTGCGTTTACACTGGATGGACCCAGAGGACCCAGACAAACTGCGCAGCTTGGTGCTATTTGGTTGTCAGAGTTAACCGGAAACCCTATTTTGCCGTTTCATATCGAAGCTGCGTCTTGTTGGACTATCAACAGTTGGGATCGAACTCAGATTCCAAAGCCATTTACTCAAGTTGTGGTTGCAATCGGTGAACCACTTCATGTGTCGGCACAATCAAGCGAATCAGAGCGTGAGCTGCTTCGTTTACAACTTGAACAAACGTTGAAGAGCCTGCAGGCACGAACGAATGAAATGTTGAGTGTGCAATAGGACGGTAATTTGTATTTCAAAACTCAAGAGGCCGGCAAGTTTTAGTGATGATACTCGTGACTTCTGACCGCTTTGCTGCACATGTTCCGCCTCGTGGTCATCCTGAGCGCCCGGAGCGGGCTGAGGTGATGGCGGCGGTGGCCGAAGAGTATCGGTCTCGAGGCGGAGTAGTGGTTGAGGCGCAACCAGCGGACAAGGTTCCGCTAGCCCGTGTTCACTCGCCTGATTATGTCGAACTTATCGCGTCGACTCGCGGTGGTCGCTTCCAGCTCGACCCGGATACTCACACATCTCCGGATTCGGAGACGGTGGCGCGTTTAGCGGTCGGAGCAACGATCACTGCTGTCGATCATGCTCTTGACAGCAAGGCTCGGGCCTGCGCGTTCGTGCGCCCGCCAGGACACCATGCTGAACGTGCCCGTGCAATGGGTTTTTGTCTTTTTAATAATGTTGCAGTGGCTGCAGCACATGCCCTCGAGCGCGGTGTGAGCCGGGTCGCAGTTGTCGATTACGATGTGCATCACGGCAACGGGACACAGTGGATATTTTATGATGATCCTAGGGTGCTCTATGTTTCGACCCATCAGTATCCGTTCTATCCTGGTACCGGAGCAGCAACTGATGTTGGTACGGGTGCAGGATTAGGTTTCACTGTAAATATCCCAATCGAAGCAGGTGCGGGCGACGCTGATTTCGAAGTTCTCTATCGTCGGATTGTTGTTCCTGTGCTCACGTCGTTTCAGCCAGAGCTTTTGTTGCTTTCGGCAGGTTTCGACGCCCATCAACTTGATCCGCTTGGAGGCATGTCGGTTTCGACGGCGGGGTACGCTGACATGACGACACACCTCAAAACAGTAGCAGACGCCTGCTGTCAGGGCCGGATGGTCGCGGTGACAGAGGGTGGTTATGACTTGGTTGCGCTCAGAGAGTGTCTAGCTGATATTCTTCGGGTCATGTCTACCCCTTCGGGCAACCTAGCGCAGCCACCGGCTGGTTTTCCGTCTGAACGGGCGCAGGCTGCTCTTGAAGCTGTTAAAGCCGCGCAGGCGTCGTTTTGGCCTGCGTTATAATTCACGAGTCATCACATCGGCACTAGTGCGCGAATACGATCCCCACGTTATCGAGAAGAAATGGCAGCAACGTTGGCGAGATACCCGTGCGTTCGAGGTTGCTGAAGATCCGACCAGGAAGAAGTTTTATTGTTTGGTAATGTTTGCGTATCCGTCTGGGCACGCGCACGTTGGCCATGTTCGGAACTACATGATTGGTGACGTGATTGCCAGAACCAAGCGAATGCAGGGATTCAATGTGTTACATCCGTTTGGGTGGGATGCCTTTGGTTTACCGGCTGAGAACGCTGCTATTAAGCATGGTACTCACCCAGAAACCTGGACGGTCGACAACATTGCTCACATGAAGGGACAGCTGCGGCGACTTGGCATTAGTTATGCCTGGGAACGCGAACTGGCGACTTGTGATCGAACGTACTACAAGTGGAACCAGTGGTTGTTTCTGAAGATGTATGAACGTGATTTGGCGTATCGACAGAAATCTAAGGTTAACTGGTGCCCATCGTGTGCGACGGTACTTGCGAATGAACAAGTGGTTGATGGTGGGTGTTGGCGGTGTGATTCTACCGTAGCGGACAGGGAGTTGGAGCAATGGTTTCTGCGCGTTACAAAATACAGTCAGCACCTTTTGGATGGTATTGATGAGCTTACTGAATGGCCTGAGAAAGTGCTCACGATGCAGCAGAATTGGATCGGACGGTCTGAGGGAGCGCTTGTCCAGTTTCCGATTGTTCCATCGACGAATGAGAATGATGAGCCCTCAATAAACGATGTTGGTCTTCCAGCACTGGATATCTTCACGACGAGAATTGACACCATTTTTGGTGCGACGTTTCTTCTTCTGGCACCAGAGCATTCCTATGTGCAACATATTACGGAGTGTAGCCCTAACGGCGATGAATTGTCTGAACAGGTGAGGCAATTTCGAGCGCTCGATCGGAAGGCCAGAATAACCGGCCAGATCGAAAAAGAAGGTTTTGACACCGGGTGTGTCGCTGTTAATCCTTTTACGGGGCAGACAGTTCCTGTTTGGGTGGCAAATTTTGTTCTGGCAGAGTATGGAACCGGGGCGATCATGGCGGTGCCTGCCCATGATCAGAGGGACTTTGAGTTTGCCAAGAAATATAGCCTTCCTATCAAAGTCGTTATTCAACCTGACAGCGAATCGACGTTAGACGGTGAAACAATGACGGCTGCCTTTTGCCAAGCTGGTGTATTAGTGGAGTCCGGAGAGTTTTCTGGTCTGTCCAGTAAGGAGGCACTTGGCGTCATGAAACGTGCCGCTGCGGATAGGAAAATTGGTGGCAGTCAAATTCAGTTCAGGCTGAAGGATTGGGGGATCTCTCGTCAGAGGTATTGGGGTACACCAATTCCGATCATCTATTGTGAACTGTGTGGGGTGCAACCCGTTCCGTACGAAGACCTACCAGTTGAGTTACCACCGGTCGAGAAGTTCACAGGTGAAGGTGAGTCGCCGCTGGCCCAAATACCAGAATTCATCAACACAACGTGTCCAAACTGCAGTCGAGCCGCCACCCGCGAAACTGACACGATGGATACCTTTGTGGACTCGTCATGGTACTTCTATCGATACTGTGATTCGAAGAATGAGGAGATGCCGTTCGACTCTGGAAAGGTTAACTACTGGACTCCTGTCGATTTTTATAGCGGTGGTGTTGAACATGCGATCTTGCATCTAATTTACTCTCGATTTTTTGCGCGAGTATTTTCTGATTTGGGCCTTGTCTCCCATACTGAACCATTTACTAGGCTCCTGACACAGGGAATGGTTCTGCGTCACGGCAATGTGATGTCAAAATCCAAGGGTAACGTCGTCGACCCGGATGAGATGTTGGCCAAGTATGGTGCAGATACCCTTCGGCTCTATGAAATGTTTGTTGCACCTCCTGAAAAAGAAATTGAATGGAATGATTCTGGGCTTGAAGGTAGTGCAAGGTTTTTGGCCCGCGTGTGGCGATTAGTAATTTCTTCGTTAGAGAAATTTGACTTAGAGTCCAGCCCATCAGTGCATCGGATGCTTGACCAGTTAAACAGTGAAGAACAGGCTCTCCGCAGGAAGACCCACGAGACAATTCGCCGGGTGTCAAATGACATTGATCCGCGGGTTCATCTCAATACTGTGATCTCGGCATTGATGGAACTTGTTAATGAAATCTATGCCTTTGAGGATCGACTGCGCGAGATCGAGATAGTTCGTGGTGAAAGGAAGGCAGTTCTAAGAGAAGCACTTGAGGCGCTAGTTCTTATGCTTGCTCCGTTTACGCCGCATCTGTCAGAGGAATTGTGGGAGGCACTTGGTCACACGAATGGGACAGTGGCCGCCGGTTGGCCGACGTATGATTCTGCGGCGGCCCAGGCTGTTCAGATAGTAATTCCTGTTCAGGTCAATGGAAGGGTACGTGGTCGACTCACTGTATCACCGGATATCTCTCGGGAGGAACTCGAAGAGTACGCTCTAAAGAATGAGTCCGTTAAAGCCCATACCTTGGGAAAAGATATTGAGCGAGTTGTTGTAGTGGCTGGCAAGTTGGTCAATGTCGTGGCACCATAAGAATGATGTCGAAGTTGCGAACTAAACTGGTTTCCGTGGTAGCCGCCGTGACTGCGATTACTTGTCTGTCGAGCGTTACGGCTGGATGCGGGTATGCATTGTCTGGCCGTGGGTCGTTTCTTCCTGACTACATTGAAACGATCGGTGTTCCGATGTTTGAGAATGTCACGACTATATTCGAGGTAGAACAGCTACTTACAGAACAAGTCAGACAGGCATTCATTAATCGCGGCCGATACCGAGTGGTTCCAGAGACAACTGGTGTGGATGCTGTTCTAGAAGGAACTATCCAAAGCATTTCGATCCAACCGGCGAGTTTTACGGGCGATCAACAAGTATCGCGGTATGTCTTTATGCTCACTGCAGGTATTGAGTTTAGGGAAGTGACTACAAACGAGGTGCTTTGGGAGAATCCAGGACTTGTGTTTCGTGACGAGTATGAGGTTGCATCTGGTGGAGGGAGTGCGCCGAGTGTGACCGCATTTTTTGGTCAGCGATCAAATGCTGTTGAACGGGTTGCTACCGATTTTGCTCAGACCGTCGTGAGTTCAATTCTCGAAGCTTTCTAGTTCTGCCTGCGAACTTCTAGTTAAGGCAATCAGTGACTACGCCTAAGGCTGTTCATTCGGAGATCATTTCAGGAACATTAGATTCTATTTATCTCATACTCGGCGATGATGAGCATGAAGCAATCGAATTGGCCAATGAATTTGAGCAGGTTGTTGACGAGAGCCTTCGGCCCTTTAACATAGAGCGGTTCGACGGCGCCGATAGTTCACTGTCGGTTGGAATGGTCCTTAATGCTGCCCAGATACTTCCGATGATGTCACCACGACGTGTGGTTGTCGTAGTTCGGGCGGAGACTTTGCTGGAGCCAAAGCGTCAGACCGAAGCAGCAAATCGTGATATCGAATCATTACTTGACTACATTGAGGATCCAGTCGAGTCGACAACATTAGTGCTTGTGGCTGGACGTCTGAACCGCACAAGAAAGGTTACGAAGAAATTATTCACCAAAGCGCGTGTTGTTCAGTGCGGTGGATTGGAGACAGTTCAAGACGCCCAGCGATGGATTAGGGCTCGGCTCAAGTCTGAGGGATGTCGGATGTCAGACGGTGGTATACGTTTGTTAGGTGAACGAGTTGGACCGGATATCGCACGGCTGCGGGATGCGATTGAACGGTTGACGTTGTTTGCTGAGGGGCAGTCAGAATTGTCGGAAGCTGATGTGGTTGAGGTAGTGTCGCCGGGGGCGGCACATGATGATTGGGCCGTTACGAATGCCATTGAACGTGGAGCGGTTGATGTGGCGCTTCGCGAATTGGGAGTTACTCTCGAAAGTGGAGCGGTGCCGTATCAAGTGCTGGGACAGTTGGCTTGGGTAGCTCGGAGTCGAATACCCGCGGCGAGAAGTGCTACGGCTGTCGATGCTGTGTTTCGAGCTGATCGCGCACTCAAACTGTCTGCTGGTGAGCCGCGTATTTTACTGGAACGTCTAGTTGTCGAACTATGTGGTGCGGGAACAAGCGGCGGATTACGTTGAGGCCGAGGCCTTTCGTAGACGACGGCCAAGACGAGACTTGTATCGTGCGGCTGTATTCGCGTGTAGGACACCTTTGCTAACAAGTTTGTCGAGTAGAGAAGCCGTAGTTTTAAGCGTTGGTAACGTTGCAGAACTGTCACCACTGTCGATTGCTGCACGCGCTGCTTTCAGGGCGCGCCTGGCTTTGGTTCGTAGGTCACGGTTGTGGGATCGTCTGGCAACGTTCTGTTTGTGCGCCTTAATGGTAGATTTATGATTAGCCACGTCGAAGTTGTCCTGTGTTATGTTTCGGGACCGTTGTTTCTTTGATCTTGACTTAAATTGTACACGAATTCTTGGCGTCAAGGCTTTGTGGGTGGCTTTGATTGTTTGTCATTACAAGATTTTGGCTTCTCGTTAAATGCTGTGGGGTTTAGTCACCACGTCTAAAACTCGCGTTTGCTGCTCGTTTGCGTCTTATTGAGCGACTTGCCTTCAGGCCTTTATTTTCAGGACTCACACGTCGCAATAGGTCTCGTAGTTCACGTTCATCGGGTGTCGGGGGCGGAGTTACGTCGAGGTAGAGTCTTTTGGCCTCGCTCTTTGGAATGTGGGTCTCGGCCAGTCCTGTTACGGAAAAGCGGTGCTTTCGACCTCCCGAGAACGTGACGTCAAGCTCGTCACCGATGCATATCTTGCTATGAGGCTTCGCTCGGTGTCCATTCAACCAAACCTTTCCACCTTTACAAGCACGTTGAGCCTCTGAGCGGGTTCTAAATATACACGCGATATCTAGCCAGGTATCAAGGCGCAGCATGAGGTAATGTGTATTCTTCTAGAAAGTTTGGGCAAGTTAGTCGTGGGTGTGGCTTGTAATGTCACTTTGAAGCATTATCGTCAGCTAGCATGCGGTCTATTACATGTCGACCTTCCAAAAACAGTTCGTCGATTTTGTCAGGTTGATGTCCACCCGCCTCTGCAAGTTCGGCTTGGCCGCCCCCTTTTCCACCTACGATTGGTGCGAGGGCCTTTATTATTTCACCGGCGTGCAGGCGATCAATCAGATCTTGTGTCACTGAAACCAAGAGTGCGACTTTTTGATCATCTGTTGAAGTGAGGATGACAACACCGGTTCCTAGACGGTTCTTCAGTGAATCAGCTAGGGCTCGCCGTGACCGCCTGTCTAAGTCACTTACCCGGCGAGTGACGATCGAAATTCCTTGCACCTCAGTCGTTTCTTCGATGTTCTCGTCACTCTGGCTAGTTATGGCAGTCTGCACTTTGAGGCGCTCCACCTCTTTACCTAGCCGTTTTGTTTCTTGTTGCAGGCGCTCAATGGCTTCTACTGTGTTGCCGACCGGAACGGACAGTCTGTTGAGAACTTGGTCAAGAGTCTGACGCCGTAGTTGGAGGAATTGTACGGCTGAGTCGCCAGTAAGAGCTTCAATGCGTCGCACGCCAGAAGCGACTCCCGTTTCTTGAGTGATAACGAATGGACCGATATCGCCGGTTGCCTGACAGTGTGTTCCTCCGCACAGTTCTGTAGAGACATCCGATACCGAGACGACACGGACGTATTCCCCATATTTCTCTCCAAATAGTGCCATTGCACCATCGGCCATGGCTTCAGCTGTTGGCCGAATGTCAGTCGTGACGGTGTAGTTGCCGTAGATGTGAGTATTAACTTGTTGCTCGATTTCTGCCAACTCATTGGTTGGAATGGCTGACAGGTGAGAGAAGTCAAAACGCAGTCGGTTCGGTGACACCAACGATCCGGCTTGCTTAACGTGGTTTCCAAGTACTCTACGTAATACTGCGTGTAACAGGTGTGTGGCTGTGTGATTTCTGCATATTGCTGTGCGCTTTATCTTGTTAACTGAGGCAGTGATCAGACTCTTTACCCGAAACACACCGGATTCCATTCGCACCGTATGTACCCGTGGTCCGAATCCACTCAAGCGTTCCATCGCGACGACGGTTGCTCTACTTGCATCAGTTTCTAAAAGCCCATCGTCTGACACTTGACCACCAGCTTCGACATAAAACGGAGTTCGCTCCAAAATTACGGCTCCGTCGCAGTCGGCAGTCAACTCGTCGACTTGTTCACGGTCTGCGTTGAAGAGTGCCAGGATAGGCACGCTTTCGGTTTGAAGTGATGAATACCCTTCGAACTGATCAGTGGCTGAAGTGATCCTGTTTTTCGATTCCGTCGAGTAGTAGCTGAAGTCTCTCGTCTTGTCGGTTTCAAAACTTTGTCGTGCTCGCGATTGTTGTCGCTGTTGTTCCAGGGAGTTTTCGAAGCCAGCCTTGTCTACGCTCAGGCTGCGTTCTGTGGCTAGGTCTTCGATGAAATCGAATGGCATGCCATAGGTGTCATAGAGACGAAAGACGTCCTCACCGCCGATTTTTCCGGTGGTAGCTACTGCATTTTTTATAACGGCCTCCAGTCTGGGTAAGCCGTCGTTAAGGACGTCATCAAAGCGTTCTTCTTCGTGCCGGGCTACTTGAACGATAGAGTCCCTGGAAGATCTAAGTTCAGGATAGGCTCCAGTCATCTGGTCGATGACCGTGTCAACCAGTTGATAGAGGAAGGGTGCCTGCATTCCTAGTTTCTTCCCGTGTCGCATAGCCCGACGCATAATCTTTCGCAGTACGTAACCACGCCATTCGTTTGATGGAAGAACGCCATCGGCGACAAGAAATGTCATGGCACGTAGGTGGTCGGCAATCACGCGTATCGATGTGTCTGTCGTCTTCGTTGCTGCTGCGTCGCCTGAATCCCCGTAGTCGGTTCCAGTGATTTCGCTAATATCTTGTATCAGTGGAGTAAACAGGTCCGTGTCGTAGTTAGAAAGAGAATCTTGTAATACTGCGACGATCCGCTCAAGACCCATCCCCGTGTCTATTGACGGGGTTGGCAGAGGTTCGAGTGAACCGTCTGCCTGACGGTCGAATTCCATAAATACAATGTTCCATATCTCAATATAACGATCACAGTTACATTCAACACCTCGACAGATGGGTTCGACACAAGGGAGGTGATCTCCACGGTGGTAATGGATTTCTGAGCATCGGCCACAGGGGCCCGTCTCCCCCATTGTCCAAAAGTTTTCAGCAAGGCCTAACTCGACGATTCGATCTCGAGGAATTAAGCGTTCCCACATCGAATACGCATCATCATCACGTGGGATTCCTGATTCTCCATTAAAAATTGTGGCAATCAGTTTCTCAGATGGAATCTTCCACTCTTTAGTCAGCAAGTTCCAGGCGAAAGGTAGAGCATCCGATTTAAAGTAGTCGCCAAACGAAAAGTTGCCCAACATCTCAAAGAAGGTATGGTGCCGTAATGACGGACCCACGTTCTCTAGGTCATTGTGTTTCCCACTTACCCGCATACATTTCTGTGATGTAGTTGCACGCTGGTAGGAACGGTGTTCCTTGCCGAGGAACGTATTCTTGAATTGATTCATACCAGCATTGGTAAACAGGAGAGTTTGATCGTCAATCGGTACCAGAGACGAACTAGAAACTATGGCATGGCTCCGCTGTTCGAAATATTCAAGAAAGCTCTGACGTATATGTGATGATGTCATTCGATTCATTTTTTCATATTTGGCGACGGTCGCGGTTATTGATCGTATGAGAAATCAGTTGAAGTTGTTTTGGTCCTGAGTAATTTCACAATATCGGTTCCGTCGAAGCCCTGGCGTAGAAGGGCTGCATACAGTCGACGGAAATGTGTCTGACTTGTGATTGGGCCGCTAAGCTTTCGACTAAGTACTTGACTTAGGAGGACGGCTTCCGTGAGGTCACCAAAAGCGTCATCAACGGCTTGTTGAGAGTCCCTTGAATTGACTCCTCGGTGGTCGAGTTCTTTTAGAACCCGACTTCGGCCTCTGGATTTATTTTGAATTGCATGTCGAGCATAAGCTTTGGCGGCGCGGAGGTTATTAAGGGCACCTCGCGCGATCAAGCGTCGAATGGCGTCTTCAACTTGTTCTGTTGAGTACCCTTGTCGGAGCAATCGATTCCGAAGTTCCTCGGTGAACAGTTCACGCCGTGCGAGTAAAGCCAGACCTGTGGTGAATGGGTCGGCTTGACTATGTTTTTTCACACTATCCGCGTGTTGGCGCTGTTTCTTCGATGTCGTTGGGGGTTTTAGAGGCTGGGTATACGTATGTGAGCCACCCGTGGGTGTCTGGTTCCCGACCTTGAATGATGTCGAAGAATCGCCGTTGAATCATTTCGGTTATCGGACCGCGTGCACCATCGCCAATCGCTATCTTATCGACGGAACGGATCGGTGTAATTTCAGCTGCTGTTCCAGAGAAGAAAACTTCATCCGCGATGTACAGGGCTTCGCGTGGTTGTGTCTCTTCTCGAATCGGAATACCGAGGTCTCTAGCGATTGTGATTACACATTCACGGGTTATACCTGCTAGAGCTGAACTTGCCAACGGAGGTGTAGTGATTTGTTTGTCTCTTACGAGAAAGAGGTTCTGCCCACTGCCTTCGCTGAGAAATCCAGCCGGGTCCAGTGCGATTCCTTCTGCGTAATCATTGACGACGGATTCCATCTTGATCAATTGTGAGTTGGCATAATTGGCGGTTGATTTTGCACTGGAGGGAAACCGGTTCGGGGCGCCACGCCCCCAAGAGCTGACCTGTACGTCTACGCCGTTTTCAAGTGCATCTTCTCCAAGATATGCTCCCCATTCCCAGACCATAATAGTTGCTTCAACAGGGCACGAAAATGGATTTACACCAAGCGTTTCGTAGCCTCGGTAGAGAAGCGGCCGAATGTAACATTCCTTGTAATTATTGTGGCGAATTGTCTCTAGAATTGCGGCTTCAAAACTATTCTCGTCTAGTGCGTACGCCATACGATAAATCTTCGCTGAGTCATACAGTCGTCTCACATGGTCTGCCAGTCGAAAACATGCTGGCCCAGCCGGGGTGTCGTAGCAGCGGGCGCCCTCAAAGACGCCGCTACCATAATGTACAACGTGGGCCCCGACATGAATCTTGGCATCTGCCCAGTCAACGAACGTACCATCCATCCAGATCTTGCCTGAACCAAAGCTCATAACGGCAGTTTACATCACTGGATCTCGCTACAAAAGGGGCACCGGTTGGATCGGGCATGTAGCGGTTTATGACAATGCCAGCAGAATTTGGCTTCTGGAGTTTGCTGCGCTTTGAGTCGCCCCCGAATATTCCTCTTCTCGCGGACATCATTGGCTTCGTTTTTTGTGGTTGTCGAACCCGTAGTTGGAGGCGCGTCTGGAGTTTTGGATAGTAAATTCTTTGAGATTCTAAGGTCGTCGAGCAGGTCGCTAGCTTTTCTGTATCGGATAGTGAGGTCAGCCGCCATGGCATTCATTACGATGTCGTTAAAACGCTTAGGTATTGACGGTCTTTGGATCCGGGGCGGTGTTACGAGTTCTCCGCTGCGGAGCCGGTCAAGGTCACTCGGAGCTGGCGCTTCGTATGGCAAAGTTCCGGTGAGCATCTGATACATAGTTACACCGAGGGAATAGAGGTCAGACGCGAAGACTGCTTTTCCATCAAACTGTTCTGGAGCCATATAGGCCGGGCTCCCTATGACAGTTGTACTATGTGCCGCAATCTCTAAGAAACGAGAGGTCCCGAAGTCTGCTACTTTGAGGACACCGTCTACAGAAACCAGAACGTTTGGTGGCCTTAGGTCACGATGAACTACGCCTTGCCGGTGAGCGTGGTCAACCGCTTGTCCTATCTGGACAGCGTAGTCTAGAGCTAAATCAACGTCGAGTGCCCCGCGTTCTGTGATGACATCGTCGAGGGTTTTTCCTTCGACATATTCCATGACGATAAAGAAGACGTTCTCTTGTTTTTCGGCCGTCGTAATCGAAACGATATTTGGGTGGTTTAGTGCTGCTAGTAGACGCGGCTCTCTGAGTAGTTCACTGAAGTTTAGATTTTGTTTGTGCGGTACCTTGAGGGCGACATCCTTATCGATCCAAGTGTCTCGAGCTAGATAAACCACACCGAACCCGCCACTTCCCAAGGGAGCGAGTATTTTATACTTACCTAAGTTTTGGCCCCGGAAAAGCATGCGGTGATGTCAGTATAGGACGCTCCGTCTGGCCGGTGGAAGTTCTTGAGATCTATTCCTGAACGAAATCAGCTTATAAGTCACCCCACAAGAAGAGGAAAACTGCTATTGCGGCCACCGGCGCCGCGTCTGCACGTAGCGTTCGCGAACCGAGCGTTAATAGTTCCCATGCTTCTTTTCGTGCAGCGGCGAGTTCGTTATTCGACCAGCCACCTTCTGGCCCAATAGTAATGATCGCCTGAGAAGGAACAATATCGGTTGACAGACTGTCTAGTCGTTTGTACGAAGTTTGGGCGTCGGGTTCGATGAGCATGAGACGACTCCCGGAGGGCTTCTGAGCCAGATGTTGTTCGATTGAAATTGGAGATTCGATGGTTGGCACTACCGCTCTCCCAGATTGTTTGGCCGATGAAACGGAAATTCTCCGCCACCTCTCTTGGGTGGAGTTCCGTTTTATGGTGCTTTTTGGGACGTCCGTATATGACGTTATCAATGGTTGTATCGCAGAGACACCAAGCATCGTCGCGTCTCGGATTACCTGATCAAACTTTCGTCCCTTCAACAGAGCCTGAGCGAGGATTATCGAGACTGGAGATTCAGGCGCAGGCTCAATTGGTTCAAATGTATCGACAAAAGTTCCGGTGTGATCTGTTCTGACGAGTTTGCCACGGAACTCGTGACCCTGACCGTCAAACACGTGAATTCTGGAGCCGATTTCCAAGCGGAGCACTTTCGTGAGGTGGGTGGCCTCGTCCTCGGGGAGGCGTACCCGAAGGTTAATACCTTTGGCTTCTGGTGCATAAAATCGATTGTTCACTGGATTCGATGGTCTTGGTTCAAAAACACGAGTTTTGGTTGGTCATGATTTTAGTATCCGCATTCTCGTTTCTTCATGACTAAAGCCGCCCAGTCAGCTTCATAGAGTTTATCTTTCAGTTCAGCAACTGACTGAAATTGTTTGACCACCTCGACCTCATCACCACTGGCTATTCCGCTTAGGATTAATGTGCCGCCTGGTTGTGCACAGCGAGAGATAGCCTGGGTCTCGTTTACGAGCATCGCACTTGTGAGATTGGCTGTTACGAATGGCACGGGTCGAATTGAGAGTGTACGGATGTCTCCCTCATAGAGAGTCACAATTTCAGTAGCACCGTTGTCTGCGATGTTCTTGCGTGCTACTGAGGCAGCATCGGGGTCGTTCTCAACTGCAACCACGGATGAAGCTCCAAGTTTCGCAGCAGCGATTGCGAGGACACCTGAGCCAGTGCCGATATCGATGACTTCATGATTTCTTATAGGGTATTTCTGTAAAAGACTCAAGCATAGCTGTGTTGTTGCGTGATGACCCGTCCCGAAACCCGTGGATGGATAAATCAAAACACGAATTGTATCTGCTCTCATTTGGGGGATGTCCCAAGGTGGCGTCACGACAATCGCTCCGATTTGTATGGCCTGCAGCATCGCTTGAGAACGAATTGCCCACGAGGTTCCGTCGTCGACTACGTCAATGGTGGTTACCACAACGTCCGAGTCGGCCAAATGCTCACGAAGTGCTAGTAGCGCTGCTTGGCGATCGGTATCAGAGAAGAAATACACTCGCCCAGACCAACCACCTGAGTCAGCACCCTCTTGAAGTTCAAGATTCCGATCCTCAATAGCATAAGGGTGATAATCGTCGACTAATGAATTTATGAGGTCTAGCAGAGGAGGCGTCGCGCGTGGTACCCAGAGATCGACCGCAGGGCTGTGTCTAACCAAAAATGTCTCTTACACGGTCGAAGAACGGACGGTCATCAGAAGTATGTCGTGCCTGAGGTTTTGAGCACTTATTAGGCATGGTGTTGTCCAGTTGTTGCAACAGCTCCTTCTGTTCAGGGGATAGCTTAGCCGGGACTTCGGCTTGTACCACTACATACAAGTCACCACGTCCTCTTGCTGATACACGGGGCATACCTTCATTGCGCACAGGCAGTCTGGATTCTGGCTGTGTGCCAGGCGGCACTTTGAGTTTTTCTGTTTTGTCTCCAAGAGTCGGTATGGAAATTTCTCCTCCTAGGGCAAGTGTTGGGAATGAGACCGAAATCTCACACCAGAGATCGTCACCGTCACGCCGAAAAAAATCATGCTCTTCCACTTGAACGACGACATAGAGGTCGCCAGTCGGACCACCGGCCGATCCATGTTCGCCTTCACCTTGAAGTCGCAATTGTTGCCCCGTTGCGATTCCTGCAGGGATTTTGACCGTGAGTTTTCGAGATTGTTCGATGCCTCCTTGCCCACGGCAGTTCGTGCAAGGATGTTTAATAATCTTTCCTTGTCCGCGGCATTGACCGCAGGTGCGGGCTACGGTCAAAAACCCTTGTTGATATCTGACTTGTCCTTGTCCAGCGCATTGGGGGCACGTTTCTGGCTGTTTTCCAGGCTCGACGCTTGTCCCGTTACAACGCTGACAGACCTCCATCCGTGGAATTTGTAGTGTCGTTTCCGTACCAGTTGCTGCTTGGTCAAAAGAGATTGATAAGTCATAGCGAAGATCGGAACCACGAGTAGGTCCGCCCCGGCGTCGCTTACCTCCCCCGAAGAGGTCACCAAAACCACCGAAGATATCTCCAAAGTCAGAGAAGATAGTCGGATCAAAATCTGGTCGACCACTGGCGCCGGTAACTCCGGCATGACCAAACTGGTCATATCGAGCCCGTTTTTGTGGGTCGGCTAAAATTCCGTAAGCCTCTGCCGCCTCTTTAAATTTGTCTTCAGCGACTTTATCGTCAGGGTTTCGGTCTGGATGGTATTTGAGTGCTAGTTTACGATATGCGCTCTTAATGTCACTTTCGGATGCGGACCTGTCGATGGCGAGTACTTCGTAATAGTCACGATTAGTCACGTCTTGGCCACCCGAACCATTGACGGTCGTAATAGTCGTCCCTCCAAGGTGTAACCACGACGAAGGTCTGAAACAATTTCACCGTCTTTAGCATTCTCTACTGTCACGGTTTCAACGGCTTCGTGATAGAGCGGGTCAAAGTTAGCACCTAACGCCTCGATTGGCACAACACCACGTTTTTCTAACAGTTCAAGAAGTCTCTTGTGAATTAGTTCGATACCTGACCTATATGCTGAAGTCGACGTTGATTCTGACGGCGAAGTCAATGCTCGTTCAAGGTCGTCGGCAAGAGGAAGAAGTTCTTGAATTAGGTCAGCAGCAGCAGCCTGCTGGAGTGAGGCTCGCTCTCTTTCAGTGCGCTTCTTGTAGTTCTCGAGTTCAGCTGCTTTACGAAGCAACAGGTCGTGGTACTCGTCACGTTCGGCGTGAAGTTGCGAGATGTCTAGTCCGCTTTCCGATTCGGTCTGTTGTTCAGCCGACTCAGTCTTGCCTTCGTCTGTCATTGTTTGTACTGGTATAGCAACTTGGTATTAGCTGCTTTGTGAGATCAGCACGCGACCGATCGCCACGGAAATACTGTTTACCGCTGAGATGGCCTGTGAGTACCGCATACGTCTTGGGCCAATCACACCGACGCTTCCTGTTTCACTGCCGTCAACATAAGTCGACATCACGAGACTAAAATCCTTCATTTCCGGTGAACTGTGCTCCGTTCCGATTACGACGGTGAGTCCACGGCCTTCAATGTATTCGTTCAAGAGACGAACTAGTTTTTCCTTGCGTTCTATCATGCTGAGTAGCGTTCGAAGCGTTGAAAACTGCACACGGTTGTCATCATTGGTGTCTGTTGCTTCATCCAGAAGGAAACCTGCTCCCTCAAGGAATAACCGGTCGGGTTTCACCATGCCCTCTAGAGTTGAGCTCGCGAGACGCAGCGCACGCGAGAGTAGTTCGTCATAAAGCATTTGCTCTTGACGGAGTTGTTCGCTGATCGTTGCTCGCACATCCCAGAGAGGTAAACCCGAGAACTCAGCCATCAGATAGTTCGCGCCCTGTTCAAGTTCTGACCGGGGTACCGCTTCTCCGAGGTCTATCACTTTGTGTTCGGTCTGACCTGTATCAGTTTCCACCACTACAAGAATCTTTGTTCCATCTTGGGGGACAAATTCGATATAGCGGAAAGTTCCATCGATTGGTGGGATCATTGCGAAACCAAGATTGTGCGACGCACGAGATAGTTCATGTGAAACGTTCGACAAGACGTCGCTTACACTACCGGCTTGTCGCAGGCGGGCTTCTACGTCCTGCGTGACGTCTGTTCTGGGTGTCGAGTCAAGGAGTAGGTCGACATAGGCTCGATAACCGCGGTCAGTGGGGACCCGACCTGCCGAGGGGTGCGGATGATGCACGTATCCACGATCTTCTAGGGTGGACAGAGTATTTCGAACGGTTGCCGATGACAACCCGAAACCACCGTGCTGTGCGAGCCATAGCGATGAAACCGGTTCGCCTTTTTCAATGTACTGCTGCACGAGAACTGAAAGAATTCGGCGCGAACGTTCTGGAAGTTGAGCGTGCGACGAGTTACCGGCGAACGATGTCATTCTACGGGATTATATCAGTCGAATTATGAAGCCGTTATTACTGCTCGTCAGCCGATACAGTGGCAGGTTGATCTGTTTCTGGAGCCCAGCGGAGAGGCGCAACGTCAGCCACCTTTCCATATTTTACTGCTATGAGCTCTGCCAAAATACTGACGGCAATTTCTTGTGGAGATACTGCTCCGATATCTAACCCAACCGGCGCATGCACATGTGTCAGTGTTTCCAGTGGTACAGATTCTTCTTGGAGAGCCGCGTAGAGTCGTGCCACTTTAGCCCTGCTGCCGATGAGACCAAGATAACGTAGGTCACAAGGCACGAGTGCCCGTAGAGCATCGAGGTCGTGGGTGTGACCCCGTGTCAGGATTACCACGTAAGCATTAGTTGGAAATTCAGCAGCCGCTAACCAGCTCGGGATGTCATCGACGGTGATTTCAGTAGCGTCAGGAAACCTCTCGCGATTCGCAAATTTTTCTCGGTCATCAAGTACGTGAATCTTGAAGTTTACCTGGGATGCAGCCTGCGCCAAGTGGTAGGACACGTGTCCTGCGCCTATCAGATACAGATGAGCGGCGGCGTCGAGTGGTTCAATATACACATCCATTTGACCTCCGCAGATTAAACCTGATTCTTCCGCAATATCGTCTGCTAGTTCATAACGAACAACTTGACTACGTCTGGTTTCGAGCGATTTTCTCGCTTTCCAAAACGCGTCGTTCTCGTAGCATCCGCCGCCGATAGTGCCGACTATTCGGCCGTCGGTAAATACAAGCATTTTCGCCCCCACCCGTTGGGGAGTCGATCCTTCTGTGCGAATTATCGTTACCAAGGCGGCCGAATCGCCCCGACTCAGTGTTTCAGTAACCGCCTTGAAGACTTCTTCGTTCATCGGTGTGTGACTCGTCAATATCTGCAGCGTATGTCAGGCGATGAGTCCCTTGTGTTTGTATAAGTCTCTTTGTTAATTGACCTTAGGCCGAATTATACCGTGATGAGGCCGTGTTGTCCGATTTTCAGCGGTAGTTGCTTTATTACATGGTCTACCACCTGTAGGCCATAGCGATTAAGGAAATAAATCCCATTAAGTGTGCGCTCTTGGGGGCCGCCGTTAGGGAAGGTTTGTGAGCGTGCTCGTCGAAACTGTCGCTGGACTGTCTCGTCTCGTCGTTTGGCAGCTTGGATAATTTTATTACCTAATTTTTTGAGGTCGCGGTCCATCCTTTGCTTGGTGGTCTCAACGGCGCCGGCCAGGGTCGGATCAACCTTGGCCACTCCTGTTGAAACTGCCGCAAGATGGTCAGTTATCGCTTGTTTGGTCTCTTCGATGGTGTTGTCGATCTCATCTGGAAGTAGATTCGATAACAACCGATTGAGGACTCCGTCATCTTGAGCTTGCAGCATTTCAAACCTGACGTCGTATCGCTCCATAAACCTAAGAGTACCTTGGTCAACTATCGTTGCACTGGTCCGTGGATAAATTATTGGCATCGGTATGTCAAAGTGTTTATACACCTGACGAAGTTGACCGAGGTATGCAAGTTCGCTCGGTCCTGCGATTGTTGCAACGGTAGGGAATATCTTGTCTTGAACGATAGGTCTGAGAAGCACATTCGGGCTAAAAATAGCTGGATTTTTGGCGAGGTTTGCACTTATCTGTTGAAGCGACAGAACCTTCCCGCCTATGTCAAATTCGCTTTCAGGAGTCCTTTTGTCGGTTGTAAGACGAATAGCTTGACGACCGTCATTGAGAAAAAATAGCCCAGTTGAGTGTTGCGAGGAAGTTACTTGAGCGTGGTAGCCCTTGGCAATTAAAGCCGAACCGCTTTCGGTTGCCAACCTCGACGTTTCGCCCGCTGTATCGAGCTCCAATTGAAACAGTGGTCGCGCAATAGATTTTACCGCGGCGTCGGAAGCGTCAAAGACAACTAGGCCGTGTGGCCCGAGCAACGTATCCATCCATAGCGAAAATGCTTCGACCATTCCTCGACCCGGTTGATAGGCGTTACTTAGTTTGTTGACGACTGAATCAGTGAACTCAGTATTCGGGAGGAGTTCACGCAGCCTGTTTAAAGTCGACACAATCGAGTCGTTTAACCGTACTGTTGATGCAGGTTGAGAGGACGATGCATCATGTGGGATCGTTATCGTTTCGAATTCAAAGTCTGACGTGAGAACAGAGCAGTTGCTAATTTCTTCAAGGTCGTGATCTTCGGCGTGGACCCAGAACACCGGCACCGCGTTGACCTTATATTTTTCACTGACCTCGCGAGCGACCGCGATCGCGGTAAGACCTTTAAAGAGCGTGAAGAATGGTCCGCCGAATAAGCCAGCCTGCTGGCCGGCTACAATCGTGACGGTGGTCGGGTTATCTAATTTTTCTGCCGCAGCGAGAGCAGCATCCGGAGCGCCCCGTGTTGTGAGTTGTTTCATTACTGCCGCTGCGACCTGTGAATGGTTTACCGGATTTGCTTGTCTGGTATCGATCACTTGGCGCCAGGCATTGGGATCAAGCGGCGATCCGGCAAAGAACGGTTGGAGACTCTCAAAATCGTGGCAGTAATCACAGACCAATTTAGCGGCCCATGATAGGCGCCTATAGTCGATCGAAGGAACGGCTGTGGGTTCAGTTGAGGACGACGGGTCGAACGTCACACTTCATGTACTGTTTCAAATGGGTAGCAGAACTGTCAAGGCAACTAAGCAAGTCGTTGGCTGGCCCCACTCTTCCGTGTTAGCATCCGCTAACCCGCTGTGCAGGAGTTCCTCCGCTGACCCTTGACGACGACAGTCCGTTCGCTGTGGCAAGTTTCGGTGAATTCCGAGTAATGCACCAGATCGGTATAGGAGTCCTTGGACCTGTCTTCAGGGCTTCTGAGCCATCTCAAGATCGGTTAGTAGCCGTGAAGGCGTTCCATTTAGATATTACGCCTGAGCAGTCTCGGGTGTTAGTTGAATCTCTTGAGCGGTTTATCGATACTGGGTTTACTGGTCCAGGAGTGGTCTCTCCGATAGCCGTGGGCCTCGAGCAGGATGTTCCCTATTTGGCACAGGAATACGTTGCTGCAGAATCTCTCGAGACTGAGATTAGACATCGTGCGCCGACCACTTTGGAGTTGGCACTTCCGCTTATTAGTCAAGTCGCCGCGTCGCTAGATTCAGTTCACAGTCAAGGCGTAGCTCACGGTGCTATTCATCTTCGTGACATCTTTGTGGCACCGGATGATTTATGGGTAAACGGTTTCGGTGTTGTTCAGACGCTTGAAGAGCTTGGATTATCAGCTCCGATTAGACGTCCGTATACTGCGCCGGAAATAATTGCTGGCAGAGAATGGGGCGGAGCAGCAGATCGGTTTTCTTTGGCGGCGATTGCATTTGAACTTCTGACCGGGCGGCGTATAACTGGAACCGGTGGCCAGATGAGCGACGGTATTCGGTCGATTGACGGATTATCTGATTGCGATCACGTCGAAGAGGTGTTTTCGGTCGCTCTTGCGGACGATCCAGAGTCGCGATACTCGAGCGCGATGGGTTTCGTCGCAGCGCTGGAGATGGGTGTTGCTGTTGAGCGGAACGATACGGTAGTAGAGGAAGCGGGAGACCGAAATCCGGCCGGAACGCTAGATCTGTTGGCTGGCGTGGAGTTCCAGCAGCAACCAACTTCAGAAGATGAGTCTGATTTTGTAAATCGTGTCGAGTCATCTCATCATGAAGACGAGATTCTGAAGGGACAGATTCCCGAGAGTTCAGATCGATCGGATCTGAACGTCGATGTGAAATCTGGCGCAGATGAAAAGTTTGAGATAGGCGCTTCTTCCGTAAGCCGGTCAATAGGAGGAGCTGAGGGGGGTCATGACCCAGTTAACCCAGAGGCTGTAAGTGGCATTCGTGACGTAGAAGACCAGGCTGTGGCCGAAGGCTTTGAATCCGCCTTGGATCGAGTAGTTGAGGCGTCCCAGGACTCTAATTCTATTTCAACCGGTTCGGACGGGAAGCACGGTGATGATTTGGGAATTCGGTCTGATAGGAATGTTGGCGACCACCGTTATTTGTGGGACGAGTCTGATGCCGACAACGATTATAAAACTCCAGAGGAAGTATATGAATCCACCACGACCGAGTCGGAATCCGCCGGTTCGTTACCGCTGCCCGAAACACGTGAACCCCGTCGAACTTGGAACTGGACTCTAGTTCTAGTAATAGCAAGTACGATCTTTGTGGGAAGCTTCTCTTACTTTTTGGGAGTAGCGTTGAGTCCGAATGAGGGCCAGATAGGCGAAAGAGCTTCTCGCGAATCTTTATTTTCAGTGGTGGACGAAGCAGACTCTATTGGTCGGGCAAGAGACGACAGTGTGCGGAGCGTGTTCGGCGGAGTGGAAACTGGAAGCTTGTCTGGTCAGCGTGAATCCGAACCCGACGACGATCCCGCCAGTGCAACACTCTTGGACGATCTTAGTGCTGGACAGACTATTCCAACTACGGAGCGCCGCCAAGCCGACTCGAATTTATCGAATCCAACCGGTTTTGAACGTTCAGATAATCGAAGTGAACGCCCGTCAGAGGCACAGGCAGTTGAAATCGATTCTGTGCCTTCAGCGGTAGCTGTTCGACCAGAGGCGCTACTGACTGGTCGCGCCACGGCACTAGAAACGGGTTGGATCTTGGTTCGTACGGATATCCCAGGAGCTATAGTTGCAGTCGACGGTCGAGTACGAGGGCGGACTCCGCTGTCACTTGCTGGAATGTCTTTTGGTTCATATCACGTGGAAGTGAGTCGACCTGGGTTTCGTTCAGCAGAACGTAATATTCAGATTAGCGACATGAATGCGGTCTCCGCACTAGGTGTAACACTTGTTCCATCAACGGCACGGACCGTTGAGAATATCAATGCCCGTGAGGTAGGGGCGTTATACGTGCGGTCAAGACCTAGCGGAGCTCGAGTTACAGTAAATGGCGTAACGGTTGGTGTAACGCCGTTCACTATTGCCATGCCAGTTGGCTTGCATGAGATTCGTATTGATGGCGAAGGATACCGAATGTGGATCACGAATATTGAGATCGATTCCGGAAGACGGACGCAAGTAAATGCGTCATTGGAGCGTGGTAATCGATGAAAGCAATTTTGGCATTGGAAAATGGCCGGTGGTTTCAGGGAGAATCTGCGGGTGCGTCAGGGAAAACCCAAGGTGAAGTGGTCTTCAATACGAATATGACTGGGTATCAGGAGGTGCTGACGGACCCATCGTATACGGGGCAAATTGTGACGATGACTTGTCCTCAGATTGGCAATTATGGTGTTGTGTCTGAGGATGTCGAGTCTCTGGTGCCACGAGTGTCCGGTTTTGTTATGCGAGAAGAGTCGCCCATTGCAAGTAATTGGAGGGCGACTGGCACGTTGCGTGACTATCTTGAGAAGAATGAAGTTGTTGCTATCAGTGGAATTGACACAAGGGCCTTAACGCGACTTATTCGGACAACTGGCGTAATGCGTGGTGTCATCGGAATCGGTCATGTTGAACCAGACGAACTGGTCGCGGAAGCGCGTAAGGTCCCAGAAATTGAGGGTCGCGACATGGTTTCTAAGGTGACCTGTCTCGAGCCTTTCGAGTGGAGCTCACAGGCTGGCGATTTCAATTTCGGTTCATTCGATATTGAACCGGTGCGACGGCCTGGTCGGCCACTTCGCATTGCCGCATACGATTTTGGAATGAAATTAAATATCCTTCGGCGTTTTTCGGCTCATGATTGTGTCGTGTCAGTGTTTCCTGCGCGTACGCCTGCGGCGGAGTTATTAGCCAGTAAGCCGGATGGTGTGTTTTTAAGTAACGGGCCAGGCGATCCCGCGCCACTAGCTTACGCGGTTGAGAATGCGCGTGCGCTGATCGAAGCGGATGTGCCAACATTTGGTATATGTCTTGGCCATCAGATTCTAGGGCTTGCGATGGGGGCTCGGACCTTCAAGTTGAAATTCGGTCATCGAGGAGGCAATCACCCAGTGAAGAATCTTGTGACCGAGCGGGTAGAAATTACTTCTCAAAATCATGGTTTTGCCGTCGATCCGGAATCACTTTCTGATGATGTTAATGTGACCCACGTGAATTTGTATGACGGGACGGTCGAAGGGTTGCGACACAAAACCCGTCCAGTATTTTGCGTGCAGTATCATCCGGAAGCGTCGCCAGGCCCACATGACGCTGATTATCTCTTCTCGTTGTTTTTGGACGAGATGGAGCGTCGATCAGGAAGTAGTTAGTTGTCGAGAAAAGTAAATTTTAAGACCATCGAATCCTAGCATGCCGCGCCGTACGGATCTTCACCGCATACTCGTCATAGGGTCAGGGCCAATCGTGATTGGTCAAGCTTGCGAATTCGATTATTCTGGTACGCAGGCTTGTAAGGCATTGCGGAGTGAGGGTTTGGAAGTGGTATTGGTGAATAGTAATCCAGCCACGATCATGACCGACCCTGAAGTGGCAGACCGAACTTATGTTGAACCCTTGACATGGGAAATTGTCCGTTCGGTCATCGAGGTCGAACGTCCAGACGCTCTACTTCCCACAGTGGGAGGACAGACCGCACTCAATCTCGCGATCGATCTTCAGAAACATGGCGTCCTCGAAGAATTCGATGTCAAATTGATCGGAGCGTCCATCGAAGCTATCCAAGTTGCCGAGGATCGGCTGAAGTTTAAGGAGGCGATGTCGTCTATTGGTGTGGACAGTCCGGCGAGTGAGTACATTCGATCGTTAGACGAAGCACTAGTGAAGGTGGAGAAGATAGGGTTTCCAGTCATTATTAGACCCTCTTTTACTTTAGGTGGAGTGGGTGGTGGGATCGCTTATAACGTCGAAGAATTTCGAGAATTGGCTAGTCGCGGGATTGAACTGAGTCCCGTGCACGAAATTCTTATCGAAGAATCTTTAATTGGTTGGAAGGAATTTGAACTTGAGGTCATGCGCGATGTTGCTGACAACTTCGTTGTGATCTGCTCTATAGAGAATGTCGATCCTATGGGAGTCCATACGGGTGATTCGATTACGGTGGCGCCTGCGCTGACATTAACGGACAAAGAGTATCAGCGCATGCGCGATGCAGCCCGTCGCATTATTGGTCGAGTTGGCGTTGAAACCGGCGGATCGAATATTCAGTTTGCTGTGAATCCAAAGGATGGTCGGATGGTCGTCATAGAGATGAATCCGAGAGTGTCCCGGTCGTCAGCGTTGGCGTCAAAAGCCACAGGGTTTCCGATCGCAAAGATCGCAGCAAAGTTGGCTCTTGGCTATCGCCTTGAGGAGATTCCAAACGACATTACAAAACTCACTCCGGCATCGTTCGAGCCGACGATCGACTACGTTGTGGTCAAGATTCCAAGGTGGGCATTTGAGAAGTTTCCAAAGGCTGATCGTACATTGACGACTCAGATGAAATCTGTGGGCGAGGTAATGGCGATAGGTCGAACGTTTAAAGAGTCGTTCTTGAAGGGGATGCGGTCTCTTGAACTTGGTAGAGCGGGCGAGGTGTTTAGTTCCGGTTCCGGAGAGGATGCCGCGGAGAAGCAGGGAGAATTACGGCAGCAACTAGTTTCACCGAGTGACACCCGTATTTGGTCGGTCTTTCGTGCCCTTGAACAAGGTTGGTCGGTGGAGGAGCTCCACGAATTGACGAACATTGACCGATGGTTCCTAACGCAATTCAGCGAGTTGGTGGAGTTGTCACGGGTGAATTCTCTTGTCGATCTGCGCGAAATGTCACCCGACTTGTTGTTGGCACTCAAACGAGCCGGATTCGGGGATGACGAACTTGCGTCACGTTTAGGTACAACATCTGAATTAGTGAGCGACCGTCGAACCGACCAAGGACTTCGGTCGGTCTATAAGCGAATTGATACGTGTGCTGCTGAGTTTGAGTCGTTCACGCCGTATCTCTATAGCACTTATGAGAACGAATGCGAGTCGGAGCCTACAGACCGACCGAAAGTTGTCATTCTAGGTAGTGGTCCAAACAGAATTGGCCAGGGAATTGAGTTTGACTACTGCTGCTGTCATGCCGCATTCGCGTTGCGTGCTGAAGGTTATGAGACGGTCATGATTAACTGCAATCCTGAGACCGTTTCAACCGATTACGATTCTGTTGACCGATTGTATTTTGAGCCTCTCACGTTTGAAGAGGTCAATGGTGTTGTTACCCGAGAGCAGACGACTGGAGCGGATGTGTCATGCATAGTCCAGTTTGGTGGCCAGACACCACTTAAGCTGGCGTTAGCCTTGCAGAGGGCCGGTGTAAAAATTATCGGAACGTCACCAGATTCTATCGACCTTGCAGAAGACAGGAAACGTTTCGCTCGCTTGTTGTGGGAATTAGGGATTCCCCAAGCTCCGAATGGGATGGCAACATCGCCAGACGAAGCCAAAGAGGTCGCGGAGTCAATTGGTTATCCGGTTGTCGTTCGACCATCCTATGTGCTTGGTGGGCGAGCAATGGCTATCGTGTACGACGGGGGGGGATTGGATCGCTACATGAGTGAAGCGGTCGATGCATCTCCGGAACATCCAATTCTTGTTGACAAGTTTCTTGAAGATGCCTTTGAGCTTGATGTCGATGCCGTTGCGGATACGACGGGAGCCGTAGTGATCGGTGGAGTCATGGAGCATATCGAGGAAGCGGGCATCCACTCTGGAGATAGTTCCTGCGTGGTACCGCCATACCTTGTTCCAGAGTCACAATTGTCGGTCATTCGAGATTACACGCGCCGTGTGGCCCGTGCGTTGAAAGTGATAGGACTGCTTAATATTCAGTTTGCGATAAAGGATGACACTGTCTACATCCTTGAAGTTAATCCTCGGGCGTCTCGAACGGTGCCGTATCTTTCAAAGGCCACAGGTGTGCCGCTAGCCAAGGTGGCAGCACAAGTGATGGTGGGAAAAACGCTGGCCGAGCTTGAATTGGTTAATGATCTCGAAGTGTCAGGTGTTTTTGTCAAGACACCCGTGTTTCCATTTGTTCGTTTTCCAGGAGTCGATACCATTCTCGGACCAGAGATGAAGTCGACAGGTGAAGTGATGGGTGGGGCGTCCAATTTCGGAACGGCTTATGCCAAAGCACAGCTGGCAGCGGGCCAGCGTCTGCCCAATTCCGGGAAAGCGTTTATTAGCGTCAACGATGAGGATAAGGCCAATGTCGTTCGTATAGCACGAGATTTGGCCGAGCTGGGGTTTGTCTTAGTCGCGTCTCGCGGCACGGCAGCGTATCTGCGGGCGCACGGTCTGGACTCTGAAGTTGTTTTCAAAATTAACGAGGGAAGACCGCATGTTGGGGATAAATTGCTCAATCGAGAGATTGATCTTGTCGTGAATACACCGTTGGGACGCGAATCCTTCTTTGATGATATGACCGTTCGTCGTGTGGCTATGATGTTGTCAGTTCCGTGTGTCACGACGTTGACAGGCGCTGCGGCAACTGTCAGTGCAATCCAAGCTCTTCGGAAAACTACACTGGCAGTCCGCCCGCTACAGGCCTATCATGCTGATTTGGCTGCTAAACTGTGAATAGTCTTCAGTGAGTCTTCTTTGGATTCTGCAAGAACTACTTCTCTGGCTCCGTGGAGGCACGTTTTATCTGTTGCCATTCTAAATCCATTTCTTCGAGGGTAGCGTTTTGCAGTGAGCGACCGAGTGTTTCGAAGCGCTGTTCCAGTTTTAAGAATCTGTCAGCAAATTTATCATTGGCGCCCTGGAGGGCTCCTTCTGGATCAATGTCAAAGTGACGTGACAGATTTGTTAAGGAGAAGAGAAGATCGCCGAGCTCCTCTTCGATCTGGTTGTCCTTTCCCTCTGCAATCGCGTCCTTAAGTTCCTGCAGTTCCTCTTCGACCTGTGCAACGACGCCCGACGGATGTTTCCAATCAAAGCCGACCGTGGCAACGCGACGACCCATGCGGTACGCTCGCAGTAGCCCAGGTAAGCCACGTGGAATTCCACCCAAAACACTTGGCTGTTGACCAGCACGCTTCTGTTCCTCGGCTTTTATTTTTTCCCAGCTTCGTTTGACTTCGTCAGCTGATTTGAGACGTTTTTCTGTATCGGTCTTCCCGGGAATGTTAAATACATGAGGATGACGGCTGACGATTTTTCTAGCGACCGATCCCAAGGAATCGGCAAGTGTGAAGTGGCCCTCCTCAGCGCATATTTGGGCAAGAAAGATCGCTTCAAATATAAAATCTCCGAGTTCTTCCCGTAGGGCTTCGGCGTCGTTATTGTTTATCGCGTCAATGACTTCATAGGTTTCTTCGACAAGAAATGGGCGAAGTGATTTTAGTGTTTGTTCGCGGTCCCACGGGCATCCATCTGGTGATCGTAGGATTCGCATTATTTCGACAAGTCGATCAAGTTGTGCGCCAGGGGTAGAAGAATCGACGGCTTCGGGAGCTTTCATCATGATGTCCTATGCTAGCATTCGACATAGAGATGTCCACGGCGGTTACGTTTAATGCGTTTATAGTGACGCTAGCTACTACTGCGGCAGTTCATTTCGGTGATGTAAGTGACCCATCGTCAGGCGAAAGCCCTACTGTCAACATTGAAGCTGCAGGCCATGCTATTGAGATGTTGGTTTTGCTCGAGCAGAAAACGCGTGGTAATTTGACTGAGGATGAGAAGTCGTTTCTGGCTCAAGTGCTTTACGAACTGAGGGCGAGGTATACGGAGCTCACACGAAATTCTGCTTGATTGTGAATTGTTCAGGCAGTCCAGAATCGGATTTGTCTCACATTTGAGTCTTGTGCGTGTAACTTTCCTTGGAACCGGTACGTCGACAGGTGTTCCAGTTATTGGCTGCACCTGTGCGACTTGTCGCTCGACGGATTTGAAGGATAAACGCCGCCGGCCGTCAATTTATATTCAATTTGACGAGGGGCCTTCGGTGTTAGTTGATGCGTCGCCCGATCTTCGAGACCAGGCCCTTGAATATCGGATTGAACGTGTTGATCTCATACTTCTCACGCATAGTCACGCTGACCATGTGTTAGGCCTTGATGACGTTAGGATTTACAATTTTAGACAGCGGAGTTCGATTCCGTGTCAGGGAGACAACCGGACGCTTCGTGACGTGCGCAGGATGTTTGCGTATGTCTTTGATCCTAGAACCCCAAAGGGTGGCGGGATTCCGCAGTTGAATCTTTTTCCAGTAATTGGTCCATTCTCATTTTCTCAGCGCACCTTTGTTCCTGTGCCGCTAAAGCACGGCACTTTGCCGATTCTTGGGTATCGGATAGGGGCGTTTGCGTACCTGACGGATTGTAATGAGATCCCTGAATCATCCTTGGCGCAGCTTGACCGGCTTGACGTGTTGGTATTGGATGCGCTTCGACATCGCCCACATTCAACTCATTTTAGTCTCGACGAAGCGGTTGAAATGGCTGCAAGAATTGGAGCGAGACAGACGTATTTCACACATATGACACATGACCTTTTACATGCTGATACGTGCGATAGCCTTCCGCATGGTATGACTTTGGCCTACGACGGACTGGTTGTTGAGGTGGACGATGAAACGCCGGCTGAAGTATTAAACGTCGCGGCGCAGCACACGGCAGTCATGTTGTAAATTAGCAGGGGCGCAATCTTTTTTGTCGACGCTTGACCACAATGCAAACCCTTTATTATCCAGATGATCCCATACCCTCTCGTTGGCACGGCACGGTGCTTGCGTTAGGAAATTTTGATGGTGTCCATCGTGGGCACGCAAGAATCATTGACCAAGTTGTAACACGGGCAACAAAATGCGGGAGCGCATCGGCGATTTTAACTTTTGATCCTCATCCACCCCGCATCGTTCGACCTGACAAGGCACCCCCATTGCTCATGACCCGGCAGCAAAAAATCGAAAAGGTGTCAGAAGCTGGTATTGATTGGGCGGCTGTGGTGCGATTTACGCCTGAGATATCGGAGTGGACGCCGAATGAGTTTGTGGCAACGGTCTTGGCTGACTGGCTTCATGTGTCAGAAGTGTGGGTGGGTGCAAACTTTCTTTTTGGTCACGACCGGAGTGGCAATTTTACTTTGTTGCGTGAACTGGGAGTTCGGCATGGATTCCGAGTGGAGAAAATTGATCCAGTTCGGTATAAAGAATTTGTTGTTAGCAGTACGAGAATCAGACGTTTGGTGACGAATGGGAACGTTGACGAAGCGGGTGTGCTTCTTGGACATCATTACGCCATCGACGGTGAAGTGGTCCCGGGGGCGAGACGTGGGCAGGAACAGGGTTTCCCCACAGCTAATGTTCAAACTGCGAACGAAGTACTTCCGTCGGATGGTGTCTATGCAACAACAGTCACGGTAGATGGGATGATTTATCCTTCGGTGACCAATATTGGTGTTCGGCCAACATTTGAAGACCAAGGCGGACGATTGGTTGAGGCACATTTGCTCGACTACAACGACGACCTCTACGGTATGTATGTCAGAGTGGCGTTCGTGCAGCGACTTCGTGACGAACAGGCTTTTCCGGATGCTATGGCATTACGGCGACAGATTGAGCTTGATTGTGCGAATGCACGTGGACTGTTTAGTAGGATGTCACTGTAAACTTAACGATTTTGGCAACAGATCAAATATTACGCAAAGGAGTTTAAAATTAGGCTCTATAACACTCTCACCCGTCAAGAGGAGGCATTTTCCCCTATTCGGGATGACGTCGTTCGTATGTACGCGTGCGGGCTAACGGTCTATGCCCGCGGACATATTGGTAACTTTCGAACGTTCATTTGTCTTGATGTCTTACGTCGAACCCTTAAGTATGTAGCTGGGTTTCGCTTACATCAGGTGATCAATTTTACCGATGTTGACGACAAGACAATTGCGGCGTCAAATGACGCCGGGATATCGCTTCACGAGTATACCGACCGCTATATTGCTGCATTTCACGAGGACTCAGCGTCACTTGGTCTTGAAGCAGCTGAGGAATACCCTCGCGCCACAGACGAAGTAAATCTTCGGTCTATGGTCGATGCCGTGAAGGCACTTGAAGCTCGAGGACATACATACGAGAGTGAGGGGTCGATCTACTACAAAATCAGTACATTGCCGGAATACGGGAAATTAGCCCGTCTCGATCATGAGGGCATCCAGCCCGGTGCTCGTATCGACAGCGATCAGTACGCGAAGCAGGATGCCAGAGACTTCGTTCTGTGGAAGGCATCGGCACCGGGAGAACCTTCTTGGGATTTTGGGATCGGTCCTGGGCGTCCAGGGTGGCATATTGAATGTTCCAGTATGGCTTTGCGACTTCTTGGAGAGGGACCGATAGATATCCACGCGGGTGGCGTCGATCTTATTTTTCCGCACCACGAGAATGAAATTGCTCAAGCGGAAGGTGCAACCGGAAAGCCGTTCGCTAGGTTTTGGGTTCACGTCGAGCATCTGTTGCTTGATCGCAGTGGAAAGATGTCGAAATCGGTGGGTAATGTATTTACTGTAAAAGACGTTCTCGATCAGGGACATCGTGCGTCCGCACTTCGATATGTCTTGATGTCGACACACTACCGGAAACAGTTGCGGTTTACTTGGGAGAGCTTGATGCAGGCCGAGGAAGCGCTCACTCGCCTCATGGATTGTTTGCGCCGCGTTGAGGTAATAGCAAAAGATTCAGTGAGTAAAACGTCATTTCGTGATCGTATTGAGGCCGCGCGCTCAAATTTTACCAAGCTATTGCTTGACGACCTTAATACCCCTGGTGCGGTTGGTGTGGTTTTTGAGTTCGTGCGGGACGTCAATTCAGCGATTGACGCGGGGTTGATGGGTGCTCAGGATGCGAGTGAAGTGCTGACCACGTTTGACTGGTTTGACCAGGTGCTCGGGGTGATCAGACTACGACGGTTGGAGGAAGCGACGCCACCGTTACCGTTGGAGGAGATTGAACGCCTGATGGAAGACCGACGAATGGCCCGGGCTCGCCGAGAGTTTTCTACAGCAGACGAGATTCGTCAAAACCTAGAGGATCGTGGCATTGTTCTTGAAGATTCGGCCAATGGTACCCGCTGGAAGAGGAAGTAGGAAAAATGTTGAATCGCTATGGAGTGCACGTCGAGGGGATTAGGGCTGCACTTGATGGGACCATGTTCGCGTGGTACGCTAAGTTTTGTAGTCGGGCAAGCGGGAATAACTCAGTGGTAGAGTGCGACCTTGCCAAGGTCGAAGTCGCGGGTTCGAATCCCGTTTCCCGCTCCAAACTTCTTTCCTGAAGTCGCTATCCTGCACCGACGGCGCCGTCGCCAAGTGGTAAGGCAGAGGTCTGCAAAACCTCCATCCCCGGTTCAAATCCGGGCGGCGCCTCCATTTTTTCTGAGGGTTGTTATCCTTTTACGGCCGAAGTGGGATACCTCTCATTTCTTGAACTCGAGCACCAGCAAGAATTCCATACAGACCGATATTGCCTTCGTGACACGCATATTCAAACAGTGGTCCATCGGTGCGTCGCAATGGCATCATTACGCTATAAGGAGCGGTATAGACCGTGGGGTCTGTGACGGTGTACTCGTAAGAAACGGTATCAGGGTCGAGTCGAGTGAGGCGTTCGATCAGATGCATGTTTGTTGAGGTGAGGCCGCTGCTTCCGCCAAGAAATTGGTCAGTTTCGATGACTAATGTTTCCCCCTCCCAGTGACCGCGGGAAACACCGCTATACTGCAAAAAAGAAGGCTGGACCGTGTCGCCGATCGGAATAATCCGAGCGTTGTGCACCATCTCGTTGAGGATGACTACATAGTCTGGAGACTGGAAGATCATTACATTGTTGTTGTAAGCACTTGACCGCATTGGTGGACCTGCGTTGAAGCCCATGATGCACCGGTCGCCCGTGCTTCGGTTTTCATATGAATCGTAGCGGTGCTCTTCAACGTAGGCTCGTCGGACCGCTCCAGCTTCGATTGCTGCGTCGGTGCGTGGAGGCAGTCGCCCATCAGCCGGATCAATGATCAACGCGGTCCGTTTGTCAGAGGTTAACTCGATGCCACGCTCGTACCAGAACTCGTTGTAGGACAGGACCCCGCCTTCTGAACGAGGCGCGTACCCGCCTGAACCCTTCTCTGGGTCGAAGAGGTCACGATTTTGTCGGGTTCGTTCAGAGGATTCGAAGGCCGCCGCCTCTTCTTGGTTGAGGGTTTCTTGTCCTGCGAATTGTTCAGGTCGCTGAAATGGCGTAATCGTCCGAAAGGTAAAAATCCCAGAGACATCGGGCTGGCCGTCGGGTGTCCGCATCGGCATCGTGTCGTCTGCAGATTGAGCACTAGCTGGCGGAGGAGTGAGCCAGAGGACGATCGTTAATGAGAGCAACGCGGCGCGACCTAGCTTAATCATCTGTAATCTCCTATGTGTACAACGGCCTTTCGCATGTGAAATCTATTAGGCTCATTGAGCCCTTCTTTCACACAATATAACGGATCAAGCCTACTGCAACGACACTTGATATTACTATCTTATTCAAGACTTTATTAGCTCTGTTGTTCGGCTCGTAAAGCGCACGGTCTGTCGCTGTAATCTGTCGAATCCGTCCTAGCTACGTTTCGATATAATTTGTAACTCCTCAATGTAACCGAGTGTTGCTCCTGCACTGTTAAGGAGTGGCAAGCAGACTCGCACGGTCTATCCATTTGCCGAGTCGCATGACCTGATCGATTTCTAGAGTGTTCCGAATGTCAACTAGCGGGTCAGCATCGAGAATCACCAGGTCGGCAATTTTTCCAGGTTGAAGGGTGCCGAACTCAGCCTTACCGACCGGAGGCATTCGACTGGCTCCAGTTGCCGTTGCGGCGATGATCGCCTGCATCGGGGTTAGACCTGCTTCAACGTAGAGTTCCATTTCGTGATGCATGCCCCACCCAAAAGGCACATTGGCTGTGCCGGCGTCGTTTCCAAGCGCGACCTTGATGCCCGCGTCATGGATCGTCTTGACAAAATCTAGTACCTGCTGAAACGCGGCCTTACGGTTCTCAAAGTCAGGAGCTTCAATGACATCAGTCCTTTGTTGTGGGTCGTCCCATTTGGCGAGAGCATCCGGATTGAATACCGTGCGCAGTGTTGAATCTGCAAGTAGTTCAGGATGTTCTGCAAAGTGCCAGTTGTTCTGAATAATTGACAGCGTTGGAGTGAAAGAGACGTCATTGTCGAGGCACATCTGCAGGAACTCTCGAGAAGGCGTGGGGTCGCCTACAGGGGTTCCTGCTCCTGGGCCGAAGGTCAAGACGGTACTGTGCAAGAAGTCCCGTAAACCAGCTTCCACCAACTGTCGACCATCAATTTCGTCGTCGATATGAGCAACTGGTACAACGCCGTTTCGTATCGCTTCGTCAATGATGGCCGACCTGATTTCAGGAGTAATTTTTAGTCCTGGTTCCGCTACCTCGTTAACCCACATCTTGATGAAATGTACGCCAAGTGCAACTTGATCTCTCACCATGGTTCGCGCTTCATCTTCCGTAGTTGGGGCATTGCGACCAGACGCGTTGAATCCGTTGGGATGCGAAAAGCCGAGGCCAGCCGTGAACGCACGGGGAAAGGCGGTTTGTCCAGCATGAGTTTCAAGCAAGAACGGAACTACGTCAGGTGAGTCACTGCCAATACTTCGCCCGGTGGTAACGCCGTAGTAGAGTTGGGCCCGGAATTGACGTGCGATGTTTTCGGGGTCACCTCGATAGTGAACATGGAGGTTTACGAGACCGGGAATGATTGTTTTGTCAGTTAGATCGATCACCTCCGCGCCGGACGGAACAGGAGTAGTTGCTCGCGATCCAGCACTCTCTATTCGCCCATCTTGAATCACCACAATAGAATCTGCGATGGGTGCGGAGCCGGTGCCGTCGATTAGTTGTCCTCCGATGAGTGCGAGGCTTCCCGATTCAACCACAGGCGGAGGACTGCCTTCACAGCCAGTCAGCATTAAAACTAAACAAAGTGTAAATACTTGGAGTTGTTTCATGGCCCGCCTCTCAACGAAATGTAATTAGGTTGCGCTGACATTTTTTTATTTAATCGTTAAAGGTGGCATGATACCGGACTAATCCCTTGCAGATATTGAGGGCATTTGGTCTCAATTCGACGACCATAAAAGATTCAGGCGGAGACTTGTATTCGCATGTTAGACCCCTCGCATGAGCGGGTTTGAACCCGAACCGGGGGTAGTAGTCGTGGTGTCCAAGTACAACCACCACATCAACACCTTGGTGACGACATTTCGCCAATCCAGTCTCAATCAGTATGCTTCCGATCCCTTGGCGCTGGCGCTCAGGAATGACTGCGACCGGTGCTAGGCCGAGGGCGGGAACCGGAGGCGCGACATTGTTGACAGTAACGGGGGAGAACATAATATGCCCGACAATCCTGTCAGATTTGACAGGGTTCTTCGCGGAGCAATCGACTGCGACAAGCGAGATAGGAGCAATTTTGAGGCGCCTCATACGTGCCACGAGATGACTCTCATTTTTTCGACCGAACGCATGTACTAACAGCTGCTGGACGGAATCCACGTCGTCCGGTTGCTCATCTCTAATAATAATGGAAGTAGTTGTCTTACTCATTGAGGTTAGTCGAAGGCGGGAAGTCGTTATAGTACAAGTCTGTTAATGACGCGACAGGCCCCTTGCACGTCTGTGGCTGTACGAGTAACAAACACATGAGATAGGTTCTAACGCTATCACCGATAATTAATACTGTGTATTTTATGTACAACTTTTGGACGGTTACGGTACTTCGTTTCGTTGCGCTATTTTTTGTCGTTGCCGTAAGCACAGCGATTTATTTTTATCCAGGTGGCAATATTCACGATCCGGGGCAACTTGGATATTCCATCACACACAACTTTTTGAGTGACCTGGGTGGCTACCAGTCGCACTCGGGCGCTGTGAATTTTCTGTCTGCATTTTTCTTTAACTTATCAATGTTTATGTTTGTCGCGGTTGGAGTCGCATTTTTGTTTGTGCCTCGGTTGTTTAGCGACGATCGCATCACTTATCTACTCGCTATGCTCGGGTCCGGCTTTTATTTGGTCGGGACTGTGTTTTTTGCTGGCGTGGGTTTGACACCACATGATCTCTACCGAGAGGCACACATCTTTCTTGCGGTAAATGCTTTTAGGTTTCTGATACCAGGTTCTCTTGCTTATCTCATTGTCTTGCTACGTAGTTCGGTTGCAAACAAGTACGCATTGGTCACAATGTTCTATTTAGGCTGCACGTCTGCTTATGTGGTTTACCAATTAATCAGTGGTAGTCCTCTCGATAGCCAAGATGAGATGGTCAGGCAAGCGACCATTCAGAAGTTGATTGTTCTCGTGAGTGTTGCAACGATATTTTCACTAAGCTTTGCTTTTGCATCACAGTTAAGGAACGTTTCTGTCGACTAAGCTGTTTATGGGGCTCGTGACAGTCATAGGAAGTTCCTTCAACGAAGGTCAACGTGGAGATTGTGACTTAGGCG
>CAZUZW010000016.1:0-53756 GCA_964624855.1 uncultured Vicinamibacteraceae bacterium
ACCTTGCTTTTGCCGATGATCCTTTTGACCTAATCACTTTTAACCTTCTGAATATGATGGATACGCTCGAGGGGTTCGAAACTTTCGAGCGTGGTGACATCGTACTCCGATTACATCCTGATGAGTCTCGGGTTTTGAGCGAGTACATCCTCGGCTTGGCTCAAGAGGCTTTGGATGAGTTGTCGACTCGGTACGGTATGGAGGTTGATGCTCCTGTCCTTATAGAAGTATTTCCTCGGCACGATGACTTTGCTGTCCGCAATCTTGGCCTGCCTGGAATGATAGGTGCACTCGGAGCTTGTTTTGGGAGAGTGGTTACGATGGATTCACCTAGGGCGAGACCACCCGGTGATTTCAATTGGCAGTCCACACTGTGGCATGAGATTGCGCATGTGATTACCCTGCAGATGTCGGGAAATCGATTACCTAGATGGTTGAGTGAAGGCATCTCGACGTATGAAGAGAAACGAAAACGGTCCGAGTGGGGAAGGGACCAAGTATTGTCTTTTGCGCGAGCTCTCAACGACGAGGCGATTCTTCCGCTTCGAGAATTAAACAGTGGATTCTCAAGACCTGAAACTATTTCGATGTCATATTTTCAGGCCTCGGTTTTAGTTGAACACATTATTAATGATTACGGTGAACCTGCACTTCAAACGTTAGTAAGGGCGTATGGGGACGGACTTGACACAGAAGAGGCTCTGGCGCGGGTCGGGTTGACTTTTGATACGCTGCAGGTGAGTTTTGACGCTGCGGTACAGTCAGAGTTCGGTGATTTACGTCAAGCCCTCAGTTCCCCTGAAGTGGATTTTCCAGAGGTAGATGCGGATAACCGTCTGGAGGTATTCGGAAGCCTTGCTCTTAGTTATCCGGATAGCTATCCGATTCAGTTTTCGTATGGATTAGCGTTACAGGAGTCAGGTGATCTGGCTGCGGCTTTACTGGTTCTTGACAGGGCAGCGAATTTGGCTCCGCAGGCAACTGGCATTGACAGTCCTAGGGGAGTCATGGCTCAGATCGCCCAAGAACTAGGTGACCAAGAACGGGCGATGCACGAATTAGAAAGACTTCTTGAGTTTGATGCAACCTCGATTGAGGCGGTTCGAGAGCTTGCCGCGCTGGCCGAAGACGCGGGCGACCGAGATCGAATGACTATGGCGTATGAACGGGTTATTGGAATTGATCCATTTGATCCTATTCCTCACGAGGCTTTGGGTCGTATGGCGCTGGAGGCTGGCGAATTAGCTCGGGCAATTCACGAATTCGAGGTTGCGCTGGCTGTCGGTCCGGTTGACCCGGTGGGTGTCTACTGCGATTTGTCGGAGAGTCTTCTACTTGCTGGTCAGGGTGCTGCTGCTAAGCGTGAGGTGCTAAAGGCACTGGAGATTGCACCGACATACGAGCGTGCCCAAGAACTCTTACTTCGTGCAGTTGAAGAAGAACGTTGATCTTACGAAGTCATAGTGCTGTTCCAGACAGAATTCACGGGCATGGGCGGCTGTTTTACTAAGTATTTATTCGATCATGGAATGCAGGAACTGCGGAACAGAAATTGACGAAAGTGCACTTGTTTGTTTCCAGTGCGGCAGTCAAACTACTGAGTCAGTTCGCCAGGCCGATGAGATGGAGCCGCGGCGACAAAATACTTTAACGCCAATTCTCTTGGGGTTGGTATTGGTCGTTGTTAGCGTATTCTTTATTCAAGGTGCTGTGGCCGGGCGATCTATACCCATGCCAGTGTTGGTTATGCTGGTTGTGGCAGGGATACTCTTAGTTTATCGGTTACGTTTTCGATGACGGCTAACGTTGAGAATCAACCGCGGCTGTCTATCGATACGAAGTCACGTTCACCTTCGCCAAGATAAACTTGCCTCGGGCGCGCGATCTTTTGTTCTTTGTCCATGATCATTTCCTGCCATTGGGCAACCCATCCGACTGTTCGGCCAATAGCAAAAAGTACTGGGAATATGTCTGGTTTGAAGCCCATTGCCTCGTAGATAAGGCCCGAATAGAAATCTACATTTGGATAAAGACTACGACTGACAAAATAATCATCTTGCAGGGCAATTCTTTCTAGTTCTAGTGCGACTTCCAAAAGAGGATTTTTGCCAGTAACCTCAAACACTTCGTAAGCGGCGTTTTTAATGACCTTGGCACGAGGGTCATACGATTTATAAACACGATGGCCGAATCCCATGAGGCGACCTTCACCGGCCTTGACCTTTTTTACGAATGCTGGAATGTTGTCGACGGTTTGAATTTCAGACAGCATCCGAAGTACCGCTTCGTTCGCTCCGCCGTGCAGCGGGCCGTAAAGAGCTGCCGCCGCTCCGGCGAGGGAAACAAAGGGATCAGTTTTTGAGCTGCCAATTCCACGCATTGCACTAGTGCTGCAGTTTTGTTCGTGGTCGGCGTGGAGGATAAATAGCACATCAAGCGCTCGTTCAAGAACGGGATCGGGTGAGTACCGAGACTCAGTTCGCTTAAACAGCATCGAGAGAAAATTTCCAACAAAGCTTAGTTCCGGGTCGGGATGGATATATGGCTGGTCAATACTGTGGCGGTAGGCATAACTAGCGATACTCGGTGCCTTGGCGATTAGACGCGCGATTTGAGTCTGTCTAGAGTCAGCATCATGGATTTGTTTGGCCTCAGGATAAAATGTCGACAGGGCACCCACGGTACTTAGAAAGATGCCCATTGGGTGGGCGTCGCGCCGAAAACTTCCGATAAGTTGCTTGATATTTTCGTGCAACATCGAGTGACGGTTTAGTTCTCCATCCCAAGTTGCCAGTTGTGATGTAGTCGGAAGTTCACCATTGAGCAACAGATACGATGTTTCAATGAAGGTGCTTTTCTCAGCTAGTTGCTCAATTGGATATCCGCGGTATCTCAAAATACCTTTGTCTCCATCGATGAAGGTAATACGACTTTTGCAGGAGGCGGTGTTTTGGAACGCCGGGTCGTACGTCATCAAGCCAAACTCGTCTGGGTTTACCTTGATTTGGCGCAGATCTAATGCGCGAATAGTTCCGTCGGTAACGGGAATTTCAAACTGTTGTCCCGTCCGATTGTCTGTGATCGTTAAGGTATCAGCCATGTCCTATCCTTGCCCTACCAGCGTGTATTCAGGCGCGGGTTGTTGACCTCGAAAACACTGGCTCACATTTCAGTTTTGTCCTCACCGGTGCTGCCATCGTTGGCCATGTGTGATGACTGCTCTTCACCAGGGATCCGATAATCTTCATCTAACCAACCCTGTAAGTCACGTAACTTACAATTCTCGCTGCAGAAAGGTCGCCAAGAGGTCGATATCGGCCGTCGACGACAGTAAACGCAGACCGTGCCCCTAGTCATAACCTTACGAACGAACATTCTATCAGGCTCGTGGTCATTGGCCTGTCACGTTCATTGCAAGAGCATAGAGCGAAGTGCGAGCAGCGATGAATAGTGTTTTTCCGTCTTCGCCACCAAACGTTAAGTTGGCCGGTGTTTTTGGGACCGCAATGGAACTTATTTGGTCGCCGGTAGGGTTATATACGGTGATATCTTGCCCTGTAAGATAGACATTGCCCAGTTCGTCGACTGTCATTCCATCTGACCCTTGCATCGTGAATAGACGCTTATCCTCCAACGCACCGTCCTCATTCGGTCGGTAAACGAATGTCTGACCGGCCCCGTGGTCGGCGATATACACACGACTTCCGTCAAGAGTGCCAGTAATCCCGTTGGGACGTACCAAGTCATCGGCAACCCGGCGAATTGTCGTCCGATCTGGAGAAATATAGTACACGTGATCCCCGTCGATTTCTCGGTTCTCGTCCGAGCCGTAACGAGGATCGGTAAAATAGATACCACCAAGCGGGTCAATCCAGAGATCGTTCGGACTGTTGAAACGCCGACCCTCAAAGGTTGCGGCGATCACAGACACTGTGCCTGTACCGTCTATGGCTGTAACCCGACGGTTATTCATTTCACAGATGAGTAACTGACCGTCTAATGTAAATCTTAAGCCGTTAGCTCCACCGGTTTCTTCTCGAAATGTGTCAATCCCTGACCTGGGGTTCCAGCGATAGATACGCTGCCGTGGTATGTCTGAGAAGTAGAGATTGCCCTCCAAATCAGCGGCCGGCCCCTCAATAAATCCGAATCCATCCGCTACCAGACGAACGGTTTCACCTTGCACCACGAGCATCGGGCGTTGGGCGTTTAGTTGGGTCGCGACTGTGACCAGAACAACGCTAGTGACGGCACTGGCGACCGTGAGGTGTTTTACCACTTTGCACCAATCGCCGGGTTGTGGATAACTTTAAATGAACGTTCCGGACGAATTTTGACCACGATTATGCGAATTGAGTTGGCTTCAATGTCAATAGCGGCAATTCGCATGATTGTTCTGGGATTCTTGACTTTAAAATAGACCGGCTGAAAATTGTTAAGTGGCACCATCCTAACATGGAGATTTTACAATTCCTTCGGCAACCGTTTGAACGATTGATACGCGCAATGAGCAAGTATCTTCCTGAAGTCCTCGCGGGAGAAGTTGAACCATGGCATCAAGTTCACGGAATAACTCGCCGACTCCGTGAAATCCTGCCATTGTGCACCTGTGAAATTCCACGTGGTCTTGCGAATCGTTCCCGGCGTCGCGTGCGCCGTGCTGGGGCGAGTGAGAGAAATTGATGTATCGATTGAGGTGGTCTGTGTATCTGGTGAGGCGGTAGAGGTGTTCTGCTGGTCGTTTATTGGTTTGGCCAAGGAATGTACAGCCCTTCTCCATAAAAGATGATGCTGGTCCAGAGTCCCTTCGACAGTCGATGGAATGCAAGTGGACTGAGTGCTGCAACAGGTATCCAGATCCAGAGCTGTTGCGGCATCGAGAGTGAGGTAAAAATCTGAGTTACCGTAAATCCGATCACTGGAAGTGCAAGTGTGAGTAAAAGATTGACATAGATAGCACCGAACCACTGACCAGGTTCGCGTTCAAATCGTTCGTTGCAAGCTTGGCATCGAACATTGAGTCGAAATGTTGTCTTAAATAAGTGTCCATGCCCGCAACAGGGGCACCGCAGTTTGAACCCGCGTAACAGGATATCAACGAGTTCCAAAAACATAGTCCACCTCTGCCTATTCTAGCAGTGTGTACCGGTTTGTAGCTGAGGTTGACCTAGTGCATCAGGCTCGATATAGTAGGCGAACAAAAAGCGAAATGAATGTTAATCTTTCTGACCTTGAAGCATTACTACAGTCAAAAAAACTAGGTAATTCACTTGTATCGCCTCAAACACTTACTGGTGAACATGTGGTTTCAACAGGTGTGAGTGATTTGGATACAGCCCTTGGAGGTGGGTTTGTGCGAGGACACCTGTCCGAGATTGTTGGCCCACGGTCGTCAGGAATAACGAGTGTATTAACCGCGATGCTAGCAGCGGCCACCAGCAGAGGTGAGACGGTAGCGCTTATCGATGCTTTTGATGGTTTCGATCCAGCGTTTAGTCATGCCGCCGGGATTCACTTGCCCCGGTTACTGTGGATTCGAGGGCGGCAAATTAGTTCACGAATGGTTCCCTGCAGGATTGACCAGGTGCTTAAGGCCTCCATGAGTGTTATGCTGGCTGGATGTTTTGGTGTTGTTGCGGTGGATCTCACAGAGGCGCCGGTATCTGCTATCCGGCGCTTACCGTTCACAACTTGGTTGCGATTGTCTCGTGCGATAGAGGCTAAGGAAACAGTTGGAATTGTTACGGGACCCGTGAAAATGGGTCGGAGTGCCAGTGGTCGATCTATTGTGCTTGAAACACGATACTCAGCGAAGTGGTCAGGTCGCACGTTACGAAGTCGGATATTTCAAGGGATTGATATTGACGTGCGCGTGGAATCGACACGTCATCCGTTTACCTCGGTTCACTTAAGTGCGAGACATCAATATCTTGGAATAGTCTGAAGTCTAAAGCGTGGGAGTACACGACCACGACGAAACATACAAGAAATTCTCATGTTTGCTTGTCTTTATCAGCCATCACAGTCCAATACTGTCCGTCTCGGATCTGACAATGTGCTTGTTGATGTTGCTTATGAATATTCGCCACGAGTTGAGGTTCATGGCCGAGATTTAGTTGTGTTGGATGTTAGTGGAGGGAAACACCTGTGGGGCAGTTTGCATGCCCTTGGCGAACAACTTCGGCGTGTTGCGATTGATCGAAATCTTGTTATTCGTATTGCTATCGCTGGCACAAGGATGGCGGCGTTGCTGATGACTCAAGATCGATGTGGGCTGACGGTAATTCCACCAAAGACCGAAATGAAGGCACTATCGCCGTTACCACTCGCTGTTATTACGAGGCTCTGGCAAGCGCAATCGAGTGGCGCAAATATGGCGAACTGTAAGCGTGGGCAGTTACGCACAGTAAGCACTTTAGCGGCGCAGTCACTGCCGTATGTTGAACCGGTAATTGCATTGTTACCAGTGGTGAAGCGATGGGGCATTACAACACTTGGCGATCTTGCAGCGTTGCCAACGCATGAGTTGTTTAACCGCTTAGGACGCGCTGGTTTAGAACTCCAGCAGATCGCACGAGGGGAGGACCGTCAACCACTTGTTCCTGCACTAGAGAAAGAACGATTCGAAGAAACGATGACACTTGAATGGCCGATTGAAGGCCTTGGACCATTGTCATTCGTTCTTGAACAGGTGCTCGGAAAATTATGCCAACATCTGGATGCAAGTGGGATGGCTGCCTCGATGTTGCGGATGCAGTTGACATTGGTTTCACGAGATATTCATGAGCGAACGTTTCGATTTCCGGTAGCGTTAAACACTTCGGAAGTTTTACGAGCCCTTATTCTTCTTGACCTAGAGACGCATCCTCCTGCCTCGAGTGTGGATCGTGTGACAGTTATAGCAACCCCAGTTCCTACTTGGGCGTTGCAACTCTCGCTGTTAGATCGGGCTGTGCCACCTACGGAGAACTTTACGACGTTACTGGCTCGGTTGGAAGGTTTAATGGGAGATCAGCGATGTGGCACACCAGTGCTGATGAATACTCACCAACCTGGTGTGTTCGAGATGCAGCCGTTTAATCCAAAGGGTTACTTTTCTTCACTTAATCAAACGCGGGTAGGTGCAGGTCTTGTGCCCGTGTTTCGACGATTCCGCCAACCAATAGCAATCCGCGTAGTAATTGAGCAAGGGGTTCCCGTGAGGGTAGTGATTCCATATCCATGTTCGATAAATGGAAAGGTTGTTGCATCTGCTGGGCCATGGCGAAGTTCGGGGCACTGGTGGATGTCTTCTTGTGCGGTGTGGGACCGAGATGAGTGGGATGTCGAGGTAAATGGTTGGGGGGTGTATCGAATTTTTCTAGAACGGAAGTCTGATTGTTGGTTTGCAGAAGGAGTCATGGATTAGAAAGGTATACGTGTATATCGAGCTTCATACCGCTTCGGCATTTTCCTTTCTTGAAGGCGCATCATTGCCAGAGGCATTAGTTGAGCGAGCTGCAGATTTAGGATATCCGGCACTGGGGTTACTGGATCGAGACGGATTGTATGGGGTGCCGCGGTTTCACAAGGCAGCTGTTGCAGCTGGTGTGAAACCCATTGTTGGGAGTGAAATTACGATCAAGGTGCAAGGCGCAAATCATAGGCCAGGTTTGCCGCCTAGTGTTTTGAATTTTTGGCGACTACCGATTTTGATTGAGACTAGGGAAGGCTATAAAAATCTCGTTCGACTTATCACCAAGATGAAACTGAGGGCGCCGAAAGGTAAAGGTGCTCTTGAACTGGATGAACTTGAAGGATACACCGATGGGTTAGTTGCTTTGATCGGACGTCCAGCGTTGATGGAATGTTATTACGGTGTCGGAGGGCTGCTCGATCGGCTACTTGGAGTGTTTGGGCGCACACAGGTCTACGTGGAACTTCAGCGACATCTTCTAAGAGAAGAAGAGCATGACAATCAGGCGCTTCTAGCGATGGCGTCGGCGTATCGTGTTCCGGTGGTTGCGACAAACGGCGTGCGATTTGCTGAGTTGTCGGATCGCCCAATGTATGACGTGCTTACCTGTATTCGGCATAAAACTACTCTCGATCAAGCAGGACAGCGTCTTCATCGAAATGCCGAACGGTATCTGAAACCACCAATGATGATGGAAAAATTATTTTGTGATCTTCCAGATTTGATTGGGACGACGCACGAATTAGCTAATCGCTTGGGATACACGATGATGGATCTTGGATATCGGTTTCCGGACTATCCCGTGCCTCCTGAAGAAACAATGGATTCCTTTCTTCAAAAAATTACAGAAACTGGTGCAAGGGGACGATATCGGCCGTATCACGCCAGGGCGCGTCGGCAGGTGGTTCGAGAACTCGATTTAATTCAGAAACTTAAGCTGGCTGGGTATTTTCTAATTGTGTGGGACATCGTCAACTATTGTCGCCGTCACGGCATTTTGGTTCAAGGTCGAGGGTCAGCTGCCAACAGTGCAGTGTGTTACAGCTTAGGTATTACCGCCGTGGATCCTGTAGGGATGGAACTGCTTTTTGAGCGGTTTTTGTCAGAAGAACGTGGTCAATGGCCTGATATTGATCTGGATTTGCCAAGTGGCGAGCAACGTGAGCAGGTGATTCAGCATGTCTATACGCGTTATGGGCAGCTAGGTGCCAGTATGGTGGCGAATGTCATTACCTATCGCGGGAGAAACGCTGCTCGTGAGATTGGAAAGGTGTTGTCGATTGATTCGACAGAAATCGATCAACTAGTGAGAACAACTCAAAGTTTTGAATGGGTCGATTCGGACAAGCATTTGGAGTCATATCTTCACAAGAGTGGTTCCAAGAGTCTTCAACCGAAAAAGAAATTATTCAGCATGTTGTGGAAGCAGATTCAGAATCTTCCACGTCACCTTGGACAGCATTCTGGAGGAATGGTGATTGCACACGGACGACTTGACGAAGTCGTTCCGTTGGAGAACGCCAGTATGCCGAACCGGACTGTTGTGCAGTGGGACAAGGATGATTGCGCTGAAATGGGCATGGTCAAAGTTGACTTGCTGGGATTGGGAATGTTGGCGGTTATTCAAGACGCGATGATTCTCATTAATACACCGAAACCCAGAGTCGATTTGGCACATCTGCCGCCTGATGATTCTGAAGTTTATCGAATGCTTCAACAGGCTGACACCATTGGTGTGTTTCAGGTGGAGTCACGGGCGCAGATGGCTACGTTGCCACGGCTAAAACCTAAGCAGTTTTATGACATTGTTGTCGAAGTCGCAATCATTCGCCCTGGTCCTATCGTTGGACAAATGGTGCATCCCTATTTAGATCGTCGGTCTGGGCGAGAACCAGTAACGTATCCGCATCCTTTGCTTAAGCCCATATTGAAGCGAACGCTTGGTGTGCCGCTGTTTCAAGAGCAGTTGTTACGCATTGCAATGGTGGCTGCCGGATTTACTGGAGGGGAAGCAGAGGAGTTACGCCGTGCCATGGGGTTTAAGCGTTCTGTGCGTCGTATGCAGCAAATCGAGACCAAGCTGCGTGATGTGATGAAACAAAAAGGGCTTGATGACAATGCGATTGAAGAGATCGTTCAATCAATTACCTCATTTGCGTTATACGGCTTTCCTGAATCGCATGCTGCCAGCTTTGCATTATTGGTATATGCAAGTGCTTATCTCAAGGCACATTATCCAGCTGCTTTCTATACGGCACTACTCAACAACCAACCTATGGGGTTTTATAGTCCGGCAACACTAGTCAAGGATGCTCAGAGACGGGGTGTGCGATTTGCTGGAATTGATGTTCAGCATTCGAATTGGGAATGTAAAGTGGAAGAGGATGGCACGATCCGGCTGGGATTGAGTTACGTTTCAGGACTGCGCAAGACCGTGGGGAGGGCGATAGAGTCGACGCAGCCTGGTACTTCTTTGCGAAGCTCAGAAGTGCAGGACAGCGTTGACTCAGCGCAGCCTATAAATTTAGGCGGACAAGTGTGGTGTCCAAAATGTTGGACTAACGACCTGTCTGCATTGGAGAGCGATCGGGAAGGCATGGATCAGCATTGGTTATGTAACACATGCTCGTATGATTGGACGATTGTATGAGTCGAGAACGGTTTGACTCTTTGGATGACTTGATTGCTCAGACGGGTATTTGTCGAGAAGAGCTCGCCACCTTGGCCGAAATTGGCGCTCTCAGTGCGTTCGGGTACGATCGCCGGGCGGCTTTATGGCAGATCGAAAAGGCAGTGAGAAAAAAGGGCATGCTTTTTGAAAAGGTCGAAGATGTTGATCGGGCACCTGAATCACCGTTGCCCAAAATGACACAAGATGAGCGGATTGTAGCGGACTATAAGGGAACGGGACTTACGATAGGGGCGCATCCGATGTCGCTACAGCGACGGGAGCTAGCGATGCGTGGGGTATTGCGTGCTGTCGACTTGTCACGTGGTCAGCATGGACGGCGTGTGCGATTTGCTGGTTCAGTCATTACGCGACAACGTCCGGCGACAGCAAAAGGGTTTGTATTTTTAACACTTGAAGACGAGACTGGGTTGGGGAATATCATCGTTTGCCCACAAGTATTCGCTGATCAAAAGGCACTCATTCTTGAACAATCGTTTCTGCTAGTCGAAGGTCGATTGCAAAGTCAAAATGGTGTTACTTCAGTTAAGGCCGACCGCTTTCAAAAGCTATGGAATACCGGCCCCGATGCTGAATCTCATGATTTCCATTAATGTTTTCTCGCCAGAGTCAGGTTGCCAAATGCTGAGTCAGAAAAACAGGGAAGATCGTCATTTACAGCTAAGGTATCCTTCCTGTGTGCAGTCTTCCAAGATCGCGCTACTTAATTCGTTGCGCGGGCATTTTATGTTCGTGCTGCTCTTAGCGGCGGTATCCTGTTCTCCGTCCGAAACGCTTCTGCCATCAGACGACGACCCAATGGATCACATGAACCCATTCTTTAATGAAAGTCCTTTGCCATACCAGCTGCCACCCTTTGATCGGATCAACGTGGATCATTACCTTCCGGCATTTAATCAAGGGATGATGCGGCAGTTGGAAGAAATTGATGCAATTACGACTTTGGCGGAGTCTCCAACTATCGAGAACACTCTTGTTGCATTAGAGATTTCTGGTCGTTTATTGGATCGTGTCACGACTACTTTTTTTAGTCTGTCTGCCGCTGATACAAACGACGCGATGAATGACATTCGGTCTCAAATTGCGCCACGACTTGCTGCCCACAGCGATCAGATTCTGTTGAATGGTGCTCTCTTTCAGCGAGTCAGGCTGTTGTACGAGCAACGAGCCGCCCTGGCGGTTGACGCTGAGGCGCAGCGATTAATCGAAAAGTATTACATCGATTTCGTGAGAGCCGGTGCGCAATTGTCAGATTCGGAGAAGATCCGAATGCAGGCTATCAACACCGAATTGGCAACTTTGCAGACCACGTTCACTCAAAATGTTCTTGATGAAGTCAACGATTCGGCAGTGGTGGTCGATACCAGAGAAGAACTCGCTGGCCTCTCGGATAATCAAATCGCCGCCGCTGCCGAGGCAGCCGACGGTCGCGGGCTTGCAGGAAAGTATGTGGTCGCTCTCCTTAATACCAGTGGACAACCTGCCTTGTCGTCGCTCACGAACCGTGTTTTGCGGGAAAGGCTTATGCTGGCTTCACTGGTTCGAGGTAGTCGAGGTGGTGAATTTGACAATCGAGCAGTCATTAGTCGAATGGCCCGTCTTCGTGCTGAGCGAGCAGCTTTACTCGGCTATCCGAATCACGCTGCGTATGTCCTCAATGAACAGACGGCTCAGACGGTTGAGGCGGTTAATGACCGACTTGCCAGTCTTGTTCCTCCCGCGGTCGCAAATGCAAACCGGGAATTATTAGACCTCCAAGCGGTGGCTCTTCGTGAGGACAGTGAAGGGGGTGTTGCCGCATCGGATTGGGCTTATTTCACTGAAAAAATTCGGGCACTCCGATACGAATTTGACGTCTCAGAACTACGTCCTTACTTCGAAATGAACCGCGTTTTAGAGGAAGGGGTGTTCTTTGCAGCCCGCCAACTCTACGGTCTGACTTTTGAGGAACGTACGGATTTGCCGGTGTATCACCAGGACGTTCGCGTATGGGAAGTGTTAGATGCGGATGGGACTCCGCTGGGTCTGTTTCTGGCTGATTATTATGCTCGACCATCCAAGCGAGGTGGTGCGTGGATGAATGCGTACGTGTCGCAGTCCCATCTGCTGGGCACGAAACCTGTTATCGCGAATCATCTGAACGTTCTGAAGCCTCCGGATGGTCAGCCTACTTTACTAACCTTCGATGAAGTGGAAACGATGTTCCATGAATTCGGCCATACATTGCACGGTCTATTTTCAGACGTCCAGTTTCCATATTTCTCAGGTACTTCGGTGCCAAGAGACTTTGTGGAATATCCGTCGCAAGTGAATGAGATGTGGGCTAAATGGCCAGAAGTCCTAGGAAACTATGCGAGACACTACGAAACAGGTGAACCGATAAGTTCGGAGTTACTCGATAAAGTAATTGCGACTGAAACGTTTAACCAGGGTTTTGCGACGACTGAGTATTTGGCTGCGTCGCTTCTTGATCAGGCTTGGCATCAACTCGATGTTGACAACGTGCCTGAGCCGGATGACGTGGAGCGCTTTGAAGCTACGGCGTTGGAGGAGGCAGGTGTAGCCCTTGCGTCAGTGCCTCCTCGCTATCGCAGTACGTATTTTTCCCACATTTGGGGTGGCGGGTATTCCGCTGGTTACTATTCCTATATCTGGAGCGAGGTTCTTGATGCAGATTCCGTGGAATGGTTCAAGGCACACGGTGGTTTGACCCGCGAGAATGGCGACCATTTTCGTCGAACCCTTCTCTCAAAGGGTGGTAGTCGGGAAGCCATGGAACTTTTTCGAGAGTTTAAGGGATCCGATCCGGATGTAGGGCCGTTGCTCCAACGCCGCGGACTGCAATGATTCGTGTTGCACCAGTTGCAGCGTATATGATCAATACCTAAGAGTTGGTTTTGTTCAAGCTAAGACTAATTCAGTGTTAGTTATTGTTCGCGTAGTTGAAGGAGGAGACACTGTTGTCCACCAGCGTTAGCGCGAGTACACCACCACGAGATACGTCAGACACTATTGATGTCGTCCGCAGTTTGCCTTTTATTAGTGTGCATTTGTTGTGCTTAGCGGTTTTTGTTACTGGTGTGAGCCCTGTGTCACTGATGATCGGGTTTCTAACCTTGGCTACGAGGATGTTTGGTCTGACGGCTGGCTACCATCGGTATTTCTGTCATAAAGCCTTTCAGACGACACGCGTGTTTCAATTTGTGCTGGCGTGGTTGGGGACGTCTGCAGCTCAGAAAGGACCGTTGTGGTGGGCGGGGCACCACCGGAGCCATCATCGTCATTCGGATACTGAAGAGGATGTTCATCCACCTGGCGTAAAGGGTTTCTACTGGGCCCATGCTGGTTGGATTATGAGTCCGAAGAATCAACGCACGAAGATCGAGTGGGTGCCAGACCTGGCGAAGTATCCTGAGCTTGTCTGGCTTGACAGAAATCATTACGTGGCTCCCATTGCACTCGGCGTGACACTTTTTGCTCTCGGACAATGGTTGGCGTCTACCTATCCACTTCTCGAGACAAGTGGATGGCAGTTGGTGGTGGTGGCGTTGTTTTGTAGCACGACGCTTCTTTATCATGTGACGTTTGCAGTAAATTCGATTGGACACCAGTTTGGGAGTCGTCGTTATTCGACCAACGACGAAAGTCGAAACAGCTTGTGGTTGGCTTTGGTTACAGGCGGCGAAGGCTGGCACAATAACCATCATCGCTACCCGACTTCGGAACGCCAAGGGTTTTATTGGTGGGAGATTGATTTTACCCATTACGGGGTTGTCTTGCTTTCTTGGTTGAGGATTGTATGGGACGTGAGAGGACCTGCCGCGGCGGTTCTTGAAGAAGGACGCGAGGGCTCACACCATGTCCGGTCGCCTGTCTGACGACCAGCGTTGGTGTTAGGGGTTCAGAGCGTTATCTTCGTCCAATTGGGTAATCCATCCAGCGTCTTGCAACTGTCTACAGTTGAAGCACGGATTCCGGGAATTCTTAGTGACAAGTTTCAAGTGAATCGCTTGGGTTTTTGTGGAAGTAGCTGCGACCGTATTACGGAGTTCACAGAATAGATGGGAGATAGTTCATGAGGGTCTTGATGACAGGCTCGAGTGGTTTGGTGGGAACGGCTTTGAGGCCTCGACTGGCAGAGTCTGAACACGAAGTTCGACGACTACGTCGGGGAGCGACAGTGTCCGGCGATACCACCTCATGGAATCCGGCGACAGGGAGCTTCGCGGACGGTGCTCTGGATGGAATCGACGCGGTCGTACACCTAGCGGGCGAAAGCATTGCTAGCGGTCGATGGACCGTGGCCCGCAAGAATGAAATCCGAGAGAGCCGGGTGACTGGCACAGACCACTTGTGTCGAGCATTGGCGAGATTGGAGAGCCCTCCAAAGGTGCTAGTGGCAGCGTCGGCGGTTGGTTATTACGGCGACCGAGGTGATGAGTTACTTGATGAGTCAGCCGTTCTTGGTGACGGATTTTTACCCGAGGTCTGCCAGGTGTGGGAAGACGCGGTCGGTCCGGCGCGGGACAAGGGAATTCGGGTTGTACACCTACGTATCGGCATTGTCTTGACTCCGTTAGGTGGGGCATTGAAGCAAATGCTTTTACCGTTCAGGCTAGGAGTTGGGGGTGTGCTGGGAACCGGAAGTCAGTATATGAGCTGGGTCGCCCTTGATGATTTGCTCGATATCATCATTTATGCGCTAACGAATAATTCGCTTATTGGCCCGGTGAACGCCGTCGCTCCACAAGCCGTAACGAACCGTCAGTTCACGAAGGCTCTTGGTTCTGTGCTTAGCCGACCAACGATTCTACCGGCACCTGCTTTTGCCCTTCGCCTGGTACTTGGTGAGATGGCGGAAGCGCTTCTGTTGGCCAGTACCCGAGTTGATCCGGCTGTCTTGCGTGAGGCAGGAGGGTTTGACTTTAGTTATCCAGACCTTGAATCGGCACTCCGTCATGTTCTTGGAAGAGATCGATTTTAAAAAGCTGAGAGAGTCGTCTAGTTGTAAGGGGTTTTGACTGATTCAGAAAGGTTTCGCCGAAGGTCACTGTGGCTGAGGGTCCATTTTTCATTAGGATAACCGGGTGAGATGTCTGTTTTGGCGTGTCTCTGCAGCTTGGTTAAGGAATCTGATAATCGGCGCCAACTGCTCAAACAGTCGCTTAAGCGATGTGTAGAATCGTGGTCGCGTCGCGAAGCTGCTCGGTCGTCTCGTACCGGCTAGAAATTGACAGAACTTCAGGTATTCGCTTGCAGGGTCCTCAGCAAGAAATCCTTTTGGCACCCGTTTGAGTTGCCGACCGTTCATCTCGCCAAAAAGTCGATGGAAATCAGGAGACTCTATAATCCCTTGAAATTGCTTCAGGTTCGCTGAAATATGTTTGCGTAGTTGATACAGATGGCTTGGTTCTGGTGCGTAAATACCCCCTCCGATCATGACATGGTCGTGGGCAATGTGAAAATAGAGACCAGCCCCACCATGTTTGGTCAGTGCCCGATGAGGAAACATGGCGGCTACTTGGTTTTTGAAGGGGCTTTTGTCAGTCGAGAATCTCGTGTCCCGATAAATTCTGTACATCGATCTCTTCGGTGTTGCGACAAGCTCAGGTGCGAATCCTCGAAGGTCTATTGCGAGCTGCTCAATAGTTTCTACCATTGGGCGGCGAATATGTGTTTCGTACTGAGGTTTGTGACTACGAAACCATTCCCGGTTGTTGTGGTCTTTTAGTCCACGTAAAAACGCCAAACTGTCTTCGGTAAAACGGGGTAATGACATTGGACTTAATTTCGAAAACTTTGGCGGTTAGCCAAAAATAGATCACGTTACATCGATACCCAGAAAGAGCGTTGACCTTCTGGACGAATGACGAGTTTGATATTTCTCAGTATAGCAGTCGTATTTATGTGGTCACATCGGACTCTTTAAGTGCTGCACTTTCCTTGGCCGCGCGCCCTACCAGATGAACGTGGGGACGAAGCGACCAGTCAAATTGGTCCAGGGCCTTGGGATCAAGCTTGTTGATTTCTTTCAGGATACGGGAGGCTTGTTCTAGAAGTCCCGCAACGTCGACAGATTGGCATGTGGGTGAAAAGGGTTGGAGGTAACTCGGGCCTCGGGTCATCATGTATACGGCGCCGTGATGATTTTGTCGTTGTATCTGGTACATCCCAACGCCCACTTGCAAGATGCCCTGATAAAGGTATCGAACATCACGAGTTTCTTGCCGCCAGAGGTCTTCCAGTGTTTCGTGTTGTTCAAAGAATTCGCCTCGGTTGAACTGCTCGATACCACGCAGCAGTAGTGTGGGTGGTGGTTCTAGGCACCAAGCTTTCATTCGCGGATTATAATCAAGCCCTGTGCATTGTGCGGGCAAGAAGACCATGAACCGAACAATGGGTGCATTCAAGCGATGAAGATTCCCGCGCCTCAGATCAGGACACCTCCAACCCTTCAGAAGCGGCGGTCAGGACTGCACGGTTGGGGAATGTTTGCTCTTGATCCGATTCGTAAGAACAAGCGAATTATCGAATATGCCGGAGAAAAGATAACGATTGCTGAGAGCGAGAAACGCGAAGCCCAATATCTAGCAAAGGGAAAAATTTGGTGCTTTCGGATCAATCGCCGTTGGGCGCGTGACGGTAATGTTCAAGGAAATGACGCGCGTTTCATTAATCACGGCTGCAAGCCCAATTGCTACAGCATGATTATTGGCCATACGGTATTAATTTGTGCTGCTAAGAATATCGAGGCGGGTGAGGAATTGACGTATAACTATTACACCGACGGTGAAGGGGAGATTCCCTGTGTATGTCGTTCAGGGTGTGAGAATTTGTTATGAAGGTGGCCGGGCTTCGTCAAGGTGACTCCGTCTCTAACATGTTCTATTTACATGGATTCGCGTCTTCGCCTCAGTCTAGCAAGAGTAATTTTTTGTCCACTTGTCTCGCCCAACATGGCGTGACTCTTCGGTGCCCAGATCTCAATGAACCAGACTTCTCAACATTGACAGTCACTCGGATGATCGAGCAAGTGGAGGCAATGTTGGCTCAGTTGCCTCCACAACCAGTGGCTTTGTTCGGATCGAGTCTCGGAGCATTCGTGGCTTTGCATCTTGTGGAACGGTTGGCTCATCAAACAGCTTCGGAGCGTGTTCAGGTTCGTCAGTTGATTCTTCTGGCACCTGCTCTAGAATTTGGCACCAGTCGAACGGGGGTGGTGGAGGATCTTCTTCACTGGAAAGAAACAGGCTGGTTGAAGGTTGAACATTATGCCTATGGCGACACAAGAGAGGTGCATTACGAACTCTTCGAAGACGCAGGGCGTTACGATTCATTTGCTGCGGTCAACACCGTGCCGACATTGATCGTTCAAGGTAGGCGTGACGATGTAGTTGACTCGGAGATGGTTGAACGATTTTCCCTGCCTCGACCTCATGTGCGACTTGTGATGGTCGATGATGGTCATCAGTTAGGGGAGAGCTTGGAACACGTGTGGTCCGAGTCGAAAGAGTTTTTGAGTTTGCTCAGGCCAAGTTTGTAGGTTTTATTCATACGAGAGTCGTTGGCCTGTTGAATCTGAGATGTCGGCGACACCACTAATTTCAATCGTTATACCCGTCCTGCATGATAGCTCCGAGTTGGCGGTACTGCTCGAGACGCTACCGGTTACCTCTGAACACACTGGGGGGCGATACCCACCGTATGAAGTGATTGTTGTGAATGGTGATCCGGGAGACGAGTCAATCCAGAAACTGAGACTTCGCTTTTCGGAGGTTAAGTGGGCCGAGAGTTTACCCGGCCGAGCCCGTCAGATGAATCACGGAGCCGGTCTCGCTACCGGGAAGTGGCTCTTCTTTCTGCATGCAGATGCGTGTCCGGAATTAGGCTGGGTAAATGTTTTGAGACTGGCAGACCGAACAGGAGCAGTCAGCGGAGCCTTCCGTTTTCGACTTCGCTCAAAAGCAGTTATAGCCCGCTTCGTCGAGGCTGGAGTTTATTTGCGTGTTCGGCTGTTCGCGCTTCCATACGGCGATCAAGGAATTTTTGTACGCCGCGAGGTTTTTTTCGAAGAGGGCGGCTACTCAAATTTGCCAATAATGGAGGATGTTGATCTCGTCCGACGTCTTCGCCGGCGGGGCGCGATGAATTTTTCGTCTCGAGCCGTTTGTGTCTCGGCGAGGCGGTGGGAGCGCAGTGGGTGGGTGCGTCGTTCGGGACTCAACATTGTGCTTGTCGGTTTGTTTTTTGCCGGTGTCTCCCCTGGGTGGCTGGCGCGTCGGTATTACGGTGCCAGAACTTCAAATAGGGGTGTGACTGTAAGGACTGCTCATCGGACTCAATCAGTGGTCATAGATCAGGTCCCGGTAGCGAGAATCTCTGTAATCATTCCAGCTCTGGATGAGGAGGAGGCTATTAGTCACGTGCTAACTGAGATCCCGGACATAGTGGAGTCGGTCACCGTTGTAGACAACGGTTCAACTGATCGAACCGCAGAGTATGCTCGACGTGCGGGTGCGCGTGTGGTTGATGAACCGATCCGAGGCTATGGACGGGCATGTCTGACCGGCCTTCGTGCGGAGAGTGCCGCTGACATTGTTGTTTTTCTAGATGCGGATCGAAGCGATTTTCCTGAAGAGATGCAATTGTTGCTGGCGCCTATTTTGTCCGGGACCACTGATTTTGTACTGGGTTGTCGTGCCGGCGTTGGACGACCACTGTTGGCGAGATTTGGTACTGCACTTTGTGTTTGGCTGATCAACAGACTTTGGACGGCTCACTATCGTGACTTGGGACCGTTTCGGGCGATCACACGTCAGGCTCTAGACCGTCTTCGCATGTCAGACAAAACGTGGGGTTGGACGATTGAGATGCAGGGGAAGGCCATTGAGGCCGACCTCAGAGTACACGAGGTGCCGATTCGTCAACGAACGAGAATTGGCCGCTCTAAAATTTCCGGAACGATTACTGGGAGTGTCAGGGCTGGTGTTCGTATGTTATCGACCATCGGTTCAATGTGGTGGACACGCCACAGCAGGAGGGCGCTGTCAAGGACAGCTCTCGATGGCTAAGGGGATAGTTGGATGTGGCCTGGTGTTGCTGGTTTCACTAGTGGCTGCGTCACGAATCGATGCAAGGGCTAACAGTGAGACCTTTGTATTATTAATAGGGATAGCTGGGATTGCCTACATCGCTGCTTTATTTGCTGTATCTCGAGGACTGCGCTCTCGTCGTCTACTAGCAGTCTGTCTTCTACTGGCTGTATCTTGGCGCGTCGCAATTATTCCCTCTGCTCCACTCGTTTCAGATGACGTCTATCGTTATCTTTGGGATGGTCGAGTTCAACGTTTTGGCTACAACCCGTACGAGTCGACGCCCAATGACCCGCAATTGGCACATTTACATGGTGAGTCCACACGAAGAATTGATCCATCAAGTGCTGTGCTTCCGACGATCTATCCGCCGGCTGCACAATTGTTCTTTCGGGCTGTCAATAGTCTTAGCGATTCTGTAATTGCGATGGTGATAGCGGTCGTCGTCTGCGATCTATTCACGATACTGTTACTTTGGTTTTGGTTGACCACAACCGGACGAAGTCCATGGTGGGTTCTTGCTTATGCATGGCATCCGTTGGTTGCGATTGAGGGAGCTGGTGGCGGACATATTGATCTCGTCGGCACTTTTCTACTTGTAGCGGCTGGGGTTGCTCTGTCACGGCACCGGCGATTGATCGCTGCATCTGTTCTTGCGGCAGCGTTTGCGATTAAGTTCTTGCCAATAGTGCTGACGCCACTATTTTGGAGGCGGGTGCATCTTAAGGATGGTGTCGCTGCTCTTGGTCTGGTCGTGCTCGTCTACCTTCCATTTCTTGACACAGGATTCTCTTTGCCTATCGGTTCGCTTGGGACCTATTTGGCGAGTTGGAGATTTAACGGTCCAATATTTGGCATCCTCGCGCCCAGGATTGGCGTTCTGGCCATCTCGGTGCTCGCGGTGGCCGTTGGTCTCGTTGTTGCTGCGGTTGCCCGCAAGACAATGAGCGTTGACGACCCTTCAGCCTGGGCATGGCCGATGGCCGCCTCCTTATTACTTATGCCCGTTGTCTACCCGTGGTACCTTGTCTGGCTAACGCCGTTTCTTATGACTCGTAACGTATGGCCTCTTACCGCGTGGACCCTAGTGTCGGTCCTTACTTATGTTGTGTGGAGTTCCCAGTTAGCTGGAACAGGGTGGGTGCTTCCCGGCTGGGTGGTTGCCGTAGAGTATGGGACTCTAGTGGTTGTCGCGTTGTGGGTCTGGAGTCGTGGAACGGGCCGCGTACAGGTTGTTCAGTAGGTTCTATGTCCATCCGTTTTGTCGTTCAGTCTCCAGTCATAGCGCATGTATCGAACGCTGGCTTGTCCGCCTTGCGCAGTTGTGGAGGCTTCGGATGGGCCGTACGTTGCTATAAAACCTAGAATCGCCCGTTCTTTGTCTGATCGACCACCAGCGACTAAGTGTGCATACTCGCTGATGAAATCTTCACCATACCAATCGAAGATGCTCGAAACGTGTAACGTCGAGCCATCCACGCGCATTCCTAGTTGGCTAGCTAAGTAATCCCGTGCCGCGACAGTTAATTGCCGATTCAGTTGTGCACCAATATATGGTTCACTTCGCAAAGGAGGACAGCTTATCGAAGCGCAATTGACTGCCATATGAATGCGGGGTTCTTGATACAGAGGACGGAGTGTTTCATGCTCGATCTCGTCGAGCGTCATTGTGGTTCCAGCGATGTTCCATCGAAGTTCGGTCCATACACCGGGTATCTGCTTGATGCTATTCCGTGGAGTCAACGTGAGAAAGTTTATCCACCGCCACTCGATAGGGTAGTGGTCTACGATTGCCTGCAGAGTGAACACGTTGTACGCATTGATCCAGTATGCGATTTGCTCTTCGGTTGACCAATCGTCCAGTTCTGATTTTGTGACACGACCGAATTGACTGACAATGGAATCAAGTAATGTGCGGTTCGCTTTGAGTGCAGAATAATTAACAGCTGAGTCGTCTACGTGGTTACGTAACAGTTGGTGGTAGTTACGATAGCTTTGGTCAAATGTATCTGCTGCGATCGCATTTGGGCTGGTCGGAAGCGTTCCGATCAGATGGACAGTCGTGACAAACGCAATAAGGAATCTCATCGATTGCCCTTCAGACTCTCAGTTTCGAGCTGGAGATTCAAGTTAACCACTTATAAGTATCTGATTAAGCAGGAAGAAGTGGTCAAGGTTGCTATTTTCGGTTCCCGTTCATAGCTTTTTAATGCCCACTCATCCCTAAAATAGGCCCAAACACTGAAAAATGTACCATTTGCCTTTCAAGACCGCTATCCTACACTTCATATAAGTGAATTTAACAAGAGGTTAATTTCGACGATAACGTATTGGGGATGTCGGATTGTTCAACTCCGAGTCCCTAAGGAGTCTACATGCATAAGCCCATAAAATACGCTGAAAAGGGTCTTTCTTACGCTGCTAACGGAGCCTGGTTTTTCTATAACGCGTGGAACCAGATGGCTCAGAAGCCCTCGTTCACACCTGCATGGGCAGATAAGCCACTATTGAAATCGGACGAGAAGGTCAAGCCTCCGTTGGGTTGGCCTCGTGAGACGGATTCCCTGTGCCCTAAGTGTGTACGTGAGGCCCGTCAGGCGATCCTCGATGGGAAGAAAGATTACAAAGATCTTCTCCATGAGAAAGTGGGAGAGATCAAGGCGCAGATCGTCGAGCAGGATGGGAAGATCAAGATGATTAAGGATTGCCCTATTCATGGTCACTACGAAGATGTCATGGCCATCGACACGGAGTTCTTTCGTCACCTTGAGGAAACATTTCCCGGAAGCGATATGCGGGCCCACAATGACGAGAAGCTACACAACCATGGCAGTAGCACGATCAAATATGGGCGTGGTTCCGTTTTGACCATCGACCTGACTAATCGTTGCAACATGATGTGCGACCCGTGTTTTATGGATGCCAATCAGGTTGGATTTGTTCACGAACTCAGCTGGGATGACATCAAGACGTTGCTTGATAATGCCATTTCTATCAAACCGAAACGGCAAATGTCTGTGCAGTTTTCTGGTGGCGAACCCACGATGTCACCGTATTTTCTTGATGCAGTTAGCTATTCACGTAAGGTTGGTTATAACAGTGTTCAGGCTGCAACGAATGGTATCGAATTCGCGAAAAATCCTGATTTTGCGAAGGCAGCAGCGGATGCAGGTTTGCGGTATGCCTACCTTCAGTTTGATGGTGTCGGGAATGCAGCGAACTCACATCGCCTTGTTGGCAATCTCTTTGATGTGAAATTGCAGGCAATTGAAAATCTGCACAAAGCGGGTGTGGATATCGTGCCGGTCATTACCATTTTGAACGGAATTAATAATGAGCAGGTCGGGCGGGTCGTGCAGTTTGCCCTGGATAATCCTAAGAAAATTAGTTTCTTGTCGTTTCAACCGGTTTCGTTTACTGGTCGTGACGAGGAAATTACCGATGAACGTCGACATGCCCAGCGGTACACTTTGTCGCACTTGGCGCATGATGTGAAGAATCAGACGGGAATCGGCGAGCCCACTCGCGACTGGTTTCCTATTTCCTTCATGGGCACCTTTACGGACTGGGCCGACTTGGTACACGGGCCTCAGGAGGATTGGGGACAATTGAATTGTGGTTGCCATCCGAATTGTGGTGTGGGGATGGCTGTCATGATTGATAAGGAAACCAAGGAAGCGGTGCCGTTTACGGCGTTTGTTAAGGGTGAGCGTCTCGCGAAGGACATCGCAACGGTAAATGACGCGGCTCGAGGTAGATTTTCTTCTGTGGTAGGAATGGCGTTGGCTCTAATGCGGAATTACGATCCGTTTAAGTCGCCGACCCATTTCAAGCTTGCCGACTTAATGAAGAAGTTTGACAAGACCTTTGGCGCGACAGGACATGACTACGGCAGTGTCACCGGCTCTCGGACACATGACGACATAGCCAAACGCCGGGAAGACAGATGGAATTTTCTGTTCGTTGCGGGGATGTGGTTTCAAGACCTTTTCAACTATGACTTTCGGCGGACAGAGCGGTGCATTATTCCGTATGCGACTCAGGAGGGCGAGATTTCCTTTTGTGCTTACAATACCGGTATTGGCTGGCGGAACATCATTGAGAAGATGCACATGACGGCTACATTAACCAAGTGGTATGAGGAACACGGCCGCCATGAGATTTTTGCCGGCGGGAAAGAGGTTGGGCTTGGAACGACCGAGCACAGCCTTGTGCTTGATGAGGCGGCGGTGGCGGCTGGTGTCCAGACCGACCTCGACCAGCAGGGTATTGCTAAGAATGCTAGACAGGAGAAATTCGCTGCTCGGGCGGCTTTAAAGAACGGCCAAGAGAGTGGTCCCGACCAAAACGCTGACGAAAAGGATGCACGCTATCATGAACAGATGGCGCAGCTGTATCGCCAGAAGGTGCTCAAGGAAGAAGCTCCTGAGACGGTTCAGATTCAAGGATTGAAGAGTAACAACTGAGCGCGTTTGTTACGGTTATTGGGTGGTGTCGTCACACCGGATATTCGAGCCGGCCGAGTTTTCTCGGCCGGCTTTTGTTTTTGGTTCATAAGTGCTCGTTCCGAGTCGACATTACTCGTCTACGAAAAAAATCTAAGTTGCCAACGAGAAGGCGTATCGGCGTTTGGCCTGTTATCCCCCGCGTGTATGCATCTCAAGGTGGGGTTGTTTTTGAAGTGATTCGAGTGTGACGAGCGGTTGGCGGTTTCCTGCCGCTAAACGAGTTTCTGCACCACGGTCGTTTCTGGCACTCCACGTGGACTCGACAAGTTTTTGTAGATGTTTTGATGACATCCCATCACGTAACGGTCCCCGCAAATCAATTCCAGCCTGGGCGTACAAGCAGAGATACCACAACCCGTCAGCAGTGATTCTACTGCGGTCACAATCTCGGCAAAAAGGGGCGGTTGTCGATGAAATAATACCGAACGTTGTACCGTCAGGCAGGCGATAGCGGTCTGCCGGAGCAGATGTGTGTTCGTCGACTGGTGTCACAGCGCCATACCTGGCCTCTATTATTCGAAGCATCTCGGTAGAGGGAACGACGTCGTCGAATGTCCATCGTGTAGCGCCCCCGACGTCCATGTACTCGATAAAACGAACTTCGGCGCCAAGTTGGCGCCCATACTCGAGCAGGTCGATCAACTCATCGTCATTGACGCCGCGGATAATGACGGAATCTATCTTGACCTGATCGACCCAGGTTTGAACGGCCTGATTGAGACCAGACAAGACTGCACCTAATTCGTCGAATCGAGTTAAAGCCTTGAAGCGATCCGGTTTCAACGTATCAAGGCTTATCGTAATTCGATTGAGGCCAGCGGACTGTAGCGTGGTGGCCCGATCAGCCAACAGGATTCCGTTGGTTGTCAAAGCCAAGTCTTGAATGGCCGGCTTAGCTGCGAGCTCCCTAATAAGATCTGGTAAATTCTTGCGCAGGAGAGGTTCACCGCCGGTGAGCCGAACTTTGTTGACGCCGACGGTGGTGAAGAGATCGGTCAGGGTACTAATCTCTTCAAAACTTAGGATGTCTTCACGGGGAAGCCAAACATATTCGGCTTCCGGCATGCAGTATTGGCACCGTAAATTACACCGGTCGGTCACGGATAACCTCAGACTGGCCAGAGGTCGGTCCAAGCTGTCAGATACAGGTGTAGCAGACATCTGTGCGATTATGACTTAGTTTGTGGGGAGAAGTCAGGTTTCCCCCACGAGTATAATCTTTCTAGTGCTCCGCCCATTTGGTTCTGTCCATCCACGCGTCGCGCAAACGGCGTTTATTGATCAGAGTGCTCAGGTTATCGGCGACGTTGATATAGGAGCCGATAGTAGCGTCTGGATGAACGCTGTAATTCGAGGCGATGTCAATAGCATACGTGTGGGCCGACGAACGAACATTCAAGATGGATGTGTAGTTCATGTGATGAGTGGTTCCCACCCGACGAGTTTGGGAGATGATGTAACGATTGGCCATGGAGCGATACTCCATGGCTGCACGGTCGAGGACCGGTGTTTAATGAGTATGGGTGTGATTGTCTTGAATGGTGCCAGGATTGGGGTTGATTCAATCGTGGCAGCTGGTGCTCTCATTACCGAAGGCATGGTGGTGCCGTCGCGGTCGCTTGTCATGGGTAACCCCGGTCGGGTTCGTCGGATGTTGACCGATGATGAAGTTGCCTCTATTCGGCGGTACTCCGAGCACTATGTTGAATACAAGAACGAATATCGATCACTATGATTTCAACCGTTCGAGGAACTCGAGATATTCTCCCAAGTGATGTCGGGCGTTGGCAGCGACTTGAAACGGTTGCTCGTCGTATCTGCCGTCAATATGGTTACCAAGAGATTCGGACGCCGATTCTGGAACGGGAAGAACTCTTTGCCAAAGGCACAGGGGAGGCGACCGACATCGTACAGAAGGAGATGTACACTTTTGTCGATAAGAGTGGCGAACGCGTGACACTGCGGCCGGAGGCGACGCCAAGTATGGTTCGGGCGTTTGTTCAGAATTCGTTGGAGCAGTCTATGCCGGTCGCCAAGCTGTACAGTTTGGGGCCAATGTTTCGTTACGAACGTCCACAGAAAGGACGATATCGACAGTTTTATCAATTTGATGTTGAGGCGTTTGGTATAAAAGCACCATTGTTAGATGCCGAAATCATTGAAATGGCGGTGAGTTTCGTCACCGGATTGGGCATCAAGGATATCAAGTTACTCATTAACTCAGTAGGGTGTTCGGCGTGCCGTCCCTTATTTAGTGAGAAACTGACCGATGTCCTTGGTAGTCGCGTGCAGGAGTTGTGTAAGGACTGTCAACGCAGGGCCAAGACCAATCCACTGAGAATTTTTGACTGCAAGGTGCCGAGTGATCAAGAAATCATCGATCAGTTACCGCATTCTGAAGATCATTTGTGCGGTGGGTGCCGAGATCACTTTGATGCGGTAAAGCGAATGTTGGAGGTCTATTCTTTGAATTTTCAGGTGTCTCATCGACTGGTAAGAGGGCTTGACTACTACAGTCGTACGACCTTTGAAATTTTGACTCAAGGGATTGGAGCGCAGAACGCGGTGTTGGGTGGTGGGCGATATGACAATCTTGTTAAGCAGCTTGGCGGTCCAGACAGAGCCGGTATGGGCTTTGCTGCAGGAGTAGATCGACTCATTCTAGCGATGCCAGAGCAGGAGTCTGATTCAACGTCAATTGATGCTTTTGTTGTAGCGATAGGTGACGAGGCTCGGGTTTCTGGCCAGGTGCTCGCTCGCGACCTTCGCGAAGCAGGGTTGCGAGTGTTGATTGAGTATGAGGCTCGGTCATTGAGGTCGCAAATGAAATACGCTGACCGTTCGCACGCTGCGTATGTGCTTATTGTCGGAGATGACGAGCTTGAATTCGGGAACGTAACTGTTAAGAACATGACAACGGGAGAGCAGTCTACTGTTAGTCGCGCTGATGTCGCTGGCGTGCTGCTTTCTAACGAGAAATAATTCAAGACGCGGAGATAATCCACAAGTGTCGGAGAGAAAAGACGAAGTTGTAAGAACTCATACCTGTGGAGAACTGCGTCCACATGATGTTGGAACTGATGTCATTTTGATGGGGTGGGTTCATAAAATTCGAGATCTAGGGTCGCTAATTTTTATAGACATACGGGATCGTTACGGCATTACGCAGGTTGTGGCGCGTGAAGGGGGGTCATTACTTGATATTGCCAAGAAGATTCGACCAGAGTTTGTTGTGTGCGTCGAAGGCCCGATCGAACGCCGGTCGGAAGACACGCTCAACACCAAGATTGAGACAGGTGAGGTTGAAGTAGCGGCACGTGCCATCACGGTGTTGAATACCTCTCTGACGCCACCGTTTCAGATCGACGAGGAAACACCAGTATCTGAAGAAGTGCGACTACGGTATCGCTATCTTGACCTCCGCCGCCAACGAATGAGAGAGAACATAGGCCTACGCCACAAAATTACGATGGGCGTTCGCCGGTGCCTCGATAAAAACGGATTCTGGGAGATTGAGACTCCGATGTTAGCTAAGTCCACGCCTGAGGGTGCAAGGGACTATCTTGTCCCGAGTCGTGTGCATGCAGGGCATTACTATGCGCTGCCACAGTCCCCACAGATATTTAAGCAAATACTGATGATTTCTGGCATGGACCGTTATTTCCAGATTGTTCGATGTTTTAGAGATGAAGATCTGCGTGCGGACCGTCAGCCAGAGTTCACTCAGATTGACATCGAGATGTCCTTCGCGACTCAAGACGAAGTCTTCGGTGTTGTTGAAGGCTTGATGCGTACGGTCTGTCAGTCAGCGGGCAGAGAGGTCACGGCTCCATTTGCGCGGATGACATTTGATGAGGCTATCGCTCGTTACGGCACTGACAAACCAGACCTACGCTGTTCGTTGGAAATTCGAGACGTTTCAGACGTATTTGTTGATGCGCCTTTTAAAGTATTCAGGGATGTTATTGCGGAGGGCGGTTTCGTTCGAGCGCTGACCATTCCTGGGGCTGGAAGGTACGCGCGACACAAAATTGATCAACTTGTCGATGAAGCGATCGCGCAGGGAGCAAAAGGTCTAGTGTGGATTCGGCGTTCTCCGGATGGAGTTGTACAAAGTTCCATTCTAAAAGCCGCTGGAGTCGACACTTTGACACGGACACTGGAATTATTAGAGGCAGGTGTGGACGACTTGGTTCTATTGTCTGCGGGTAATAGTGCCGAGGCTTCTGGTGTGCTTGGTCAGCTGAGACTGACGATAGCAGAGCGGGAAGGTTTGTTTGATGAGTCACGGTTTGAATTTTTATGGGTGATCGATTTTCCGTTGCTTGAGTGGAGTGACACCGAAGCGCGATATATGTCGATGCATCATCCTTTCACCGCGCCGCGAGACGAGGATGTCAGCCGTTTAGAAGCGACCCCAGGTGCTGTTCGGGCTCGCGCTTATGACTTGGTTCTTAATGGCACCGAGATAGGCGGTGGTAGCATCAGAATTCATGAGCAAGCTTTGCAGAAGCAAATCTTTCGACTGTTGAAGATCTCTGATGAGGAAGCGGCATCGAGATTCGGATTTTTTCTTGATGCGTTACAGCACGGAACCCCTCCCCACGGAGGAATTGCTTTGGGTCTTGACCGGATTGTCGCGCTATTGGCAGGAGAGGCATCCATTCGAGATGTTATTGCTTTTCCGAAGACTGCCAACGCACTCGATTTGATGTGTGGATCTCCGTCTGAAGTGTCTAGAAGGCAACTGAGAGAACTTCACCTCGATCCGACGACTTGACCGTTACTACGGCATCGTGGTTAAGATCCACGTAACCTTGGAGATATTCCATTAGCACCTCTTTTCTTGCAAGAATTCGCGTTCCGGATGAGGGGGTAGAAACCCTTTTCGGGTCTTACGACGAGAACTTGAAGCACTTTGAGTTGCTTTTCGATGTACAGATCAGAACCGACGGTACTGAATTGGTCGTAAGTGGCGCCGCCCACCATGTGGCGAAGATAGAGAAGTTTGTTGGCCAGGTGTCGGATGTCATTAAAGATGGTCAGCGACTGTCACAATCAGATATACGAAGGGCCGCCAAACTCGTTGAACAGGATGACGAAGTCAACCTGCGAGAATTTTTTGGGCGCAGTCCAATCCAGCTGTCAACTAAGCGTCAGGTCAGAGCAAAAAGTATTGCTCAGCAGAAGTATCTTGATGCGATCGAACGGGACGACATCGTTTTTGGTGTTGGCCCGGCTGGAACAGGGAAGACGTATTTGGGAATGGCCCAAGCTGTGTCGTTTCTAACGTCGAAGCGTGTCAGCCGTATCATCCTTGCGCGACCGGCTGTAGAGGCTGGTGAAAAACTAGGGTTTCTTCCCGGAGACCTTCAAGAAAAAGTGAATCCATATCTTCGACCGCTTTATGATGCACTTTATGACATGCTGGATGGCGATCGAGTGAATCGATTGCTTGAACGCGGAGTGATCGAAATCGCGCCGATCGCATTCATGCGGGGGCGCACATTAAACGACGCGTTTGTAGTTCTTGACGAAGCTCAAAACACGACAACCGAACAGATGAAGATGTTTCTGACACGCCTTGGATTCGGTTCAAAGGCAGTGATCACAGGTGACATAACTCAGATCGACCTACCGTCTGGGAAGACTTCTGGACTTGTCGAAGCGATGCAAATTGTGTCGGATGTCCCAGGCGTGTGCATTGTTAGGTTCGATGAACGCGATGTGGTTAGGCACCCACTTGTACAGTCTATTGTTAAGGCCTATGAGTCATTTTCAAGCTTGAGGTCTGTCGGTTCGGTCTTGCAGACTCAAGAGGACGGCCCACCCAAGACGCGATGAGAATAAACGAGCCTCAGATTACCAAGTCTTTCCAATGGTTGTTGCGCGACCTAGCGAGCTTGTGAAGCATTTGATGTCTAAATTTGAGCTACGGGTTGTGGTGACGGATGGCCGGGGGCGGTCAAGACCGGCCCGAGGTCTCGTGAAGTGGCTGTTAACCGTCGCTCCCAAGCGGTTCTATGGTGAAGTGGTGGTCGCGCTTGTGTGTGACGCAAAGATGCGCGCACTCAACAAGCGCTACCGAAATCTTGATCGAGTAACGGATGTTCTGTCGTTTCCGGCAGAGGTCTATCCGCACCAGGATCAGTCTAGTTCACGTGTTCTTGGAGACATTGTGATTGCAACTGGTGTGGCCAAGCGCCAAGCTCGGGACGAGGGTGTGTCAGTTGATATGGAGATACGCCGATTGGCGTTGCACGGATTACTTCATGTGATGGGATATGACCACGAGACAGATACTGGTCAAATGAATAGACTCGAGCGTCGTTTGCTTCGAAGAGGAGGCATGGCGGAGCTGACGGTATGATGCCGTTGACGCTGTTTCTGCTGGGCTGTGTGATGGTCTATGTGGGAGTCGTTCAGGTAGCCTTCACTGCATTAATGCGATTACCGCTTCGACTCAATGCTGAACGGTCGGAGCGGAACAGTCGCCCCGAAACGCTCGGTCATTACCTGGAAGACCCTGTTCGGCTGTTCGTTCCAGCCAGATTATTGCAAGCATTGGCAACCATAATCGCGACGATGCTGGTGATGGTGGATTCATCGTTACTCGGATATCCAGGGCTGCTAATAGTGTTTGCTGGGCTTGTCGTCTTAGTGGTGATATGTGGTCATGTTCTGCCCCTCATTCTGGTCCGTCAGAGCCCAGAGCGTGTAATTGAGATTCTATTGCCGTCATTTAATTTCATCGTGAGAACCTTGAGTCCGGTAACGCGGCCGTTGATTGGTTTACTGAACGGAGTTGGACGACATCACAGCGATCGGCCGAGAGCGTTTGATGGCGAAAATGAAGTTGGAAGTGCCGGCGACGGTGGCGAATCTGATTTCTTCGTCGACGAACATGAAGAGCGGAAGTTGTTAAAGTCGGTGGTCGAGTTTGGTGACACGTTGGTTCGAGAGGTGATGACCCCTCGGCCGGATATCGTAGCGGTTAAATCATCTGCTACACGCAGGGAACTTACCGATTTGTTTAGCGAGCAGAAGAAATCACGGATTCCATATTACAAGACAAACCTCGACGAGATTTTAGGTTTTGTCTTCGTGAAGGATTTGGTTGAGTTGAACGACATCGATTTTAACGATGAGATAATTGAGCGATTGAAGCGCCCGCTGCACGTTGTGCCAGAGACGAAGCGGGTTGCAACCTTGCTGAAGGAATTTCAACAGCGCCAAGTACAGATTGCGATTGTTCATGATGAGTATGGTGGCACGTCGGGCCTAGTAACTATCGAGGATCTTCTTGAAGAACTTGTTGGTGAGATTCGCGACGAGTATGACATTGAAGCCGAACCGATTGTCGATGAAGGAGAGGGGCACTTTGTGTTTGCCGGTACAGTAGGAGTGGATGACGCGGCCGCTTGTTTAGACGTCGAAATTGAACGCCAAGGATTTGAGACCGTCGGCGGCTATCTACTTGCGCGGCTTGGTCGAGTTCCTCGGATGGGCGAACAATTGCACGTGGATGAGGTAAATGTAGAGATTTTGGAAGCTGAAAGACGCAGGATACAACGCGTTAGGATGCATCGTCGGCCAGGAATCAAGAAGGATCCTTCCGATGCGTAGTGGGTTTGCGTCTCTAATCGGTCGGCCGAATGCGGGAAAGTCAATGTTGTTGAATCGTCTTGTGGGGGCAAAGCTGGCGATTGTCTCTGATAAGCCGCAGACGACACGAAACCGAATTCTCGCTGTAGCTCGCCTTGCTGGAGATCCAGCCGGTCAAGTTGTGTTTCTTGACACGCCTGGTATTCACCGGCCGTTGCACCGGATGAACGTGCGGATGGTCGATTCGGCGTTAGAAACGATCAGTAGCGTAGATGTTTTAGTTGTCGTTCTCGACGCTTCGGTGAAGGTCGGCAAGGGAGATCGCTATGTATTAACGCAGCTTGAAAGTGCGACAGTGCCTCTGATTCTTGCGCTTAACAAAATCGATCTCATCCGCAAGAACCAGTTGCTTCCAATAATAGACTGGTATCGACAGCAGAGAGAGTTTGCTGCGATTGTTCCCGTTTCGGCATTGACGGGAGACGGGCAAACAGAATTGGAATGTGCCATAGGAGAACAACTACCGGAAGGTTCCCCACTGTATCCAGAGGATTATCTTACCGATCAACCGGAACGGCTTCTGGCGGCTGAGATGGTTCGAGAGAAAATACTCTGGTATACCAGTGCGGAGTTGCCTTTTTCTACTGCGGTGGTCGTAGACCAATTTGACGAAGAAACGCGAGATGATGGTGGAGTGCTGAAGATATATTGCTCTGTTTTGGTCGAACGTGAGTCTCAGAAACGGATTGTTGTGGGTCGCCAAGGGACTTTGATTAAAAAAGTTGGGATGGAAGCCAGACGTGAATTAGAAGATTTGTTTGCCACGAAGGTATATTTGGATCTGCATGTTAGGGTTCGCGCTGGCTGGAGAGACGATGACCAAATTCTTGGAAGTCTCGGCATAACCAGAACCCCTTGACAGATATGTGGCCGTTCCTAGGGGCTCATTCTAGTGTGGTAACCTTAAGGGTTCTAGCTTTAAAGAAACTTGGAACAAGGGTCTATTTGCGTTTTAACTTTGTCACTTTCGGAGCCTCTCGGCTTTCCAGGTTGTCGGTATGTCACCACACCGCCGCATCGACGTCGTACTCGATTCAGTCAAACGACTGCAGCGGATTGGTGCGACTGCCAATCTCCTGAATCTTCTTCAGAAACAGCATCCTGCCGACCTTGCTGAAGTTCTTAGCGACCTTCCTGACCGGGAAAGACGGTCAGTGTTCGATACACTTTTTGAGCGGAACAGTCGATTGGCGATGGAGGCGCTTAGTGAACTTGAGCCCGAAGTTCGAGTGCCATTGTTAGTCGAACATCCTGCCGAAGAACTTTCCAGAGTTCTTCAAGACCTGCCGCCTGACGATGCGGCCGCTCTGATCGCTGATCTTCCTGAGATTTTGGCGGCGTCCGTTCTTGAGTTCATGCATCGTAAGGAGTCAGACGAAGTTCAACATCTTCTCGACTATGCGGATCAGACCGCTGGTCGAATCATGAATCCGGATGTGTTTGCACTGTCAGAGGATCTGACCGCCGGGGAAGCCATTCAGGCACTGCAACAGGCCGCGGACGTCGAGATGGTGTTTTACCTGTATGTCGTGGACGGGCGTCGACATCTCGTCGGTGTGATCTCCTTGCGACGGTTGTTGCTGGTGTCACCGGAGACCCCATTGAAACGAATTATGACGGCTGATCTGACGACAGCTCGAGTTGATACCGACCAAGAAGAAGTCGCTCAATTAGTCGCTTCCTATAACTTATTGGCAATACCAGTTGTTGATGATGAGAGTAAATTGGTTGGCATGATCACAGTCGATGACGTCATCGACGTTATTAAGGATGAGGCGACTGAGGATATTTACAGGATGGCTGGTGTTTCCAGCGACGAGCACGTGTTTACTTCTGCGGGTGAGTCAATTAGGAAGCGTTTGCCTTGGTTGGTTATCAATCTTGTAACAGCCATTCTGGCGGCAATGGTCGTCACGATATTTCGAGATGAGCTTGCGTCGGTTGACTTTGTAGCGCTTGCAGCGTTTATGACAATCGTCGCGAGTATGGGAGGTAACGCGGCGACACAAACTCTTACGGTTGTGGTTCGAGGAATTGCTCTTGGTGAACTTACGTGGAGCAATTCACGCAGAGTACTAGTGAAGGAGGCGGTTGTTGGTGTCGGCAACGGACTTGTTTTGGGTGTCGTTGGTGCTGGTGTGGCCTGGTTCGTGGTGGGTAGCCCATTTTTTGGAGGCATACTGGCACTCGCTATGGTGGTTAACTTACTTGTAGCTGCGGTGGCAGCCACGTTAATACCTATCGCTCTGCGAGCGATGAAGGTAGACCCCGCGCTGGCATCGTCTGTGTTTATTACGACGCTCACCGATATGTTTGGGTTTTTTGCGTTTCTCGGTTTGGCAACATTATTTGTGGACCAACTAGCCGGGATACCCTAGAGAAAATTAAAATCGCGATCTCAGTGTTTGACCGCAGACTAAGAGAAAGAATTACTGCGGTAGAATATTTGACTCGGGCTGGATAATGCCGCTTTATACGGCTGATGCTCTGATTCTACGAACCTACAAGCTTGCTGAGGCAGACCGAATCGTTGTCTTCTTGACCAGCGATCGAGGAAAACGACGCGGGGTTGCCAAAGGAGCCAGGCGCGTACGTTCGCGATTTTCAGGCGGCCTTGAACCGTTTACGCGAGTTCGGTTGTCGTATTTCGAACGTGAGAATCGTGAACTTGTTAGGTTGTCGTATGTCGAACCCGTGGTGTCGCTGTTCGCCAGTCAGTCTAGCGATACTCTGAGCTACGCGAGTTACTTCGCGGAACTGGTAGATATGTGGGCTCTGGAAGGCGACCCTAGTGAACGGCTGTATCGGTTGGGCGCATCAGTTGTTGAAGCGATTACGAGGGACGCGCCGGTGGATCGAGTGGCCCGCTATTTCGAGTATTGGTTGCTCAGGCTACAAGGTGTTTATCCGTCGATCATTGCATGTCCTCGATGTGGGGGCGAGTTAGGGGCGAGTGGCGCTATTGTGGTTCGCGATTTAGGTGTTTTTGTGTGTCGGTCATGCGGGCCTGGACAGGGTGAGGTTGATTTGTCACAGGATGCCTTATCGTTTCTGCGTTTCGCCGCCACGCAACCTGCGATGGATATGAATAGGGTAGTCTGGACACCGGACTCAGCTCGTCAACTAGCGATGGTTCATCGTGAATTGATTGCGGCACACCTTGAAAGAGAACTCCGGTCAACACGGGTGTTGCATCAAGTCGAGGGTGTGCCAGTTGCCGGAAAAGATACAGGATCGAATTCGTGATGACCCTTCAAGATCTCATCCTGTCGCTGTCACGTTTTTGGGTGTCACATGGATGTTTGCTTCAACAGCCTCTTGATGTCGAGGTGGGGGCTGGCACTATGCACCCAGAGACTTTTCTTCGAGTGTTGGGAACCCGGCATTTGAACGTAGCATATGTGCAACCCTCTCGCCGTCCCGCCGATGGTCGGTTTGGGGAAAATCCGAATCGCTTGTTTAAACATCACCAATTTCAAGTCATTTTGAAGCCCTCCCCAGACGCTGCTCAAGACTTATATCTTGAGAGCCTTCAGGCTTGTGGTATCGATCCGACACGTCATGATGTCAGATTCGAAGAAGACAACTGGGAATCACCAACGCTCGGGGCATGGGGGATAGGCTGGCAGGTGTTACTTGATGGGCTTGAAATTACTCAATTTACGTATTTCCAACAAGCGGGGGGGCTCGATTTATCGCCCATTTCGGTGGAATTAACTTACGGACTTGAACGCATTGCGATGCATCTACAAGGTAAAGACAACGTTTATGACCTCGAGTGGGCACCCGGGGTGACGTATGGCGAGGTCAGACACCGAGAAGAAGTCGAGCAGTCAAGATACGCCTTTGGGCAAGTCGAGATGCCCAAGGGTGATTTTTCGAAATTTCACAGAAAATTGTTTGATGATTACTACATGTTCGCCGAGCGGTTACTCGGTTCTGAATTGGTTCTTCCGTCTCTCGACTACTGTCTCAAATGTTCGCACGTGTTTAATGTGTTAGATGCGAGTGGCAGTATCGGTGTAACCGAACGTGCCGCGTACATTCTCAGAGTTCGAAAGTTGGCAGTGGCAATCGCAAATGCGCACGTGGCGGCTGTTTCGGGTGGGACTGACACTGATGACAATGTTTCGTGAGTTATTGATTGAGATCGGCTGTGAGGAACTTCCGGCGAGCTGGTTGCCGTCGCTGACCGATCAATTGAAGGACCGCTTGGGATGGTTTCTGTCTGAAGCGAGGTTGGAGTGGATGGCTCCTATTCAGGCATTTTCCACCCCTCGCCGTTTGGTGGTTCATGTGGACCGTGTCGCTACTCAACAGGCCGACCTCGAGGAGACTGTGTCTGGGCCGCCAGTTCGGGCTTCGTTCGATGCCGACGGCGCGCCGACAGCTGCTGCCTTAGGGTTTGCAGCGAAACAAGGTGTGAACGTTAGTAGGTTGGAGCGTACAAATACACCGAAGGGTGAGTATTTGATCTACAAGAAACATCAGCGTGGCGTAGCGGCTAGGAAGGTGTTGCCTGATGTCATGGGGGAAACTCTCAGGGCATTAACGTTTCCGAAACAGATGAATTGGGATGCTTTACTTACTGATGGTCGAGGCGATTTAGTGTTTGGTCGCCCGATTCGCTGGATTCTTTTTCTATATGGTGGGCGAGTTGTACCGTTTGGTGTGCAGCGACAGAAATCGGCTGCGACAGAAGGCGTAACGGCTGTTTCGTCTGGCTCTGTAACATATGGGCATCGATTTTTTAGCAGACATGGACAACCGGGGAGCGCGATACGAGTAAGGTCGGTTAGCGAGTATAAACGGGCTCTTTCATCCGGTTACGTCGTCATTGATCGTGAGGTACGTCGTCGCCGGATTATGCAGAAATTGGAGCGTGCTGCGAACCGCGCTGGCGGGCGGGTTGAAATTGATGGCGTTCGGCACTCATTGTTAGATGAAGTGCCTGATCTTGTCGAGTATCCGTCGGTAGTTACCGGCCAGTTTCCTTCGGAGTTCTTAAATCTCCCAGAAGAGGTGCTGAAGACAACGATGATTCATCATCAGCACTATTTCCCGGTTGTTACGAAAGGCGGTCGCCTCACGAATTCTTTCTTGGCGGTGACCAATACGCCGCGTGACAACGTTCGAGCAATTGCGCGCAATGCTGAGAGGGTTCTCGTCGCGAGGTTACGCGACGCGCAATTTTTCTGGAACGAAGACCGCCAGGGAACTCTTACAGACCAGCTCGATCGACTTGACACTCTCTTGTTTCATCAAAAACTTGGAAGCTATCGAGAGAAGGCCGGCCGTGTCAGTAGTTTGGCCGAACGTATTGCCAGTGAAGTATTCGAAGCAGATTTGACGGTCGTATCTTCGGCTCGACAAGCAGGGTTGTTGTGCAAGGCTGATTTGCCAACCGACATGGTGGGTGAGTTTCCAGAACTGCAGGGTGTGATGGGTGGGGTTTATTCACGTGAAGCAGGTGACCCTATCGAGATATGGAAGGCAATTTATCACCACTATCTCCCGGTTGGTGTAGATGCGTCAGCACCACCCACATATGGTGATTTGGGTGCCGCTGCGGTGCCATGGGCGGCTGTTTCTCTCGCAGACAAGCTTGACACGCTTGTCGGTCTTTTTCATGTTGGAGAGCGACCGACTGGATCACGGGACCCATTCGGCATGCGGAGGCAAGCACAGGGAATTATTCGAATCTTGACGGATTTACCTGAACTGACGAAGCTCAACGTACGTGTATCGCTTGGACGGTTAGTTGAAATGGCGTATGAGTTGCATGGTAGGCCTGATCAAGACACGGAAGTTCGAGAAACTTCCTTTCTACGAGAGCGGATGCGATACTTGCTGGAAGAGCGAGGTTTCGACATTCGAAATGTTCGGTCTGTTACCAAACAAACATTACTGGACGATCTCCTTCCTCTCGACGCACGTCAAAAACTCGAGGTACTTCCAGAATTTACCGACACGACCGAGTTTAGGCAGTTAGCAAACCTATTCAAACGAGTGAAGAATATAGCCAAGGAGATCTCTGACGAGGAGTTTCTTGCTGCGGAGAGTACTGATTATCGCCGTCTGTCATCACGGCTCACCGAGCGAGCCGAGGAGGCGCTGTTCGCGGAAGTAGAGAAACGGCGGCCGGTCATCGACGATGCCGTGTCAACTGGTGGCGGGTATCGCGAGGCATTCGCGCAGGCGGCGATGTTAGGTCCAGCAGTGGACCGATTCTTTACGGAGGTTTTCGTTATGGTTGATGATCCGGATGTGAGGGAGGTGCGTTTACACCTGATGAAACGTGTCGAGCGTCTTGTCAGTCGTCTCGCCGACGTTTCAGAGATTGTGCCAGAGGACGAGTCTTCAACATAAACCATTAACCTTATCCTTATTAAGAGACAACAATGATTTTGTATGGCTAAGAAAAAAGTTTCGACCAAAAGACTGAAGAAATCTAGTAGTTCACTTGGCAGTAACGCGACCACGGTTTCCCGGCGAGTGCGTAGGAAGACGAAAAGCGCCGTTCATGCTTCCAAGGCCAGCCGAGCAAAAAACATTTTCTTTTTTGGTGCTGGAAAAGCGGATGGTGACCGTAGGAAGCGGGATCTACTTGGAGGTAAGGGAGCTGGTTTAGCCGAGATGACTAATGCCGGATTGCCTGTGCCTCCTGGTTTTACTGTGTCCACCAATGTTTGCACATTGTTCTATGAAGGTGGCCAGAAGGTATCTGATCGGATCGAAAAGGAGATGGCCACGCATCTTCGTCGACTTGAACGCGTGACCGGATTCAAACTGGGTTCAAAAACCGATCCTTTGTTGGTGTCGGTGAGATCAGGTTCGAAATTTTCTATGCCGGGCATGATGGACACGATTCTCAACTTGGGTCTGAACGATGATGCGGTGGAAGGACTCAAGGGCAGGACGTCTAATGGCCGTTTTGCAGCCGACAGTTATCGCCGGTTCATTCAGATGTTTGGCAACGTTGTACTTGAGATTCCGAAAGAGGCGTTCGATCACATGCTTGACGGGGTTAAAGACGAACGTGGTGTTCGTTTGGATACGGAACTTGATGAACAAGATCTGCTTGATGTGGTTGGACGATACAGAGATGTTGTGCGGCGTGAGTCGGGGCGTAAATTCCCTCAGGACCCTTTTGAGCAACTTCGAATGGCCCGAGACGCTGTATTTCGGTCTTGGCAAAATCCACGCGCAATCGAGTATCGAAGAATCTACGACATTCCTGACGAGATTGGTACAGCAGTCAACATCCAGGCAATGGTGTTTGGCAATACGGGTGACCGTTCAGCCACAGGTGTTGGGTTTACACGGAACCCCGCCACGGGTGCTCGTGAATTCTATGGAGAATTCTTGGTCAATGCGCAAGGAGAAGATGTGGTCGCCGGTATCCGCACACCACAACCGATCGGTGAATTACAGAAAGTGATGCCAAAAGCTTATCGGCAACTTCGCCGAATCACGAACCGGTTTGAGCGCCATTACTAAGATGTTCAGGATTTTGAGTTTACGATACAAGACGAAGAACTGTTTATGCTGCAAACCCGGAGTGGAAAGAGAACCGGGTATGCCGCGGTTGTTATTGCGACCGATATGGTCGCTGAACGACTGATTAATCAATCTGAGGCGGTGCTATTAGTCGATCCAGATTCTCTTTCCCAACTACTTGCTCCGGTGTTTGACCCGACCGCGTGGCGGTCGTTTCCGGTGACAACGAAAGGACTGCCAGCTTCACCAGGGGCCGCTTCCGGACAGGTTGTTTTCACTGCGGATGATGCGGTGTCGTGGACAAGAAAAGGAAGATCGGTAATTTTGGTTCGGAAGGAAACTGTTCCGGATGACATTCATGGCATGCATGTAGCGAATGGTGTGTTGACAGCCACTGGCGGGATGACATCGCATGCTGCTGTGGTTGGACGTCAAATGGGAAAACCGTCAGTGGTTGGTGCGGGAGAATTATGGGTTGACGAAGAGAACCGGACCGTTACGGTTAACAAACAGGTAATTAGGGAAGGCGAATATCTTTCGTTTGATGGTCTTTCCGGTGAAGTTAAATTGGGTCGCGTCGATACAAAACCGAGTGAAATTCTTCAGGTTCTCAATGGAGAGCTCAAACCTAAACGTTCCGATCTCTTTCAGCGATTTTCGCGACTTTTGTCGTGGGCAGACAAATGTCGGTCTTTGGGTATCAGGGCGAATGCAGATCTTCCGAATCAAGCTGAGACGGCCTACGAGTTCGGTGCTCGAGGAATTGGTCTCTGTCGGACGGAGCATATGTTCTTTGGAGAGGACCGACTGCCGATCATGCAGCGGATGATTTTGTCTCAGACAGTGTTGGATCGACGCGCAGCGCTGGATCGGTTGCTTCCTCTACAGAGGAAGGATTTCTATGGCCTTTTCAAGGCTATGCAAGGTGAGCCTGTAACGATTCGGTTGGTTGATCCGCCACTTCACGAATTCCTGCCGAAGCGAGAAGAGTTGATGGTGGAAATCGCGCTTCTTGAGGTGGCAACGGGTAAGCATGCGGAACTGGTTCAGAAGCGGGATTTACTACGGCGGGTAGAGCAGTTGCATGAATTTAACCCTATGATGGGGCATCGTGGCGTTCGTCTAGCAATTAGTTATCCTGAGATTACGGAAATGCAGACGCGAGCGATCATAGAAGCGGCCTGCCAGCTCGCGGAAGAGGGATACAAAATTGTTCCGGAGATCATGATTCCTCTAGTTGGACACGTAAAGGAGTTTCAGGACCAAAGGGAACTTATTGACCGAGTTGCGGCCGATGCAATGAAGGCGATGGGCGTAAAAGTTAAGTACTTAGTAGGCACGATGATAGAAGTTCCTCGTGGTGCGATAACCGCGGATCAGATTGCTAAGGAAGCCGACTTTTTTTCGTTTGGGACGAACGACCTAACACAGATGGCCTTTGGATTTTCTCGTGACGACGCGCAGAAATTTCTGCGCGTCTATCGTGAACGTCGAATTATCGACCGAGATCCATTTGCATCGATCGATATTGAAGGAGTGGGTGAACTGGTTCGGTTGGCAGTTGAAAAAGGTCGTGCAAGTGCCCCTCGTCTTAAATTGGGTGTCTGCGGAGAACATGGAGGAGACCCTGCTTCAATTCGGTTTTTTGCTAGCGTTGGCCTGGATTATGTGAGTGCATCTCCATATCGGATACCGACAGCCCGCCTCGCCGCGGCCCATGCCGCACTTCTTGCAGACTCGGAATGACACGGATATAGAACATGCCTGCCATACATCGTCTTTCACCTGAGCTGGCGAATCAGATCGCGGCTGGTGAAGTCGTTGAGCGACCGGCTTCAGCTCTAAAAGAGTTGGTAGAAAATTCGATTGATGCTGGTTCGAGGCGAATTGACGTTACCGTTAAGGGTGGTGGTAAAAGACTGATTCGCGTCCAAGACGACGGCACAGGCATGAGCCCGGAAGACGCGCAGTTGGCTCTGGAGCGTCATGCGACTAGTAAGTTAAGTAGACTCGATGATCTTATGGGTCTCAATACGATGGGATTTCGGGGGGAAGCGTTACCTAGTATTGCTTCTGTGTCTCATTTAAGTTTGCGGACGAAGATGTCCAACGTGCCCTATGGGGTCGAACTTCGTGTTGATGGTGGCTCTATGGGCACACCTAGCGAAGTTGGAATGCCAAACGGGACGGTGGTCGAAGTAACAGAGCTTTTTTACAACGTTCCGGCTCGCCGGAAGTTTCTTAAGTCCGATGGGGCCGAGTCATCGCAGGTCTCAAGAACAATAACGCAGTTAGCCTTGGGGCATCCTGAAGTTGGATTTTCTCTTACTAATGGCGCACGGCGTGTTTTGCAATATCCTCAAGTTCGAACACTAGACGAAAGGTTCTTTCAGGTATACGGTGACCGTGAGGATCTCGTCAAGGTTGAAAAGACTGCCGCAGGGGTCGTCATTCAGGGATTTGCTGCGGCTCTGAGTAGACATGGGGCGGCAAGGGGCACTCAAAATATCTTTGTGAATCGACGCGTTATCAAAGATCGCACTATTTCTCATGCCGTCCATGATGCCTACGCTCGAGCTACTGTCAAGTTGAGGTCACCGGAGATTCATTTGTTCATTGATCTGCCTTCTGATCAGGTCGATGTAAATGTTCACCCGATGAAGGCTGAGGTTCGTTTCTTGGAACAGTCTCTCATTCATGAGTTGGTTCGCCGAGCGGTCGGTGACGCCTTAGGAGAGCCAGAATCGACGCCAATGCCAGTAGGTCTTCATCCGACCGAGTCTTCGACTTCTTCCAATTCTCCGATCCCGCGGTCAATTCCAGGCATTACTTCCGGGATATCTCCGGTTAGTCATTGGTCAACTGTTACCGAGGTTATGCGCGCCGCTCGACTTCAGGAGGCAAGTGGATCGTCTCAATCGAGTTCTAGATCGACCGGCAGAGGTCTTGATGAAGATGCCGTAATAGACAAGAGTGGGCCCCTGATGCCGTTGGGGCAATTTCGCGATACATTTATCATCGCTGTCGATAATGAAGGCGTAGCAATTATTGACCAGCATGTTGCTCATGAGCGGATTCTCTTTGAACAGGTTATGGCTCAGCTATCGGCTGGTCCCGTGGAAGGGCAGCGTCTTTTGACTCCTATTGTGGTTGATCTTGCTGCGACTCAGCGAGAAGCTCTTGAAGCGCGTGCTGTGCAGTTAGAACAGCTCGGATTTGAGATTAGAGACTTTGGTGGTGCAAGCATTCAGATTGTTACGATTCCAGGATTGCTTGAGCGAACTGAGGCGGAATCTACGGTAAGGGAACTAGCAGCCGATGCTGAAGGGTTTAACGCCGGGGCTCAGGTGAATGACGTGATCAGACGTTTAGCTGCTACAACGTCCTGCCACGCTGCGGTTAAGGCGAACGATAGGCTGACCCATGACAAGATGGTGTATTTACTGGATGGACTCCGCCGGACTGAGTTTTCGACGGTTTGTCCACATGGTCGACCAGTCGTACTACGACTGACCAGAAGTGAGATTGAAAACAGTTTTGATCGCTGAAATCATTGCAGCATTGTGATTATTTTAGAAATATCTTTACGATTAGCCATCCCAGCCCGAATACTGCGATACCGGTGCCAAAGATACGGGGACTGGGTCCCAGCGGCCCTGCGGTCATGATTGCCATCAATAACAGCGACATGCCGAATAGTTGAAGGAAGCGTCCGACATAATAGAGAAAACCAACCACTAATCTTTCGTCCCCATCTGTTTCTTGCCTTGCGTTTCACGCCAAGTTGACATTCGCTCTCGTATGACTTGCTCGGCCCCACGTCCTCGTGGTGTGTAGTAACGCCGATTTTCGAGTTGAGGCGGAAGACATTTCATCGCTGTTGTTCCTTCCGAATGATCGTGAGCGTATTGGTAGTCTTTTCCATAGTCGAGATTCTTCATGAGTTTGGTTGGAGCGTTTCGAAGATGCAGCGGCACAGGTTCAGCAATGTCATTGTGAGCGTCGTGAGCAGCTTGTCCGTAGGCTAAATAGGTCGCGTTACTTTTTGGAGCGAGTGATAGATAGAGTGTCGCTTGTGCTAAGGCTGTATTACCTTCCGGCATTCCGATGAAGTGTACGGCTTCCTTGGCTGCGACGGCGAGACTCAGAGCTTGTGGGTCGGCATTGCCGATATCTTCGGATGCGAAACGCACTAAGCGTCTAGCGATGTACAGAGGGTCTTCTCCGGCTTCTATCATCCGGGCAAGCCAGTAGATTGCTGCGTCGGCATCGGAGTTTCGCATTGACTTATGCAATGCGGAAATAAGGTTGAAGTGTTCTTCGCCGGACTTGTCATAAACGAGCGACCGTCGCTGGGCAGCCTTGGAGATTAGTTCATTGTCAATGATCCCAGCATCGCCTGTGTTCTTTTGACTGCCGCGCCTATTCTTGTCGTCTCTGGGCGCCGCGATTGTGGCCGACAATTCGAGCAAATTAAGTGCGACCCGCGCATCACCATTGGCATGTCTGGCGATTGCTTCGAGGGATTCAGTTGCAACTGTAAGCTTTTTGTGGGCGAGACCTCGGTCTGGGTCATTTAAGGCCCGTTGTAACACCGACACAAGGTTTTCGACGGTCAGTGGGTTCAACACAAACACTCTTGAGCGTGATAACAGGGCAGCGTTTACTTCGAATGAAGGGTTTTCAGTCGTTGCTCCAATGAGCACGATGTCTCCAGCTTCGACCCGAGGTAGAAAGGCGTCCTGTTGTGCCCGGTTGAAACGGTGAATCTCGTCGACAAAAAGTATTGTCCGTTGATCTTGATATCGTCGTCCTGATTCTGCGACCTCCATGACAGACCTGATTTCTTTGATACCCGAAAGAACGGCACTGAAGGCAACAAATTTTGCTTCAGTCATGCTCGCGATTAAACGGGCAAGGGTGGTCTTTCCCGTTCCGGGAGGACCCCACAGAATGATTGATTGGAGTGTATCTCCATTGATCGCTTCTCGAAGCGGTTGGCCGGGTGCCAATATTGAGTCCTGTCCGATGAATTCATCCAAAGTCCTCGGGCGCATCCTTTCGGCGAGAGGTGTTGTAGGGGCCTTGAGTGGATTCATTGATGGGGGCTCGAATAGCTCACCTGATTTCATTTTTCACTCCGGTTATTCCTACGACGATTGTTCGAATGTTTCAGGTTACTACGACGCGGGCGATGAATCGCCTGACGTCTCGCTTCGTAGATAATAAGTCCGGTAGCAGTGCTAACGTTTAATGATTCGACGCCGGGTTGCATTGGAACTGAGAGTTGAAAATCAATATCTATGCCGACTTTTTGTTCCAGACCCGTGCCCTCTTGGCCAACCAGGAGAAAGGTGGGAGCGGTTAAGTCTGCGTCATAAAGGCCGGTGCCTCCTCGTGGTACTGCAGCCACCACCTTAGCTCCATGCTGTTTTGCGACGCTAAGTAGCTTCTTTAGGTTTGTTGTGGATGCAACAGGTAGTCGAAAAGAGCTGCCCATTGCACCCCGCAAAGCCTTCCAACCGAAAGGGTCAGCTGTTCCTTCCGTTACGATAACCGCGTTAGCGCCTCCTGCCTCTGCTGTTCGGATGATTGAACCAACGTTACCTGGGTTTTGTACGCCAACTGCAACCAGAACAAGACCATTCTTGATGTTGTTCATAATGCGGGTTAATGGATATGGCTGGTGAATGGCGATAGCAACTACACCAGAAGGGGTTTGAACGGGGCTTACCGCTCGCATTACGACTTCTGATACGTTGAGAACTCTGGCTCCGGAGTCCGCTAACCGTTTTGCCAAGCCCGTCAATTTAGCGTCTCGTTTCAATGCTGATACTGAGAAAAGGGCGACATCAATTTTTACTTTTGAGTCTTGGGCATCCTCGATAAGTCTGGCGCCATCAAGTAAAACTTGTTTTTTGGGGAGCCGTCCCATGCGGCCACTCCGGAACTTGGTGACGAGCGGATTTTGCCGGCTGGTAATGGTGTTCACTGCAGCGACCAGTCTGATAGTTGTGGGGGTTTGAGTCTGAGGAGGATATCAGATGTGCTAGGCTAGCTTTTAAATGAAATCAAAGATACTCAAACGATTTGAAGATGAGATTCAGGCTTTGGACCGGGAATTGAAGCATGACCTTCCGAAAGAGATTCAGAAAGCACGTGAGCACGGTGATTTGAGGGAGAATGCTGAATATCAGGCGGCGAAGGAACGGCAGCGATTGGTTGAGTCCCAGATTAGCCTGCTTCAGAAACGGGTATCCGATATCGCCCTTATGAATCTTGACAAGTTGCCTAGAGATCGCGCAGCTTTCGGTTCTACTGTGGAACTTCGTGAAGCAGGTGGAGACACCGTCACCTACGAATTGGTGATGGCCGAGGACGCAGACCCTAGTAAGGGTCATATTTCTACAGCATCGCCCATCGGTCGAGCCCTTGTGGGCAAGGAAGTAGGGGATGAGGTTCTAGTTCCAACTCCAGGTGGGAAGCGGGAGTTTGAGGTTGTTAAGTTGGTCACCCTTCACGACGCTCAATAAGGGAGTCCGATCACGTCTAACCCATCGCACTCACCGCCTCGCTATTCACCCAAACGCAAGACAGCTCTGGTCTTGACTGGCAGTGGTACAGCTGGTGCTTATCACGCTGGTGTGCTCCGGTCTTTGCAGGAGGCCGGCGTGAAGATTGATTTGGTAGCTGGCCGGGGGATTGGTGTTGTGAGTGCGATGTTTTCAGCAGTTGACGGAGGAACGGCCCTTTGGGATAACGAAGGTGCTTGGAACTCTCGGTTTTCTAGGAAGTTCTATGATTGGCGACTAACGGTAAAGGCAGCCATTTTGGCGTTGTTAGTTGCTCTGTCAGCTTTCCTTGTTCCTCTTATCGCAATTGTCACAGCGGCCATAGTTTATCCGGTTGGCTTTATCTTGCGCCTAGCTGGTCTCAACGCTGGAGATCGGTTAGCTCTTAGTTACACGCGATTAGTTGAAGCGGTTTTCCAGCCTGATGTTTTACCGCTCATAATTCCGCGATTTATATCGATTGCATTGCTGATTTTTATCGGCGTTCTGGTAGTGGGCGAACTATTACCACGAATATGGCGGAAACATCCTCGATCTCAGGGAGTGGTGTTGTGGCGTCTGTTCGGTGCGCCACTTAGCGTTTCTCGAATAAAGAATCATTTTACAGATCATCTCTGGGCAGTCATGCGTGGCGCCGCGAAGATCTCCAAACCCGAGGTTCATGATCTATCAGAACGTTACGTTGAATTGTTGTCTAACAATGTCGGTCAACCTGGATTTCGGGAACTGATAGTTACTGTGCATGATCTCGATGCTCGCCGGGATTTGGTATTTGGTCTACTAGCATCAGACGATCATGATTCGTTCTTCGGTCGCCGTCTCGGAGTTGAAGAAACTGGTCGCGACATGGAAACCATAGATCTTTCTGGTCCGGCTCAAGTTCATGCGGTTGATGTCCTATCTGCTTCGGTTAGAGCTCCCGTTGTGACCGAAGCGCATCTGACAAAGTTTGGCACTGGTACCGCCTGGAGTGACGAGACCCACCGTCTATGTGACCGTCCCGATGCAATTGGCCGTTTGTTGGAAGAGGTGTCGCTTGCTGGGGTCGAGCAAGTGATTTTGGTGTCAGGGGTACCAGAACCGAAAGGGCCGCATTCGTTAACTGCTGGACGGCGGGATTTACGAGGTCGAGTTGGTGAATTCTTGCTTGCCGTGGAGACTTCTGCGCTTCGAGACGCGCTAGCAGCATGGAAGTCGTCATTTCAAGCCGTGTTCCATATACATCCCAGCCATAATCCTCTTGGAGCATTTGACTTCTCAGGGATATACGACGAAAAGTCTGATCGTTTATTTACACCTCCCGACCTTATGGCGGTCGGTAGTGATGATGGATTTAAACAGTTTGTCGATCCAGTGCTCGGTGCGAGTGGAGAGGGGATCGGCACGCAAGTGTTAACGACACCAGAGTCGCCTGCAGATTCACCGGCAGATTCTTTGATTATTCCTCGGCCGGATGTTTAACAGCGGTGATATTGTCAATCTCACTAAAGGGTTTCAGGCAAACTGTCGTAGATTCGGATCTGGAGTTGCTTGGCTTTATTCATTTCTATGTGAATTGGTCAAGAATTCTGTCGCCAGTGTTAGAAGTAGAGCAGAGATTTGCGATGAATTGAGATTGCCAAATTTCTGCCGAAAGGCGTCAATCGGTACCACGGCCTTCGCCATTGCGCGATGGCCACCGGCCTTTCCAATTTTCTCGAAGAACCTCCTAACGAACTCTCCAGCGTTTCGTGAGTATCCTGAGTTCCTGACCGAGAAGATTAGTTCGTCGCCAACTTGTCCTGAGACAATCGACCATTTTATGTCATCCAATTGCAGGAGAAAGTCAGCGACATAGGCTACGAGGTCTTCACGAGGTGCTTTGCCTATATGGGCAGAGTAGATTTGGGAGCGCATTTGAGCGGACTTAACCGCGTGGGAAACAAACGTCAATCGTTCGGTGGTAATGCCACCGCCTTCCATTTTTCTGACAAGCGCTGCATTGGCTAATGGGTAAAGGAAGGTAAAGGCCTCAAGATCTTCTCGATTTGTTTGCCGACTTAGAAACAGAGTGTCTGATTTGATCGCATAGAGCATCGCGGTAGCAGTTCGCTCAGATATCTTTGCCTCGACGGCCTGGAGGTGCTCCGTCAAGATTGTCGATGCAGACCCGTAGTCTGGGCGTATGTCGGAAAACGTCGCCGAGGTTCCGGTGTGGTCTGGATGATGATCGATAACTAAGTCGACGTGACTGAGAAGCTCTCCAAAGTAATTGGGTTGGACATCTACGGTGGCAATTCGGTCGAAATTATCTAGTGAGTTTCTGGTGACGAGATCGACGGAGATATCTAAGAGATTGGCCATGCGGATATTTTCTGGCCGCGTTATTCCTTGGAAAGAACCAATGATTGCGGTGTTCTTCGTCCGATGCAGAAGACTGCGTAAAGCTAATCCGCTTGCTAGTGCGTCAGGATCTGGGTTGTTGTGTAGGAGTATTAGGACACGGTTGGCGTCCGAAAAGTAGCGTTGGTACTGTTTTACTCGTGCCCGTGTAAATGAACGCCCGAGTGCGTCTATCAGAGAGTGTTTTATTAAGTGGCTAAGACTAATCGGAGACACATCTGGAAAGTCTGTGCGCCAATCGTTGACTCGTGCGGACTTGTTGTTTCCGGTCGCCGTCAGGACATATACAAGCACAGCACCCGCATCAAGGATGGCCTGAAGTGGACGTTTAACACTATGCTGACCATCGTCCTCGAGAATGACACACGTAGCTGGACCAACATCACACTTCACGTAACTGTCAATTCGTCGTGGATCAGCCACACGTACGGAAACGCCGGCATTATGTAGTTGCCGGTACAACGTTTTGTTTTTGACAATTACTTCGACATCGAGATCTGGAACCAGAGCTTGCCATAGATTGCGGGCGACCTGAGTTGTTTGGCAGACTGCAACACACCGCATTAGGGTTATTGATTATACGGTGGGAAGTCTTCGTAGATAGGAGGTCCGGTTTCTTTGGCGCAGCGGCAGATGTTGTAGTCAGTTGTAGATTAATGTGGTTCGTTATACGAATTGTTGGTCCGCTTCGGCGCTTAAGCTATTATCTAGACTGAGTAGCAGGCTTTCACCTGAGGGACTTTTCATGCTACGAATCTGGGTTAACGTCCTGACATTTTTACTTGTCTCACCAGTTGTATCTGCACAGAGTCCCTTGTTCACGAGTAGCATTAACCTGGTCCATGTGGGTGTTACTGTCGTCGATGAAGATGGTGAGCCAGTAGTTGATTTGAGTCCAGAAGACCTTGAGATATATGAAGATGGTGAACTTCAAGAAATTCAGTATTTCTCTCGAGGTATGAATGTGGACAATGAGAGTCTTCCGATGCATCTCGGGGTGCTGTTGGATGCGAGTGCGAGTATGGGTGGGAACGACGAGCGACTCGCAAAGACGGCTGCAATTCGATTTCTCAATACCATTACGTATGCGGAAGACATGACGTTGGTTGACTTCGATGAAACAGTTCGAGTTGGACGCTACAGTCAGAATGATGTCCCAAGGCTCATCGAACGCATCAGGAACAGGCGGCGCGGTGTGATGACTGCCTTCTATGATGCACTGGGTGTCTATCTCGACGGAGCGTTTGATCAAGACGGGCGTAAGGTGTTGCTGATGTACTCCGATGGATACGACACTCGGAGTCGAATGCCATTTTCCGAGACTATTGAACTACTGCGAGCCTCTGATGTGACTGTCTATGCCATCGGTTTTCAGGGCAATATTCCTTCTTCGGACCGACTGCGTGAACGAATGAAACTCGAGCAGTTAGCCGAAATTACAGGCGGTCGAGTGTTTTTTCCAACCGAGGTTGATGCTCTTGATGGTATCTACGAGGATATTGGACGAGAACTCGAAACACGTTATGCGCTAGGTTACATTTCAACCAATTCGAACTTGGATGGAACGTGGCGCAGCGTCGAAGTCAAGGTGAAACCGACACGGTCCGAGTTGAGAGATGTTGATACTCGAACTCGCCCTGGATACTACGCGTTGTACCAGGAACCCGGTTCAAGACAGCGTTAAGACACGCAGGAATATTATGACTGCTTCCTTGTGGCTGACAAAGGACAGTCGTTTTCCACAGCGATGAGTTCCACAAATGATGTGTTTAACTTGGTGTCGGAGTTTGAAGTTCGTGGTGACCAACTACGTGCCATTACTGAACTTAATGATGGGCTTGTACGTGGTGACATACATCAGGTTCTCTTAGGGGTTACTGGGTCTGGGAAGACTTTCACAATGGCCCAGGTCATTGCCGCTCAGAACCGTCCAACTCTGGTGATGGTTCACAATAAAACTCTTGCAGCTCAGTTGTATCAAGAGTTCTGCCGATTTTTTCCAGAGAATGCCGTCGAGTATTTTGTTAGTTATTACGATTACTATCAGCCGGAGGCATATGTTCCATCTACAGATTCTTACATTGAGAAGGAAGCCACAATAAACGAGGAGATCGACCGAATGAGACTGTCCGCGACGCGGTCCCTTTTCGAGCGACGTGATGTCCTTATTGTCTCAAGTGTTTCCTGTATTTACGGCCTAGGTTCTCCTGAAGCCTACTACGGCATGGTATTGCCTCTGGAGTGCGGTCAAGACGTCGGTCGGGAATCAATTTTAAAGCAACTGGTAGAAATTCAATATGAGCGAAACGACCACGATTTCTCACGGGGAGTCTTTCGCGTTCGTGGTGATGTCATTGAAGTCTTTCTGTCTTACGAAGAACGGGCTCTTCGCATTGAATTGTTCGGGACAGAAATTGAGCGCCTTGAGACATTTGACCCAATCTCAGGTAAAACATTGAAACAGCACGACAAGATCGTCGTATATCCAAAATCTCATTTTGTGACACCGAGAAAGCGTACTCTTGAGGCCGTGACAAGAATTAAGTCGGAATTAGACGACTGGAGACCTCGACTTGAGAAGGATGGAAAGTTTAGTGAGGCTCAACGTTTACATCAACGGACGATGTTTGATTTAGAAATGATTAAGGAGATTGGGTACTGCCACGGTGTCGAGAATTACTCAAGGCACTTGTCTGGCAGAGAGGAAGGTGAGCCGCCGCCAACGCTCTTGGACTATTTGCCGAATGACGCCTTGACCATCATAGATGAGAGCCATCAGACGATTCCTCAGATTCGGGGTATGTACCATGGCGACCGGTCTCGAAAGACCGTTTTGGTGGATTTCGGATTTCGGTTGCCATCCGCGCTCGACAATCGACCGCTCAGTTTTGAGGAATGGCAGGAGCGGGTTGGTCAAGTCATCAGTGTGTCAGCGACACCGGGCCCGTATGAGTTGTCGTGTGCCGGCGGTGCAGTCGTCGAACAGATTATTCGTCCGACGGGACTCGTTGATCCCCAAGTGGATGTTCGTGAAGTCCGTGGGCAAGTAGATGATCTCTTGCACGAAATTAGGATGCGAACGGAGCAAAGTGAACGTGTTCTGGTGACTACGCTTACTAAGCGGATGGCAGAAGACTTGACCCAGTACTATCAAGGGCTTGGCGTGAGGGTTCGCTATCTTCACTCGGACATAGATACCCTTGAGCGCGTTGAAATCCTTCGTGACCTTCGTAAGGGCCAGTTTGATGTACTAATCGGCATTAATTTGCTGCGCGAAGGTCTTGATTTGCCAGAAGTGTCTCTCGTTGCGATATTGGATGCTGACAAGGAAGGATTCCTGCGGTCCGCTGGTTCGCTGATTCAAACATCTGGACGAGCTGCACGAAATGTTAACGGGTTAGTCATTATGTATGCGGATGCCATGACGGATTCTATGCGGGCGGCTATAAATGAGATGTCGAGGCGGAGAGAACTGCAAGAGTCGTACAATCGAGAACATTCTATTACTCCTGAGTCGATTGTGAAGCATATTGATGACGTCCTGTCGAGTCCCTACGAGCGAGACTACGTCACTGTGCCATCTTCGAAAGAAGTCTTACCAACATTTGAGACGACTGCTGAATTCAATGCACATATCGTGAGTTTAGAGCAGGACATGCGGCAAGCTGCGGCCAATCTTGAATTTGAGCGAGCTGCAGGACTCCGCGACCAAATCAAGCAACTTCGGAATCACGAACTCGGCTTGGGTAATCGTGTATGAGAAAATGATGAATTGATAGATGATGTATGTTGCAGTCTTGATGTTCGAAAGGAGGAGTTATGCCACGAGATAGTGACGCCCATGTTGGTGTCATGATGATGGCCTTTTTGATGGGTGCAATTGCGGGAGCGGCCACCGCGTTGTTAGTTGCGCCTACTTCTGGAAGTGAGACTAGGCGGGTGCTGAATGAGCGTGCTCGAGAAGGTCGTGATAAGGCGGGTCGCGCTGCGCGCCAGGGTGCCGAGTTCATCAAGAAGCAAAGAGAGCATCTGACCACAGCAATTGACCGTGGCCGAGAAGCCTACGACGAAGCTCGAGACTCCGAGTCACAGTCAATGCAGGAGAACGGGTAATGGAGACTGTGTTCCTTGGGACGATTGCCGCCGCGACAGTCATTATGGCTTTGGTGCAAGTCGGCCTTATTGTCTATGGTGCACGACTGGCAAGAAGGGTAGACCGGCTGACGGATGTCATTGAGACTGAACTTAAACCAACCCTCGCTAGGATGAATGAAATGGGCGCGGACATGAGCCGCGCGACATCGTTGGCGGTAGCTCAAATGGAGAGGGTTGACCAGCTGTTTGGACGTTTAGCGGAACGTCTCGATCGCGTGACCCTGGTGACGCAGGATGCTTTAATCGAGCCGTTTCGACATGGGTCTGCCCTGCTAGAAGGTTTTAAGGTTGCCTTGAGTATTTTGCGAGGTTCAAGAGGGAAGACTGATGAGGAATCGAGTGATACGAAGAAGACCGTGGCGGATGACGAAGAGGCTTTATTTATAGGTTGACTGTTTGGTTGGACTATCGTACATGTGACGTTGACGTGAGCTTCTACCGGTAATAAAACGTCACGGTCTGGCTGTTGCCTGATCGCTTGGACCGCTTTTTGAGGTAATGCGATGCTAAGAAACAAATCACGTCCGGGGTTTATGTTTAATTTATTCACCTGTGTGGTATTTTTCGTTGGCTCCGCTGGCGCTCAAGAATCACAATCGGCACCACTTGCTGCTGAGTTGTCGGAAGTAATGACTGCTGGCCAACTTGATGCTATTGCTGTCAAGGATGGCTCCGATGAAGGTCGGTATATTGCCGCTCTCGCGTTTCCTGGTCAACTTCTCGTGGTATCGGCGCAATACGAGGTGCCGCTATATGTCGATGAAAAGATAGAGAATCGACAGTTTAGGGACGTTTATATCGATCTTAATACTGCTTCGATTGACGGCACGAAAGTGTTGGTTACGGACGTGGGTGCGAATGGTTTACTGGCAAACGATGCTGGTGTTGACATGTATGACGATGGCTCCGGTATCCTTCGACTAGACGGTACGGGAACGGCGGGAGTTGACTATTCGACCGCCGTGGCCGATGCAGACCGAGAGTACGCGAGATTGCTTCGAGCGTTGATCGACCAAGCACGCTAGAGGCTGCACGTATAAGTTCTCGTGGGTTCTTGAAACTTCCCGTCTGGTGATTGCTCGGTAAGGAGCCGTTGCGGTACACTTGGCTGGCACCGATCAGAACTTTTATTCTCGGGCGCTTGGCTCAGTGGTAGAGCATCGCCTTCACACGGCGGGGGTCAGTGGTTCGAATCCACTAGCGCCCACCATCTTTTCTCATTCTATCTTTCCGCACTGGTTATCTCCTGTTGATTCTGCGTGCCTCGGGTTTAACCGTTATGGGACAGAAGAGCTATGCCGGCCACTTGATTTCACTTTAACGTGTTTGCCGACTTGTACTCAAGTGGCGGTTGGTATGTGCGGATCTAGTTAGCGTCGAGAGATTGGTTAAGTCAAATTTAAGTAAATTCTAACCGACGTCCCCGAGGCCTTCGGTGTCACTCGCGTCACGTGCACTCGACGTGCGACGCCGAGTCGAGGTCTGCCTGACAGTCGCCTGTTGTGCACGTTTTTCAGCTAGATCCACTTCCTCCGACGCCGTCATCGGCCGAGTGAGAAAGGGATTCGAAACTTCTCCCATATATAGGGAGATATGAGGAAATGGGATTTCAATTCCTGCCGTATCGAATGCTTTTTTGATCCGCCGTCGTAATTCACGGCCGACCATCCATTGCTTGAGTGGACGAGTCTTGATGCGGATCTTGATTGTGACCGCAGAATCGGCAAAGTCATCGAC